>JACPRD010000079.1 GCA_016190145.1 Planctomycetota bacterium | reverse complement strand
CGGGGGCCGCGGCGGGGGCGGGACCGCGGTGGCCGCCGGCCGCGGAGGGGCGGGCGGCGGCGGGTGCGGCGGACGGGCGCGAGTATCCGTGGGGCGGGGGTTGGGACGCGGCGAAGGCGAACGCGAAGTCTGGCGCGGCGAATCGGGTGGGGAGTCATGTGTCGGGGGCGGGTCCCTGCGGGGCGCTCGACCTGGCGGGAAACGTGGCGGAGTGGACTTCGACGAAGGAAGGTTCGATGCGGGTGGTGAAGGGCGGGAGTTTCCTGTTTCCGGAGAGCGCGTGCCGGCTGGGCTGGCGCTGGCTGGAGCATGAGGATCTCGGCTTCGCGGGCATCGGATTCCGTTGTGCGGCGGACGCGGAATGAGCAAAGGCGATTCCCAGGTGATCACGCCTCCGGCGGGGACTCCGACGGACGCGGAGCTCGTCCGTCGCGCGCAGCGCGGCGACGGGGACGCGTACGGCGTTCTTGTCGTGAAGTATCAGGACCTGGTTTACAACGCGGTGTACCGGATGGTGGGGCGGGAGGACGAGGCTGCGGACATTTCGCAGGAGGCGTTTGTGAAGGGCTGGAAGGCGCTGGCGAGTTTCGAGGGGCGCTCGCAGTTCGGGACGTGGATTTATCGGATTGCGATCAACTGCGGGATCAGCGAGAGGCGCGGATCGAAGCGGCGTCGGGCGGTGAGTCTCGACTCAGGCGGTTCCGGGTCGGAGGAGGACGGTGGTTCGCTGGACGTGGCGGACGATTGTCCTGAGCCGGGCGAGCGGGTGGTGGAGACGGAGAACGTGCGGCTGGTGCAGGACGCGATCGGGGAATTGGAACCCGAGTTCCGGACGATGATTGTATTGCGCGATCTCGAGGGGCGGCCGTACGAGGAGATTGCGGAGGTGCTGGGCGTTCCGACCGGGACGGTGAGAAGCCGGCTGCACCGCGCGAGGCAGGCTCTGAAAGACAAGCTGAAAGGCAAGGTCTGATAAGGACTTACGTCAATCAGCGCCCGGGAATGAAAACGTTCCTTCCACCTGGGTAAAAAATCCTGAAAATCCGGAACCTTCCCCCAACACAGGCGTCAGATTCCCGTGAGCCACGAACCCGAAAGCACGAAAGAAACCCTCATCCTCCCCGACGCCCTGATCGGGAAGAAGGTCGGTCCCTACGAAGTCCGCGGCCTCCTCGGCAAGGGCGGCATGGGTGTCGTCTACCGCGCGTACGACGCCTCCCTCGACCGCGAAGTCGCCCTCAAGATCCTCCCGCCCGCTCTCTCCGCGGACAAGGAATACGCGGAACGCTTCGAGCGCGAGGCACGCCTGGCCGCAAAACTCGACAACGCCCGCATCGTCCCGGTCTACGCGGCCGGCGGCGACCCGCACGGCGCGTGGATCGCCATGCAACTCGTCCGCGGGCGCACCCTCGCCGAGGAACTCCGCGACGGTTTCCGGCCGACGCTTCCGAACACGGTCAAGATCGCCCGCCAGATCGCCGAGGCGCTTGGCGCCGCCCACAAAGCAGGACTCGTCCACCGCGACATCAAGCCGGCGAACCTGATCGTGGACGCGCACGGCGACGTCAAGGTGCTGGACTTCGGTCTCGCCCGCCCTGCGAAGTCCACCGGCTACACGCAGGACGGCACATACCTCGGGACCCCCGAATACTCGAGCCCGGAGCAGTGCCAGTCGAACGACGTCGACGGCCGCAGCGATCTCTACTCGCTGGGCGTCGTGCTGTACGAAATGCTCGGCGGCAAGATCCCGCACGTCGCGGAAACCCCGCTGGCGCTCTTCAATAAGATCGTGTCCGAGGAGCCGATCCCCGTCCGCGAGCTGAATCCGAACGTTTCGCCCTCCCTGGCGGCGGTCGTGGCGAAACTCCTCGCGAAGAACCGCGACGCGCGCTATCCCGACGCGTCGTCGCTGATCGGCGACCTCGAGAGAATCTCCATCCGCGATTTTCCCTCGAGCACGCGCGAAACGCGGCTCGTCGCCGCGGGACCCGCAGACAAGGCGCGCGTGGCCGCCTGGACGCTCGCCGCTTCCCTCGCGGCGCTCCTCGTCGCCGCCGTCATCTACAGCCATCCCGGCGCGACACAGGCGACCGGCGATCCCGGCACCGGCACGACCGGCGCTTCCGTGAACCCCGCGCCCGTCGCGGCGAAACGCACGGGGCGCATCGTGTTCCTCGACTTCAAGAATCTCGCGACCAGCCCCGAAGCCGGGTGGATGGAAACGGGCCTGCCCGAGATGATCGCGAGCACGCTGGCCCAGCGGCCGGCGCTGAATCCGCTCGAACGCGAGGAAGTTCTCGCGGCGATGCGGCGGGAGTTCAACGCGAGGCTGACGTCGGGGGGAAGCGACGACCCGGCGGCGGCGAGCGCGCAGGGCGTGCGGCTGCTGAACGCGCTGGAGGCGGGCGTGCTCGTGCGCGGGTCGTTCCTGGCCCAGGGCGACGACGTCCGGCTGATGGTCACGGTGTTCGTTCTGCGCGGCGGGTCGCTCGAAGTCGTGCTCAACCGGCACCAGGAGACCGGCTCCGTCCGGGACGTCATCCGCATGGCGGACGGCGCGGCGGGCGCGATCGCCGCGACGCTCGGGCAGGCGGCGCCCGTCACCGGACTGCCGAAACTCGGGGCGGCGGACGACGCCGAGAAATCGCGGAATCAGGCGCTTGCCGGGGACCGCGAGCCGAAGTCGGCGAAAGAGTGCCTGGCGGCGCTGGAGAAGCGGCGTTCGTCGCAGGGCCGCGCGAAGGACTCTCTTCGCCGCGCGCTCGCGAAGGCGAATGATGCGGCTGCGGACGAGCTCGACGTGAAGCTGAAGGAGGCGCGCAAGGAGCAGGACAAGCTGGCGAAGGTCGAGCAGAAGAAGACGGGGGGTGCGGCGGGCGGCGAACGCGGAAAGGACCCGCAGTCCCGGCCCGACGCGCCGAAGGCTCCCCCGGCGGAGGGCGCCGTGAAGGACCCGACGAAGACGGAGCCGCCGGACACGGGCGCCCCGGCGAACGATCCCGGGGGCGCCGGGCAGGAAGTCGAAATGAACGAAGAGAACCAGAACGCGCATGAGGACCTGGTGGATGAGGTCGAGGAGCTGGGAGACCTGGTGGAGGCGCTCAAGGCGTGGGCCGAGGAGTGCCGTGAACGCGAGTTCGACCTGCCCGTGCAGGAGCTGGGGGTAGAAGGGAAAGTCACCAAATGAACTGCAACGAGACGAGAGAGTCCTTCAGCGACCTGGTCGACAGGACGCTTCCCGACGCGGATCGCGCCGGGGTCGAGCGGCACGTGGAGCAGTGTGCGGCATGCCGCGCGGAGCTCGACGAGTTCCGCAGGACGATCGCGGCGGTCGCGGCGCTTCCGCGTCGTTCCGCCCCGCGGAATTTCGCGGCGGGCGTGATGGCGCGGATCCGGGCGGAGGGAGCGGCGGCGGTTCCGGCGGCGCCGGCGACGAAGCGCGGAGTGCTGCTGCGGATGAGCCGGTATCAGGGGCTGATCCAGCTGGTGTCGGGCGCGGCCGCGGTGTTCCTCGTATACATGGGCGTGTCGGTCTTCACGGGCGGTTCGCGAACGGGTCCGGCCGGAAAGCCCGACTCGGTCGCAAAAGAGCCGGCCGAACGTCTCCGGTCCGCCGTCAAGACCACGGACGACTCGACGAAGGCCGGCGAGTCATGGGGGCGTGACGAAAAGAAGGAGAAACTCAACGACGCTCTCGCGGGCGCCAGGCAGGAACAGGATGGCGCGCCGGCCGACCTCAAGAAGGGCCAGGGCGTGCTCGAACCCGGCATGAACGAGGCGAAGGACAAGAACGGCCCGCGGCCGGACGCCGCGGCGGGCGGGGTCGCACCGGTGACGGCCGGACCGGCGGAGGCCAACGTCGCATTCCAGCACATCACCGTGTTCTCGTCCGACGTGGCCGTGGACTCGACTTCCGTCCGCAAGGTCCTGACGGACGCGGGCTACAACTACACCGCTGCGGAAAAGAGCAACGTTCTCGTCGTCCGCGTGCCTGCCAGGGACGCGACCCGGCTGGTCGCGGCGCTCGGCGAAAGCGGAGCGGAATTCCGGATGGGCGGGCGCAAGGCCGCCGACGAGGTGGCCCGGCGCCAGCGGGAGATGCGCAAGCTGACGGCCGGGAAGGAGGCGCCGGAGGAAGGCGACCGCAACCAGGTTGTCGCGGGCGCCCGCGACCTCGAGAAGGCGCTTCGCAACCTCGAAGACCTCGACGACAGCATCGAGAAGGCCAAGACCGCGAAGCGCGGAGAGGAGCAGAAGAAGCAGATCGCGCAGGGCGAGGGCATGCGGGCCGGGGCGGGGAGGCCGTCGGATCCGCAGGACGGCGGACCTGAGACGAAGCCCGGAGATTCGAAGCACGACCAGCGGCGTGAAGCCGGCGCCGCCACCGCGCCGGGGGGCGAGGAATCGTACGGAGCGGCTCCGGGGGCGCCCCGGAATCCTCCGCCGGCGGACAAGCCGGCTCCCGCGTCCGACCCGGCCGGGAAATCGCCGGAGCGCGAAAAGGACATCGACCACAACGAAGAGGAGAGGGCGGAGTCCCCGGCCGGAGGCGGAACGGGCGGCTCGCGCCGCCTCAAGGGAGACGGGGACGACGGGCTGGAACTTGCCGACGACGAGCGCGATCTTGCCGCGAAGGAGAAGGAGAGCGAACAGAAGATGGAGGAGGCACTGAAGAGGCTCGAAAAGACGGGCGCGGCCGAAGAGGAATGCGTCTTCCTGGTGATCGAGTTCGAGGCCGTGCCTGAGCCGGCGAAGCAGGAATCAAAATAACCGGGGGGGCCTGTCTCCCCCGCGCGTCCCTTACCGGGCGGGCCGTTTTCTCGACCTCGCCAGATCCGCCCGGCACTTCTCGCAGTAGTCCCACGGGATCAGCCCCGTGGTCATCGCCTCCACCGCATTGTCCAGCACCGCGGCCAGCTTCGGCTTGGTCATCACGCACTTCGTGTCGGTGCAGTGCCCGCCGCCGTCTTCGAACCGGTGCTCAGGGTTTTCGACGAGGCCGAGGGCGTGGCCGAACTCATGGACCAGGCAGCTGCGGTCGAGGACCTCCGGCTTGAGGCCCAGGACCGCGCGATTGCGGAGAGTGCCCTTGAATATGAAGATCTGCCAGTGCGGGAAGGGTTTCCGCAGGCGGCGGCACAGGCCGTTCGAGCCGAATTCCTCTCCCCAGGGATTGATCGGGCAATACAGGATGTGGACGTAGGCGACTCCGGGTTCGGCCTGAGTCCGCCCGCGGCACTCGTCGAGCGCCGCTTCGATTCGATCTCCCCTGCATTTCTTCCAGCGCTCGCCCGGGAGCTCGGTGTCGCGGCGGATGGAGATTTCCTTGCCGGGACACTCGCGGCGCGCGACCTCCGCCAGCGCCTCGAGGGCCAGCGCGTCGGGCGGCACGGGGGCGAACCAGTCGATCTCGATGTCCACCTTCGAAGCTCCGCCCGGGCCGATGAGGTCGCGATCCGCCTCGAACACCCACGCCGGCTCCGGGGTCGGGACGGGGGCGGGCTCCGGCGTCGGAGCGCAACCCGGAAAGAGCAATCCCAGCAGAGCAGCCAGCCGCTTCATCGCCCGATCATAACGGAGCGGGGAGCAGGAGGCACGAAGCCTTCGGCACCCTGAAATGGTTGCTTTCCCGCGGCGACCTCCTAGAATGTCGTCCATCTCGCGCCCCGGGGCACACGACCCGGAAAGACTCGACAGGGGGACATTCAACGAGGGGCTCACTATGCACCGGCTGGGACGTCTGGCGGCGTTGTCTCTTGCCTTCGCCTTCGTCATGGGGCTGTCCGCGCGGGCGGGCGAGAGGGTCGTGGTCGCGGCGGACCGGGAAGACCTGCGGGAGGCGCTGACAGACGCGCTCGAGGCCGCGGGGTACACCGTCGCTTCCAGCGGAACTTCCCTCAAGGAACTGGGCGGTCGGCCTGTCGGCGACCTGCTGGCGGACGAGGGACTCTACAAGGAAGTCGCGCGCAAGGTGTACGACGCGAGCGGCGCGAAATTCCTCATCGCGGCGGTGAACGAGACGGAACTCGTCACGAAGAACGAGGATCTCGGCACGGTGCAGTGGAAGTCGAAGGTCACAATCGCCGCGGTCTACGGTCCCACGGGCGCGGCCGTCGGGCGCGCCGCCGACAAGGGCCAGGGAACGTCCTCGTCCAACGAAAAGGCCTCGCAGAAAGCTCTCGACCAGGCCATGCAGAAGACGATGGCCGTGTTCCTCGAGAAGATGAAGGAAGGGGTCGCCGCGCCCGACATCAAGACGCGCAGGATGTCCGTCAAGGTCACGGAACTTCCGGACACGCTGTACGAGAGCGCGGGCCTCAAGATGCGGAAGTTCCTGGAGAAGATCGCCGGCGCTTCCGACGTCACCCCCGCGTACGACGCCGAGAAGAAGACGATGAACGCGACCTTCTTCTTCGAGGGCACCATCACCCAGCTCGAGGACAAGCTCCGCGCGGACAAGAAGTTCATCCGCGACTTCATCCTGATCCAGAGCGACGAGGGCGGCCTCACGTTCCGGCTCAACGCCTCGATGCTCGTCCTCGCCATCCTGGGCCACCAGCCCGACCGGCTCCAGGAGGTCGGCAAGAAGGTGCTGGAGGAGCTCAAGCGCTCGCCCGACGCGGTCAACGAAACGGCGGCGTACGCCCAGGGAGCCTACGAAATCCGCTTCCTTTCCTCCAACGGCGCGCAGGACGTGCACGACGCGCTGATGGCGGCTCTGGCAGGCGACGAGGCGGGACAGAAGCTGCACCTGAACGTCATGGCGGCGGACGGACTCGTCTACCGTTTCGGGGGCGACCTGTTGAAATTGAAGGTGACGGGGCTCGGGCCCGACTCCTACGAGGAGACGGGGCTGCTCCTGTCCAACGTGGTCGAGGAGACGCCGGGCGTCGACGGCGTGACGCGGGAATACGTCGCCGCCGAACAGGCGATGACCCTGCGCGTGTTCTTCTCGGGCGACCGCACGTCCCTCGAGAACGCGCTTCGGCGCAACAACAAGGGCATCGGCGAGCTGGCGCTTCTCGAGAGCACCGGCGATGCGCTGACCTTCGGGTTCGCCCTCCGGTCGCTGGCGTTCCGGATCCGCGGCGTGCAGCCGGAGATCGTGCAGCGCGAGGGGCGGGCGTTCCTGGACAAGGCGCGCGGAGTGGGGGGCGCGAAGGGATTCGACTGGCAGTTCGCTTCGGACGGCGACTTCGTGGTCAGCCTGCTCTGGAAAGGGACGGCGTCGCAGTTCCACGCGCAGGTGGAGAAGGACCTCAAGGGATTCCAGCTGGTGCGCGCGCGGGACCTGGAGGCGGAGTACGCGGTCGGCGGGCGCGCGATCCAGGTGATCGTGACGGGTCTGGCGGACGGGTTCTACGAGAACACGAGCCGGACGCTCTCGAAGAAGATCCAGGGATTGAAAGGGACGAGCGGGATCAAGCGGTACTACGACGCTTCGGCGAAAGCGCTCGGATTCGTCGTGTTCTTCAACGGCGACGCGCGGCAGCTCGAGGACGCGCTCAAGGGGAAGCAGGGCGGTCTCGGCGAGCTTTCCGTGTCGGCGACGGGCGAGGACAAGCTGGTGCTGGCCTTCGCGCTGCGCGAGCTGAAGGTTTCGATCGAGGGAAGCGAGGCCGGTCCGCTCAAGGACCTGGGGGCCGCGCTGGGCGAGGCGCTGAAGAAGGCGGAGGGGATCGCCGAGCCGAAGTGGACGTTTGACGAGGCGGCGGAGCGTTTTGACGTGACGCTCATGGCGAAGATGGACGCGCCGGACCTGCACTCCGCGGTGGGCCGGGCGCTGGCGGGGAATCCGCTGGCGGAGAAGCTGAGGCTGATCTCGGTGCGCGAGTCCGCCGTGTCCTACCGGCTGGGCGAACTGGTGATTCCGGGAACGGTGACGGTGAAGAACCTCCCGCCCGAGGCGCTGGGGCGGATCGGGGACGCGCTGACGGGCGCGCTCAAGGGGCTCGAGGGGGTGAAGGAAGCGGCGAAGACGTACGCCGAGGGGACGAAGACGCTGACGGTCGCGGTGAAGTTCGCGGGCGCCGCGGCCGAGCTGGACGAGGCGCTCTGGGTGGTGGTGAAAGGGCGCGAGGACCTGGCCGAGTTGAGCCCGGCGGACGCGGGGCCGGGTCGGGTCGCGTACACCTGGCGGAGCGGCGAGCAGACGGTGACGGTGAAGGTGTCGAACGTGATTCCGTCCGCGTACGACTCGAATGCGAAGGCGGTGAAGGACGCGCTCGCGGCGGCGGCGGGGATCAAGGTCGAGAACCAGGCCTACAGCGAGAAGGCGTGCGAGATCACGATTGAGCTGAAAACGAAAAAGCGCGCGCATGAAATCGACGAGGCGATCCGGGCGACGCCCGGCGGACTCACGCTCGTGGACAGCGCGCCGGACGCGCTCCGGTACGAGGCTCCGCCAAGCATGGACCAGCAGGTGATGATGGAGCTGCGCGGCGTGGATGTCGAGAAGCGCAAGTCGGCGGGGACGGCGTTCGTGGCAATGCTGAAGTCGATCAAGGGCGTGGGAGAGGTGAAGGAGGACTACGCGGTCGACCGCGGCGCGATGATGCTGACGGTGATCTTCACCGGGAAGCCCGTGGACCTGGACGCGGCGATCTGGGCGGCGACGGCGGGAAACGAGCAGTTCGCGACGCTTTACCCCGGCGATCTGAACCTCGGCGTGATGGTCTACGAGTTCAAGGCTCAGGCGGCCACGACGCCGGTCGGAATCGCGATCAACGGCGTGAAGCCCACGTCCGTGGCGGATGTGAAGGCCGCCGTTGACGGCGCTCTCGCGGGGATCGCGGGCGTGAAAGACGCGAGCGAATCGTACGACGACACGACCGAGGTGTACGCCGTGAGCCTGACCTTCGAGGGTCGCCCCGGCGACCTGATGAGCTCCTTCTCCAAAAACCTCGGCGCCCGGGCGGACGCCGTGAAGTTCCAGCTCAAGCGCTCGTTCGGCACGGAATGCGTCTACCAGCACAACCCGAGAGTCGACGACCGCGGCGAATTCGCCCTCCAGGTGTCAGGCTGGCGCGAGAAGGAAGACGCGCCGCTCGGCGACGCGCTCGTCAAGGCCGCGCAGGGCATCGCCGGCCTCGAGAACGTCCAGGGCTCGTACCGCCCCGACCTCTTCTCGTTCGTCGTTTCCTTCATGACGAAGCTCGACGCCTCCGCGGTGGACGACGCCGTGCGCAAGGCGCTGGCCGGCAATAAGGACCTCGTCCGCGTCCGCGCCGGCGCACTTCGCGACGGCCTCCTGGTCTGCGGCCTCGAGCCCCCCGCTGGAAACGGCGAGGCGGCACTTCCCCCCGCAATCGCCGAAACCCGTCCCTCGCTGTCGGACCTCGTCCAGAAGGTCGACCCGGGCGTGGTCTTCATCCAGACTTCGCTCAAGGCCAACAAGGACCAGGCGTGGCTGGGAAGCGGCTTCATCGTGTCGTCGCAGGGGCACATCCTGACGAACGATCACGTGATTTCGGTGACGGGGCCGGACGGGAAGCGGCTGGAGCAGAAGGACGTCAAGGTGAAGGTGAAGCTGACGGACGGACGGTGGTTTGCGGCGACGGTGGTGGCGACGGATCCGGAGATTGACGCGGCGGTGATCAGGATCAAGGCGACCGACATGCCGGCGCTGGACATGGGGGATTCGGACGCGCTTCGGATCGGGCAGGACCTGTTCGTGATCGGCAATCCACTCGGGCTCGAGCATTCGGTGACGACGGGCATCGTATCGGCGTTCGGCCGGATGGGCGGGCGCATTCAGACCAACGCGCTGATCAATCACGGCAATTCGGGCGGCCCGGCGTTCGACATGCAGGGGCGGGTAGTCGCCATCTCGGTGGCGGGCGCGGTCGCCAACTACGCGTTCGAAGGCTCGACCGTCGAAGTCCCGCAGCCCGGCATCAACTTCCTCATTCCCATCAACCAGGTCCGGCCGCTTCTCGAGAAGGCCGGAGAGTAAACACAACCAGGAGACCCGGATGCTCGACGCAAGACGGACCGTGACGGCGGCGCTGATCGTGGCCGCCGCGTTCGTGGCCGGCTGCCGGACGCCGAAGGTGTCGCTCAAGGTCAAGCGGCCGCCGACGCTCGAACTGCCGCCGGTCAAAGTGCTGGCGGTCGACGACCTCGATCCGGCGACGCCGGAGGACAAGGCCGTCGCGGCCTACGTCAAGTCCGCGCTGATCGCTTCCATCAACAGGGAAGGCGCGATCCAGGCGATGGACTTCCGCGAGGCCAAGGAGCGCGCGGCGAAGGAAGGCATGAAGATCGAGGCGGTGCTGCGCGGGCGCGTCTGGACGGACTTCGTGCACCTGACGGGGATGCAGGAACCCGTCATCACTTCCGACGTCGTGTGGGAGCGCACCGACAAGGGTCTCGAGTACATCGCGGAGGCGCGCGACAAGGTCGGGTACCAGCAGTACGAGATCGTGAAGGCGTTCGTGAGCATCCAGCTGAACCTCGTGCAGCTCTCGGGTCCGGAGGAGAAGACGATCGCCGCGCTGTCCGGCGGACGCGGGTGGCGGGAGCGCGTGGGCGGCGGTCCGGCGCGGGTCATGGACCTCTGGTCCGGGCGCGCGGAATCCGCCGCGGCGCCGGGAGATCGCTCGAGGGACGCGCTGCTGCGCGTCTCGGCCGACAAGGCCGTCGCGGAGTTCACGCGCGCGGTGAGCCCGCACTCGGAGACGATCGAAGCGGTGATTGCGAAGGGCGGGGACGGCTCGGTTCCGGGAATGCTGCGGGGCGGGCAGTACGACCAGGTGATCAGCAGGCTGGAGCCCAACCTCAAGAGCCCCACGAAGGAGCGGGCGCCGGACCTCTACAACCTGGGTCTCGCCTACGAGGCCCTCGGCGAGCCGGCGCTTCTCGAAGCGGCCCTCGTGTTCTATCGCAAGGCCCTGGACTTCGATCCTGAGAACGAGGACTACGCGGCGGGCATCGGGCGCGTCGAGCAGCTGATGCGCGACCGGTCGCGGATGTCGAACTGAACCTGGAACCCTGGATACCCGAGGACACCGCATGCGCCTTCTGACCGTCGCCGTCGCCGCGCTGGCCCTGGCCGGGTGCGCGGCCGAGACCGTGAAACTGAAAGTCGTGGTTCCCGCGAAGACGCGGATCGTGGGCGTGAGGGGCGTCGCCATCGGCGGCTTCAAGGTCGAGAACATCGACGCGGCCGTCGTGAGCGCCCAGGGCGGCGGCTGGAACGGCCGCAAGCTGCCCCAGCGCGACCTCGACGCGATCGGCGACGGCGCGAAGGCGGACCTCATGAACGCGCTGGCCGAGACGCCCTACTACACGATCGTCGACCTCGAGGGGATGGAGAAGCTGTACGACATGAACGACCTCGCGGGACTCGTCGGCAAGCCGACGTTCAAACCCGGAGCGGTCGACGCCCTCATCTTCGGCCGCATCTGGGTCGGCTACCTGGAGGCCGACGGGATCAAGCACGAGAAGCAGACGCTCGAGCACTGGAACTACCGCGGCCAGCAGGCGCAGCTTCTGAGGTCCTGGGAAGAGCTGGTGCAGAGCAACTACAAGACGTCGTCGGCCGTCCTGATCGCGCAGTACACCGCGGTCCGCCTCCAGCCGCGCCTCGAGGTCATGCTCGTCACGACCTCGATCCAGTCGCTCCGGCAGGACGAGGGCGGCGGCGTCGTGGTGCGCACGACCCGCGGCGGCCCGCTTGGCGCCCTGATGGCGCTCGGCGGCCTCGGCGGAGGCGGGAGGAAGGAAGGCAAGACCGAGAGCAAGGGCGAGAAGCCGGGCGGCGGCACGGTTCCGCTGGCCCTGGAGGCCTTCTCCTGGCTGTCGCACGAAGGCTCGCGCGAATTCGTCGGGTCGATCAGCCCCACCACGACCGAATACGAAATCGAAATCGCCAAAGGCGACGAGACTTCCATCAACCTGATCAAGGCCGGCGCCTACCGCGAGGCCTCGCGGCGGCTGCGCGAGATCGTGAAGGGCGTCAAGCCGGGCAGCGTGACGTACAAAGAAGAAAAGGACCGCGCCGGCGACCTCTTCAATCTCGGCCTCGCCTACGAGGCCCAGGGCCCCGGCTATTTCCAGGACGCGATTCTGCACTACCGCAAGTCCGTCGAGGCGGACCCGGAGACGATCATGTACGCCTCGGGCCTCGGCCGGATCGCCCGGCTCATCGAAGGCACGAGCCTCCTGGAACTGCAGAAGGCGGAGCGCGAATAAATGAAACTCACGACCACCCTGATCGCCGTCCTCGCCCTCGCCTGCGCCGGCTGCGCCGCGAAGAAACAGATCACGCTTCCCATGCGGCAGGCTCCCAGGGCGAAGATTTCGGGCGCCATCCGCACGCTGATCTTCTCGAAAGTCGCCGAGCAGCGCACCGAGCCGGGCGCCGGATTCCGCGCCGACAGCGACCCCAACGCCGCGCTCGTGAAGGCGATGATGTCCGCGGAGTTCAGCAGCTCGTCGTACGCGCTGCTCAACGACGAGATCCTCGACATGGTCAGGAAGTCGGGCTCCGTCCCGCGGTACCTCTCCGACGGCCCGACGGTCGCCGCCGACTTCATCAGCCAGATGGTCGGCGACCCCGGCTCGATCGGCGTCGTCGAGATCGAGATTCACACGGCCTTCGGCCAGCGGTTCACGGCCGAGTCCCGCGACATCACCCTGACGAGCACCACCTGGACGAACAACGTCCCGAATTCGACGGTGAACACGGTCCGCGTTCCGGTCCACCGGATCGACGTGACGGGCACGGTGTCGGCGACGATCGTGATCCGGTCGCCGTACCCGGACGGGGAAGAAGTCTTCCGCAAGGACTACAAGGTCCCGGTGTTCAACTACTCCTCGGTCGAGGCCGCGCCGAAGAACCTCTGGCTGTTCGGCCGGAACGACGCGGCGAAGCAGGGAAGCGCCGCGCCGACCGTGACGGAGGTCAAGGCGATCCAGTTCAAGACGCTGGCGCGGATGTTCTTCGAGGACATCAGCTCTTCGGTCAGCGAGCAGCCCGCGACGCTGGACGCCCGCGGGGACAGGCTGTCGTACAACCTGCTGGCGGAAGGGGCGATCCCGTGGGCGGAGCGGCGGCTGATGAAGATCCAGCGCGAGGGCGACAAGACGCAGCAGGCGGCGAACCTGTACAACCTGGGGCTCTGCTGGGAGGCCCAGGGGATGGCTGCCGAGGCGGTGACGAAGTACAAGGCCGCGCTCGACATCGAGCCGGGAAACGGGCTGTTCCGCAGGGCGCACGACCGGGCGAACTCTCAGAGCCGCTGAAGGCTCTTACCAGATAACCAACCAGGGGGAAAGGAGACCGACATGAGGCCGTGGGTGCTGGGCGTGCTGGTCCTTGCGGCGGCCGTCGTCGCCGCGGGGTGCCATAACGAGCCGAAGGTTCCGCCGAAGGTCGAGCAGGACCGGGGCATCGACTCTTCGGACGAGATGTGGGAGCCGATGGGCAGCAAGGATGGCGACGAGTTCCTCGTGCGCGAGAAGGTGCGCGTGGTGGACACGCTGAAGAACGCGGAGATCGACTGCCGGCACGCGTGCTACTCGAAGGCGGTCGACATGGCCGCGAAGGACTACATCCAGGACATGGCGAAGTACGACGCGAACGCCGACGAGATCCACCGGCGGATCAAGCAGCAGCCGAACAAGTTCATCAAGCGCTCCACGGTGCTCGAAACGCGGACGCTGGAGAACGACACGCAGTACGGGATGTACATGAAAGTGCTGGTCGACGACCAGGCCCTGAAGAACGTGCTTCAGGAGCTGGGGATCATCCGCCAGCACATCGCCGAGAAGCAGGCGATCATCGTCGTGTACGGCGGGAAGAACGTTGAGAAGAACCTGGTGGCCAAGGTCGGGCGGAAGCTCGGCGAGTACTACAACGTCCAGGGCTACAACGCGATCCTGTGGGACGAAGTCGCGACGGACATCGCGGAGGAACGCAACGTCGGCGAAAGGGCGACCGAAGACTTCATTCAGAAGTTCGTCGAGAACCCCGAGTTCCAGGGCGACACTGAATACCAGGGGACGCTGACGGCTCTCCGGAGCCGTGGCCGCCTCGTGATCGCCTTCAACGTGAACAAGGTCGGCATCGTAAACCGCACGGTGAGCGTATCGGTGCACGCGTTCGCGAAGGATCTCCTCACGGGCCGGATCATCGCGGACGAGGAGAAGCCGTCGTCGCGCCTTCTGGCCGGCGATGCGGACCGCGACGTGGCCATCCATGACGCCGTCTACAAGGCCTCCGAGGAGCTCAGCGCCAGCCTGCTCAAGAAGACCAACAACTGGTACGACAAGCTCGAGGTCACCAAGGTCGGCACCGAATACACCTTCAAGTTCTCCGGCTTCACCGAGGACGAGGTCCAGCAGATCGACAGGCAGTGGCGCCAGACCTTCTCCGCCGGCGGGGACGGGAACATGGAGGGCTCGACCTACGTCCGCACCTACACGGGCGAGGAGAAGGGCCAGATGCTGTGCGACAAGGTCGACATGATGATGAAGAAGGCGGGGCTGTCCGCGCGGAAGCCGATGCCGGATTCCCGCGCAACCACATTCGAATTCAAAAAGAAATAGCGAGGAGGCCCATGACCGTGAGGAATATCTTCCTGGCGGCGCTCGTCGCGGCCGCCACCGTGGCCGCCGGCGGTTGCGCCGACGAGCCCGTGCCGCATCACGCCGTCGAGCAGAGGGTCGCCAACGTCGAGTCGGGCGTCGACATCACGGCGCGCGAGGTCGAACGGAACTTCGGCAGCCTGGAGAAGAAGGCGAAGGAGGGCGACGTCTGGGTCATCCGGTCGAAGCCCGAGATCCGGGAGGAGATGGGGAAGCGCGAGCGCCGGTTCTGCAAGGCCATCGTGACGCCGCTGTCCGAGACGGCCGTGCAGGTGGACGTGAGCGTGATCAGCCAGAAGGACGAGAGCGACACCGGCTACGGGGAGAATTCGCCGTCGAACCCGAAGTGGGGCGTGGAAGTGCACGACCAGGAGCTGGAGCGCAAGATCCTTGAGGAGATCAAGTACGCGCTCGACAAGGCGGCCGAGCAGCTTTAGAGCGCGACCGGAAGCAACGACGGCCTTCGTGGCGACCCCACGAAGGCCGTTTCCATTTCTCGGATCCGTGTCGAACATTATCGGACGTTGCGGCCCCGCTAATCCTGATAGCCGTACTCGGCCAGCCGCGACGCGCTGTCGCGCCACTTCTCCCGCACCTTTACGAACAACTCCAGGTACACCTTGCACCCCCAGACCTGCTCCAGATCCTGCCGGGCGCGCGTGCCGATCATCTTGATCATCCCTCCGCCGGCGCCGATCAGGATCCTCTTCTGGTTGTCCTTCTCCACAACCAGGTCCGCCCCGATCGTGAGGCAGTTCTCGCGGTCCTCCCATCGGGAAATCACCACCGCCACCGCGTGCGGGACCTCCGCGTTCACCAGGCGCAGGACTTTCTCGCGCACCACGTCCGCCGCGTAGAGCTTGTCGTCCAGCGCCACCGAGTCGTCGTCCGTCGTTTCGAATGGAGCCTCGGGCAGCGCCTCGGCGATCGCCGCCCAGAGCTTGTCGAGCCCCTTCTTTCGCGCGACCGACGTCAGCACCACCGCCGACCAGGGGTAAAGGTCCTTCCACGAGTCGATCAGCGCCGCTATCCGCCCCTTCCCGTTCACCCGGTCCATCTTGTTCAGGCACAGGATCACCGGGGGAGCGTCCTTGGCCCGGAGACGGATCGTCGTCAGCATCCGGCGGTCGGATTCCTGCACGCCCCGGTCGTCGGACACGAACACGATCGCGTCGATCCCCTCGACCGACCGCGAAACCATCTTCTCCAGGATCCGGTCGAGCGCGCTCTTCGGCTTCGACAAACCCGGCGCGTCGATGAACAGCGCCTGCACGTCCCCCTTCGTCACCGCGCCGTGAACGCGGTGCCGCGTCGTGCCGGGCTTCGACGACACGATCGACAGTTTTCGCCCGGCCAGCGCGTTCAGAATGGAGGACTTGCCCGTGTTGGGCTTGCCGACGATCGACACGTATCCGCAGCGTGTGGGCATCGGGCGGGCATGGTAGCGGCGGCAGGCGTCAGACGGGTGAAAAATGTAAGATGCCCGCCCGCATATGGCCCCTGCCATCACCGCCACGGACCTCACCAAGAAGTACGGCGACGCCGTCGCCGTGGACGCGGTGTCGTTCGAGGTCCGCGAAGGGGAGTGTTTCGGCTTCCTCGGCCCGAACGGCGCGGGGAAGACCACGACGATGAAGATGATCTACGGGTTCAGCCCGGTGACGTCGGGCTCGCTCCACGTGCTGGGACTGGACATCCGGACCCGGGCGCGGGACGTGAAGGCCCTCACGGGCATCTGTCCCCAGGAGGACAACCTCGACCCCGACTTCACCGTGCGCAAGAACCTCGTCGTCTACTGCCGCTACTTCGGCATCGCCCCCGCCGAGGCCGCGAAACGGGCCGACGAACTCCTCGACTTCGTCGCCCTCCGCGAAAAATCCGACGCCCCCGTGATGTCCCTGTCCGGTGGCATGAAACGGCGCCTCGTCCTCGCCCGCGCCCTCCTGAATCGCCCCCGCATGCTCATTCTCGACGAGCCGACCACCGGCCTCGACCCCCAGGCCCGCCACGTGCTCTGGGAAAAAGTGCGCGACCTCAAGCGCCAGGGCGTCACGATCCTCCTCACCACGCACTACATGGAAGAGGCGACCCAGCTCTGCGACCGCCTCGTCATCATGGACAAGGCGAAGATCCTCGTCTGCGGTCCGCCCCAGGAACTCATCGCAAAACACTCGAAGCCGACCGTCGTCGAGGTCTGGAACCCGCCCCCCGAGGCCGTCGAATGGATCAAGGCGCGCAACCTCGAGTGCGAGAAGGTTGCGGACAAGCTCTTCGTCAGCCCGGAGGCCGGCGACGCCTTCCAGCGCGAGCTCGAAGGCCGCTTCAAACTGGACCAGGTCATCGTCCGCCGCGGCACGCTGGAGGACGTCTTCCTGCGTCTGACCGGAAGGGACCTCCGCGAATGAGCGCCTTCTCCCGCGTCCTCTGCGTCTGGCGGCGGAACCTCGACGTCTACATGGTGACGTGGAAGGTGAATTTCCTGCCGCCGCTTCTCGAGCCCATGTTCTACCTGCTCGCGTTCGGCGCGGGGCTGGGCGGGTTCGTGAAGGTCGTGCCGTACAGCGGCGGGGAAGTGAGCTACACGGCGTTCATCGCGCCCGGGATGGTCGGTATCAGCATCATGTTCCAGTCGTTCTTCGAGTGCACGTACGGCTCGTACATCCGCATGTACTACCAGAAGACGTTCGACGCGATCATCGCGACACCGCTTTCGATCGAGGAGGTCATCACCGGCGAGCTGCTCTGGGGCGGGACCAAGGCGTTCATCTCGGTCGCGATCATGTCCCTGGTCGTCCGCGCGTTCGGGTACATGAAGTTTCCCGACCTCCTGGCGCTGCCGTTCCTCGCGTTCGTCTGCGGCCTGTTCTTCGCGGGGGTCGGCATGTGCTACACCTCGATCGCGCCGAGCATCGACTCGTTCAACTACCCGATCTTCCTGTTCATCACGCCGATGTCGCTCTTCGGCGGCACCTATTTCCCGATCGAAGGGCTCCCGGGCTGGGCCCAGAAGGTGGCGATTTTCATGCCGCTCACGCACGTCACGGAGATGACGCGCGCGATCGCGTTTGGCCGCTGGGACGCCGCGCTGGCGATCCGCGCCGTCGTGTTCGTCGCGGCGGCGCTTCTCGCCGTGCGCGCCGCGGTTCTCCTGATGCGGCGCCGACTGGTAGTCTGACTGCCGTTTGAAGTTGAAATTGGAGTTTGCCGTTTTCCCTCGTGACGTCCGATAATGTCTCTTATGTTGCATCGCGACAGCCGGCGCCCGGGCACCGCAAGTCGCTGGATTCGCTGGAGTTATGGCGGGTTTTCCCTGTAGTATCCGCCTCCATGAAGGGCTTCTCCGCCGGCCTGGGCCACCTCCTCGCAGGCTTCCGCCTCGTCCTCGGGGTCGGCTCCATCCGCAAATGGGCGCTCATCCCCGTCGTCATCAACCTCGCCCTGCTGATCGGCCTGATCGTCCTTGCGTTCTTCTTCACCGACGACCTCCTCGCCTGGCTGGGCATGAATACCGCCCCCACCGGTTTCTGGAAGTCGGTCGTCTACTGGCTGGCCTGGGTCGGGCTCGTCGTTCTCCTTATCGCCGCTTCCGTCCTCATCATGGTCCTGATTTCGAACGTCATCGCGGCTCCGTTCTATACGAAGCTCGCGGAGGCTACCCTCCGGCACCTGACGGGGCGTGAATTCGGCCAGGAGGGTTCGTTCGCGCGGCTGGCGGCGGTGAGCATCTACCAGGAACTCGTGAAACTGGCGGTCTTCATCGGGATTCAGGCGGTCCTGCTGGCCTTCCATTTCATTCCTGTAGTGGGAACGATCATCTCGATCGTCGTGTCCTTCTTCCTGCTGGCGTTCGAGTTTTCGGACTATTCGCTCGAGGCTTACGGGCACGGTGTGGCGGACCGGTGGCGGTTCGTGCTGGCGCACAAGCCGACGATGTTCGGTTTCGGGGGCGGCGCGTTCGTGCTGACGCTGATTCCGCTGGCGAATCTGGTGGTTGCGCCGGCGGCGGTGGCGGGGGCGGCGCGGATGGTCGTGGAACTGAAGGGGGAGAAGAACGTCCGATAATCTTCTGCGCCCGGACGCCCCTACTCGACGCGGAAATGCTCCATGTAGTGCGGCTGCTTCATCAGCAACGGCCGGATCCGGCCGCCGCGCACGAGCCGCAGGAACACTTCCGCGATCTTCGGATCGAACTGGCTGCCCTTGCAGCGCTCGACCTCGCTGACGACTTCCTCGTGCGTCAGGCCCTTCCGGTAAGGCCTGTGCGAGGTCATCGCGTCGTATGAATCGGCCATCTGGATGATGCGGGCCATGAGCGGGATCTGCTCCGCCTTGAGCCCGTCCGGGTATCCCATGCCGTCCCACCGCTCGTGGTGGTACCGGATGCCGCCGATGATCGATGCCGCGTTCTTGAGGTGCTTGATGATCTCGGCGCCGATCACGGGGTGCTGTTTCATGATCTCGTACTCCTCCGCCGTCAGCTTCCCGGGCTTGAGGAGGACGCGCTCGGGGATGCCGATCTTGCCGACGTCGTGGAGGAGCGCGGACAGGTTGAGCGTGTTCAGGTCCTTTTCCGTCCAATCCATCGCTCGCGCGATCTCGACGGCGTAGGTCGTGACGCGCTCGGAATGGCCGCAGGTGTAGCGGTCCTTGGCTTCGAGCGCCGCGACGATCGTGCGGATCGACTCGAAGAACAGGTTTTCGAGGTCTTCGATGAGCTTGGCGCGGTCGATGGCGAGGCCGGCCTGGAGGGCGATGGCGGTGACGAGTTCGAGGTCGTTCTGCTGGAACGCGTCGGCGACGCCGGTCGAGTCGAGGTAGATCGCCCCGAGGATCTTCTCCTTGGCGGCGAGGGGCACGCACATCACGGAGCGGATGTGCTGCATGATGACGGACTCCCCCGCCTTGAACCGTTCGTCGCCCATCGCGTCGTTCGAGATGATGGACGTTCCGTTCTTGACGACGGTGTCCAGGATGGTGCGGGAGAGGTACGGGCGGACTTCCGTCGTGGGATCGGTCGCGGGGTCGTCCACGCCCGTGTGCACGACCACGGGCTCGTACGTCCCGCGCTCGCGGTCGATCAGAATCAGCGTGCCGCGGTCCGCCCGGATCTGGCTCATCACCGCGTCCATCGTGGACTTCAGCACCTTCTGAAGGTCGATTTCGCCGTTGATCAGGTTTCCGATCTTGTACAGCGTCGTGAGCGCGCGGTGGGCCTGGCGCATGTCGGCTTCCGACTGTGGAAGCGTCATGATGGTGGACTTGTCGAGGTCGAGGCCGACGCTCGTTTCCTCCTTGGAGGACTCGCCGCGCGATTCCTTGGACAGGAAGATCTGGGTCGTCTCGTTGTCGGCGTCTTCCTGGACGCGGAATTCGAAGAGACTGGAGCCGGCGGCGATGATGTCGCCGTGATGAAGCGGCTGGGTGCCGCCGATGCGCTCGCTGTTGACGTAAGTGCCGTTCGTGGACTTCAGGTCGGTGATGAGGAACCCGCCGTTGTCCTGGACGAGCGTGAAATGCCGGCGCGAGAGTCCCGGGTCGAACATCGGGACGCTGGATTCGTCGCCCCTGCCGATCGAAACCGCGCCCTTGGCCGTGACCTCGATGGAGGCTCCGGCGTTCTTGCCCTTGATCACCAACAGGCGCGCTTGCATCGAGAGCCTCATCCCGCGGGCTGGTGTCGATCTGGAAAGCAGCTTCCCAAGGAGATTCTAGAGGGGACAAATAGCCCGATTCAAGCGGGATTTCCGGGGAGGCCTGCGAGCGCCGGGTGGGCGAGGAAAAGCTCCCGCCGGGGGCCCGGCGGCAGCGTCGAGGCGAGCGAGGTGGCGCTTCGCCGGGCGAGGTCCGCATCCTCCACCGAGCCGGTCAGGCGCGAGAGATCGGCGCGCGCCCTCCAGGCGATCCCGGACATTCCGTGCTTCTCCAGCCCGGCCGCGAACTGGCGGAGGGCGCCGGCCGCGTCGGCCCGGCGCGCGGCGACCGCGGCGGCGCTCCAGGCGAGACCGCTCTGGTCGAGAGGCGGGGGCGTGGCGAGCAGCGCGGCGACGGCGGCGGGCTCCCCCGCCGCCGCGCGGATCCCGAGCGCGGCGGACTCGGGGAGCGAAGCGGCCAGCGCGAGCGCGTCTTCCCTCTTTCCCGCCTCCAGCAGATCCAGCGCGATGGAGGCCGTCCATTCGGCGGCGCGCGCGGGCTCGGCGGCGTGGGCCTCGCGGTGGTCGCGCTCGGCGGCCTCGAAGTCGCCGATCAGGCGCGCGAGATTTCCGCGGGCGTCGAGGACGGCCGCGACCGTGCGGGGCTGGCCGATGGAGCGGGCGAGGTCCAGAGCGCGCTCGAGGGATCCCGCCGCGCCGCCGAAGTCGCCCAGGAGGTGCCGGACGATCGCGGTGTTCCGCAGCGTCGTGGCCACGCCGATCCGGTCGCCCATCTCGCGCCGGAGGGCCAGCGATTGCCCGTATGTCTCCAGCGCCTCCGCGAGCCGCGCTTCCTTGGCCTGGATGTTCGCCAGGTTGTTGAGGCAGATGCCGAGCCCGTACTTGAGGCCGATCTCCCGGCTCGTCCGGATCGCCTCTTCGTACGTCCGCACGGCTTCGGCGTCGCGCCCCAGCCGGGACTGCACCTCGGCGATGTTCGTGAGGCTCGCGACCACGCCCGCGCGGTTGCCCACCTCGCGCTCGAGAGAAATGGACTCCTCGAAACGCCGGAGCGCGCCCTCGAGATCGCTTCCCCGCAGCAGCAGCAGGCCCAGGTTGTTGATCGCGGCGGCCGCCGCCCTCCGGTCGCCCATGCGGCGCGCGACCTCCTCCGAGCGCTCCCACGCCGCGCGCGCATCGGCCTCGCGGCGGCAGCGCACGTGGATGTAGCCGAGCGTGTTGAGCGCCAGCGCCTCCGCGCCCGCGTCTCCTTCGGCGCGCGCCTCCTCCGCGACCCGCCGCGCCTCCTCCTCCGCCTCGGCGTAGCGCTCCATCGTCGCCAGCGTGTGCGCCAGCCCGTTTTCGGCCTCACGCCGCCGCACGCCGTCCCCCTCGTGCCCGCGGAGCTCGCGCAGCTTCCGGAAATCCTCGAGCGCTTCCGCCTGCCGCCCGAGGTGCCGGTAGACGTCCGCCCGGCCCGCCAGCGCGTCGGTGCGCTCCGCCATCCCGAGCACGCGCGTGTAGCACGTAATCGCCTCCTGGTTCGCGAAGACCTGGCGCGCGCGGTCGGCGGCTTCGAGGAAGAGTTTCACGGCGCGGTCGCGGACGTCGGCTTTTTCGAAATGGGTGGCGGCGGCGACGAGGAGTTCGGGGGTGCGGCGGCCCGCGAGGCGTTCTTCGAGGGCTTCGGCGATTCCCTTATGAAGGGCCTTCCGGTTGCGGCGGAGGATTTCGCGGTAGGCGACTTCGGGGATGAGGGGGTGGGCGAAGGCGTACTCCTGGTCGCCTGCGGCGCCGCCGGGCCGGTGGTGGATCATTTCACGCCGTTCGATTTCGGCGAGCGCGTCGCCGACGGGCCGTCCCAGAACGCGGTCGAGGAGCGCGCGCGAAAACGTGCGGCCCGCGACGGCGGCGGCTTTGAGGACCTTGCGGCCGTCTTCGGAGAGGGCGTCGATGCGCGACGTGATGACGCCCTGGACGGTGTGGGGAAGGCGCATTTCCTCGAGCGGGCGCGCGAGCCGGACGGCGCGCGCCGGGCGGACTTCGATTTCGGCGCCCTCGATTTCGAGCTCCTCGTCGTCCACGAGCGCGCCTTCCTCGACGAGGCTCCGGAGCGTCTCCTCGATGAAAAACGCGTTCCCCTCCGTGCGGCGGTGCAGGAGATCCTCGAGTTCCGCGGGCACGCGGCGGCCTCCGAGGAGGGCGCTCGCGAGCGCGGCGGTGTCGGCGGGGCCCAGAGGCGGCACCTCGAGGCGTTCGAGGTCCGCGAGCACCGCGTGGTCGCGGAACGCCTCCGCGCGTCCCGCGGCGAGGAGCAGGATCGGCGCCGCGGGGGCGCTTCGCAGAAGATGTTCCACGAAGTCCAGCGTCGCCGAGTCGGCCCACTGCAACTCGCCGAGGGCGAGCACGACCGGGCCCCCGGCGGAGAGCGCGACGAGGAGGCTCTCGAGCGCCGAGAACGCGGCGGCGCGCATGTCCTTGGGCGCGAGGTGGCGCCCGCGCGTGCCGGAGTCGATCCCGAACAGCCGCCCGATAAATCCCGCCGCAAGCCCGGCGTCCTTCTCGACGCCCGCGAGGTCGTCGGCGATCGCGCGCAGGCGCTCGGAGGGGTCGCCTTCCGTCCCGTACCGGGCCAGCACCGCTTCGCGCACCGCGCGGCACGGCTCGCCCCCGTACGGCGCCGCCGCGCCCTCCAGGAAAACCGCGCCAGGCTCCGCGCGCTCCACCCGCCGCCGCCATTCGGCCACCAGCCGGCCCTTCCCCACCCCCGGCGCGCCCGCCACGGCCAGCGCCGCCAGCTCGCGCCCCAGCCGGACCCGCCCCAGCGCCTCGTCCAGCCGCGCCAACTCGGCCCCGCGCCCCACGAACGGCGTGCCCTCCCGCGCCGCCGCCCGCCCCACCCGCGGCGCCGGCCCCAGCACCTCCCACGACGCCACCGCCTCCGACTTCCCTTTCACCTTCATCGGCTCCAGCTCGCGCACCGCAAATTTCCCCCCGAGCATCCGGAAGGTCGCCACGCTGATCGCCGTGCGCCCCGGCGTCGTGCCCGTGTGCAGCCGGCTCGCCGTGTTCACCGTGTCGCCCATCGCCGTGTAGTCCTTCTCCCCTCGGTCCGACACCGACCCCACGATCACCTCCCCCGTGTGCACCCCGATCCTCAGCCGGAGACGGTCGCCACGGAGGGCCTGGTGAAGCGCCATCGCGCAGCGCACGGCGCGCTCGGGGTCGTCCTCGTGCGCGGTCGGGGCGCCGAAGAGGACCATCACGGCGTCGCCGATGTACTTGTCCACGTAGCCGCCGTGCCTCTCGATCACGGGCGTGAGCCGCGCCCAGCACGCCCGGATCCGCTCCTCCACCTCCTCGGGATCCAGCTTCTCCGCGAGCGACGTGAACCCGCTCACGTCCGCGAACAGCACGGTGACGACGCGGCGCTCCTTCCCCTCGTCCTCGAACACCCCCGTGGACAGACGGCCGCCGCAGTGATTGCAGAACTTAGCGCCGGGAGGGTTGGGGGCGCGGCAGCGCGAGCAGAGGGCGGGCGCGGCAGAGTCCGGAAGCGCCGCGCCGCAGGCGTTGCAGAACCGGGCGCCGGCGACGTTTTCCGTGCTGCAGGCCGGACAGTTCAACGCGCCCCCGCGGCCGCCGCTACTTGTAGAAAACGACCCGGTCCTTCCCGGTCCCCAGGCACCGGAGGCACAGGTTCGTTCCTCCCAGCACGCCCTTGGCGTTGCACTTCGTGCACGACTGGTGCTCCACCGGCTTCGTGATCATCGTCTTCTCGGCCGCGTACGCCGTCAGCCAGTTGATCTTCACCGTCGTCGTCTGCTTCGCCCACCACTCGTCCACCAGCTTCCGCTGCTCCCCCGCCTGCTTCTTGAGATCCGCGATCAACTGCTGGTTCTTCTGCTTGTTCCGGATGTCGTCCAGGTTCGTGGTGGCCTCGATCGCCAGCGTGTCGGGCTCGAGCATCCACGATCCCTCGCCGTAGCTCGCCTGCTTCCAGTCCGGCAGGTCCCGCGACTTCCAGTCCGCCTCGAGCTGCGTCCGGTCGCATTTCTCCCGCTCGGCCATCTTGTCGAGAATCTCGCCCGTCATGACCTTCTCGATGTACCCCTTGATGTCCGTGAACGTCAGCTTCTTGTCGCTCGCTACCTTCCGGACCAGCGAGTTCATCTCGTCGTAGTAGGCCTTCGCACGCTTCGCGTCCGTCTCCTTCTTCTGGTCCGCCTTCAGCGCCCCCAGGTCGTCCGATCCCTTCTCCGACAGCTCCGCCGCCTTCGACGCCGCCGATGTGCCCGGGTACCTGTCGAGAACCTCCTTCAGCTTGTCGAGGCCCTCTTCGAGCTTGTCCTCCTTGAAGAGCGCTTCCGCCTCCTTCAGCAGCGCGGCCGCCGCCTCCTCGCGGATCCCTGACTCGGCTTTCGCCAGCCGAGGTTCGATGCGCGCCTTCCAGGTCGGATCGAGCTCGAGGGATTTTGTGAAGTGTTCCTTCGCCTTTTCCCAGAGGGAGATCGCGAGGCACAGGTCGCCCAGGTCGAAATTCCCGGCCGTGGTGGCGAGGTCGTACTGGGAACTCTTGGAGGCGTACAGCTCGTCCGGCGTGTAGACGGAAAGCGCGTTGATCTGAGTCGTTTCGCGCTTGAGGACAATGGTCTTCATCACGTCGCGCATCCCCTTCGCCGTCTTGATCCTCAGCTTGTCGGGGGTTTCCTCCTGGACGACGCCCTCGATCGTGTCGTTTTTCGTGTAGACGACCTCGCCCTCGATCTTGAAACGCGCGGCCTTCTCGACCGCCGCGCGGGCGCGGATGCGTTTCGCCTCGCCGGGCGCGAGCTGCTCCCATTTCAGGTCCAGTTCGAGTCCCGTCGCGGAAAAGCGGATGCGGACGACCTCGTCGTCGCTGGAGACGACCTCGCCGGCGTGATACGAACCGTCGCGCATGCGAATCGTCTCGGCCGCGACCGGCACGGCGAGCGCGAAAGCGGCGATCAGTGCGATCTTCTTCATCGTCATCCTCCATCCCCCCCGCAGATCATAACCCCCGGGCCCTAAAACAGTTCCGGGATAATCCTCTTCGTGCGCTCGGTCAGGTACTCGACGACCTGGTGCGCGTCCGGAAAGGCCAGCGCTTCCTGCGCCATCTGCCGGGCCTCGGAGATCGTCACCGACCGCAGGACTTTCTTCACTTCGGGAATCGCGCTCGGCACCGTGCTGAAGCTGCGGAGCCCGAGTCCGAGCAGGAGCGCGGTGAACAGCGGATCCCCCGACATCTCCCCGCACATCGACACGGGCCGCTCCGCCCGCTGCCCCGCCTCGAGCACCTGCCGGAGCAGCCGCAGCACCGCGGGATTCGCCGGCTGGTACAGCGCCGAAATCTTCTCGTTCATCCGGTCGACCGCCATCACGTACTGCACCAGGTCGTTCGTCCCGATCGACAGGAAGTCCGCCTCGGCGCAGAGCAGGTCCGCCGCGATCGCCGCGCTCGGAACCTCGATCATGATGCCCACCGGCAGCTCGGCGTCGTACGCCGAGCCCTCGCGGTCCAGCTCGTCCCGAACGTCCTGAATGATCGCGCGCGCCTGCTTGATCTCGTCCAGCGTGGATACCATCGGAAACATCAGGCGCAGCTTGCCGAACGCGCTCGCGCGCAGAACGGCACGGAGCTGGGTGCGGAAGAGGTCCATGCGTTCGAGGAGGTAGCGGATGCCGCGGCAGCCGAGAAACGGGTTCTTCTCCTGCTGCGCCGAATCGTCCACCATCTTGTCGGCGCCGATGTCGAGGGCGCGAAGCGTGATGGGCCGGCCTTCCATCGCCGTGATCACCTTCCGGTAAGCGTCGAAATGCTCCTTCTCGCCCGCCGGGTTCCGCGGGTCGAACATGAGGAATTCGGTGCGGAAGAGGCCGATGCCGCCCGCCCCGTACTCGCGCGCGTGGGCGGCCTCTTCGGGCATCTCGATGTTGGCGAGGAGAGCGACGGCGATTCCGTCGCGCGTTTCCGACGGCTGCGATCGCATCTCGTCGGCGGTCCGCTTCTCGAACGAGATGAAGTTGCGCTCGATGGCGCGGTACTTCTTGAGCGTCTCCTCGTCCGGCTCGACGATCACGAGGCCCTTGGATCCGTCCACGATGACGGTGTCGCCGCCGCTGAGGTCGCGCGTCACGTTGGCGATCCCGACGACGGCGGGGATGCCCTGTGCGCGGGCGAGGATCGCGGTGTGGCTCGTGCGCCCGCCGAGTTCCGTCACGAATCCCAGCACCTTCGACCGGTCGAGCCGGATCGTCTGGCTGGGCGTCAGGTCGCGCGCGAAGATCACCGACTTGAGGTTCGCCCCCGACGGCGCCGCCCCGCGCTGGCCGAACAGCGTCCGCAGGAGCCTCTTTTCAACGTCCGTGAAGTCGGCCACCAGCCGCGTCGTGAATCCCGTCGGGTCCTCGCGCGACGTGAGCTGCTTCACGATCATCCGGACCTTCTTCGAAACCGCGTGCTCGGGCGTGAACCGGTACTCGCGCACCGAGTGCACGATCTGCGGCGCCAGGTCCTTCATGATCGAAAGATGGCCCGCGAAGATGTCGGCCAGGTTCTCGTCCGGCAGGAACGCCTGGATGTGCGCGATGTCCGCCTGCAGATCGGACCCGACCTTCGCCGCCGCGGCCTCGAACCGCGAGACCTCTTCCTCGATCTGCTCCGGAGGCACCGCGCGCCGGGGCATGCGGTACTCCTCGATGTCGAGGACGAACGCCTCCCCGATCACGATCCCGGGGCTGACCGGCGTTCCTTTCAGGATCTGCATCGCGTCTCCAGGGTGTTGCGTCCCGACGTTCATCGCCCGGAATCCGTTCCGGGTTCACTCCAGTCCGAACTTCGAATTCACCAGCCTTTCGATGGCGTCCACCGCCTCCGCCGCGTCCGGTCCCTCCGCCCGCAGGTGGAGCACCGTCCCGTGCGAAGCCGCCAGCGTGAGGAGCTCGATGATGCTCCGCGCCGACACCTCCTGCCCGTCCTTCAGGATCGTCACGGCACTCTTGAACTTCCCCGCGAGGTCCGCCAGCTGCGTGGCGGGCCTCACGTGAAGTCCGTGACGATTCTGGATCGTCACGGTCTTTTCAACCACGGTGCCCCCGCTCACGCGGCGCTCGTCTCGTCGATTTCCCGGAACAGCTCGTGGATCTCCTTCCCGGACCTGGCCGCTTTCAGGAATTTCGCGATGTTCGGCGACCGCACCGCCATCGTGATCCGCTTCAGAGCCAGCAGGTGCTGGTTGGCGTCCTGCGGCGGGGAAACGATGAGGAACATCAGGTGCACCTTCTCCCCGTCCACCGCCCCGAAATCCAGCCCCTCCACCGACCGGCCGAAGGCCCCCATCAGCGTGGAAACTCCCTCGACCTTGGCGTGCGGCAGGGCGACGCCCCCGCCCATGCCGGTGCTGCCGATTTTTTCGCGCTTGAGAAGTGCCTCTACCACCTCGTCGACCTTGAGTCCCGACGCCTTCCGGGACGATTTCAGGGCCTGCACCAGTTCGCGAAGCGCACCCGACTTGTCGCGCGCCTTCAGCTTGTCCACGACCGACTCCCGGATCATCAACTCGCTCAGCTTCATCTTCTTCCCGTTTCTCCGCCGCGCGGCCGGTTGACCGGGCGCCGCTCCCCACCTCCCCACTGTCCGCCCGCCGCCCCCACGGCGGCGGACGCCCCCGGAACGTCCTTCGTCAGAGCCAGTCCTCTCCGAGTTCCTTCTGGTCCGAACTCGGCAGCTCCGGCGTCCCGTTCTTGTTGTTCTCCTTCACGTGGTGTCCCCGGACCTTCTCCTTGAGCTTCGTGAGCTGCCGCTCCATCTTGTCCGTCACGAGATCCATCGCGGCGAAGACGTCCTTGTCCCGCTCAGAGCACACCAGGTCCTTCCCGCGAACGCCATGGCAGATCATCTCCGCGCTGTACAGGTTGCCGTCGCGATTCAGCACCACGTGCACCGCGTTCACCCGGTCGAAGTAGCGCGCCATCTTTTCGGCCCGCTCCTCCGCGTAGTCCTTCATCTCCTCCGTGATATCGATGTGCTTCACGGCAATCTGCACACGCATAGGCAAATCTCCCGAAAGGCACGCAGGTTCTCCCGTCCCGCCGGCACCGCCCCCCGCGCTTCGCTCGGTTTCGCCCGGGGGGAACGCCGCCGCTCAACGTCCTACGCTCAGCCTCTCCCCCATCCTCGGGTCGATCGCGGGAATCTTCCGGATCTTCTCCGCCACCGCCTTCGTGTCGTACTCCACACGCCGGTAGCGGAGCAGCTCCCCGTCGATCACCACGTAGCACGACCGCGGATCCCCGTCCCGCGGCTGACCCACCGATCCGACGTTGATCAGGGCCTTGCGGCCCTTTTCGAAGCGGTACTCCATGTTCAGGTCCGCGGGCGTGTGGAATTTTCCGTCGTCGGTGATCACTCCCGGGTCGTGCGTGTGCCCGTTGAAGCAGATCCAGTCCATCTTCTCGAAGCACTCCCGGATCTTGTCCGGGATGCCCCCCATCAGGTCCTCGCAGTCGCTCCTCAGCACGTATTCCATCGTCGGGTCGCGCGGAGAGCCGTGGACGTACATGACGTCGCCGTCTTTCTTGAGGCGGGGAAGCGACCTGAGCCAATCCCAGCGTTCCTTCTTGGCGCGGGGGGAGAGCCAGCCGGGTTTCAGCTCGCTCCGGTGCCACTCGATGACTTCCCGCGCCAGGGGGTTGAATCCGATGCCCCCGACGACTTCGTCCACGACGGCTTCGTCGTGATTGCCGAGGAGGCACCACTCCGCGATTTCCCGCGTGCGGTCGCAGCATTCGATGGGATTGGGGCCGTAGCCCACGACGTCGCCCAGGCATTGAATCTGGGTGATCCCCTGTTCCTTGATGTCCTTCAGGACCGCCTCGAACGCGTCGAGGTTGGCGTGAATGTCCGAGATGATGGCCTTCACCACTGGTGAAGTCTCCGAGGCGCCAAGGGGTTAGGGCGATTGTAGCAGCCGGCGACGGGTCCAGCAATCCTGGCGCGGAGCCGGGTGACTCTCAGGGGCGGTCCGCCTCCTCCGACAGGTACAGTCCTTCCAGCGCCCGCACCATCGCGTCGGCGGAAAACCGCTCCCGGCACACCTCACGGCCGCGTTCCCCCCACCTCCGCGCCGCCGAGGGGTCCGCGACCACTCGATTGATCGCCGCCGCAAGCCCGCGGACGTCTTCAGGCCGGACCAATAGACCGGTGACCCCTTCTTCGATCACCTCGTTCGCGCCGTCGGTGTCGAAGGAGATCGCGGGGAGCCCGGCGAGAAGCGCCTGCGGGAGGACGCGTGCGAGCCCCTCACGGAGGGAAGCGTGGACGAGGAAATCCGACGCGTGGAGGCAGTCGGGGACGTCGGAAGGGGGAACGAGGCCGGCGAAATGGATCCGGTCGGAGAGGCCGAGGCTCGCGGCCTTCCGCGCCAGTCGGTCCCGCCAGAGGCCGTCGCCGACGAACAGGTAATGCACCCGCGGGTCCGCCTGCGCCGCCGCCTCGAGCACGAAATCGTGCCCCTTGAGCTCGAACAGGCGCGCGACCTTGCAGCACACGAGCGCGTCGGCGGGAAGGCCCAGCGCGCGGCGAATCTCCTCGCGCGGCTTCCGCAGGTTGAGGAACGGCTCCACTTCCATGCCGCTCCAGACCCGCACGTACTGTCCGGGCCGGCCGACGCCGGCGGCGAGGGCCTTCCGGCGCATCGCGTCGGCGACCACGACCAGTTTCTCGGTGACGGCCGCGGCGGCGCGTTCGGAGGCAATGAACAGGGCGTTGGCTGAGCGCCGGGCGTACGGGTGGAACGGCAGCCCGTGGATGGTGTGGAAGATGCGGGGGACGCCCGCCGCGGCGGCGGCGAAACGGCCGAGGATGCCGGCCTTGGAGGAGTGGGTGTGGACGATGTCGGGGCGTTCGCGGCGGAAGAGCCGCGCGAGGGCGAGGAAGGCGGCGGCGTCGGCGACGGGCCGGACGGCGCGGCGCAGCGTGGGGACGTCGTCGACCGGGAAGCCTCCGCGGCGGGCGCGTGTGATCAGTTCACCCTCGGGGCCCTCCGCGGGGCCGGTCGCGAGCCGCACGTTCCAGCCGCGGCGGTGCAGGCCTTCGACCGTGAGGAGGGTGTTCTCCTGGGCGCCGCCGAGGATCAGGCGCGTGATGACGTGGATCACGCGCGGCCTGGCGGTCACCGCCGTTCTCCCGAACGGGTCGCGGCGGGGGCGACGATCATCCGCGCGCCGTCGGGCGCCGTCCGGCCGTAGAGGGGCTCGAGGCGCCGCTGCACGTCGTCCAGCACCGCCTGCACGCGCTCCCGTGCTTCCACCGGCATCAGCGACTTCGCGCCCTTGAGAAGCGCCGGGGCGACGAGGCTCCCCTGCACGTCCGCGGCGAACTGAGGGGTCGGGTACATGGACAGTCCCGCGAGCGCCACCACGACGGCCGCGAGCGCCTTGGCGCCGCCCAGCGCCGCGCCCAGGCCGCGGTCGAATCCCTTGAGCTCTGACGCGCGGATCCCCTGGTCGATCACGAACGAGACGAGGTAGACGGACATGCACGAGAAGAAGAAGACGGCGAAATAGCCGAGCACGGCCGCAACGCCGTCGTTGAATCGGTTCGAGAGGATTTCGGCGGCCCAGCCGCCCCAGCGCAGGGAGGCGACGGCTCCGGCGGCGACCATGACGATGCGGGCGATCTGCCAGAAGGCGCCCGAGAGCGCTCCGAGGAAGCAGCCCAGCGCGAGGGTGAGCAGGATGGCGGCGTCGAGCCAGTTCACTCAGTACTCCACCTTCATCAGGAACAACCCCTTCGCCGGCGCCACGGGACCCGCCTTCCGGCGGTCCTTCGACGCGAGAATCCGCGGGATGTCTTCGGGTCCGAGCCCGCCCTTCCCGATCTTGAGCAGGGTCCCGACAAACGTCCTCACCATGTTGTAGAGGAACCCGTCGCCCTCGACCTCGAGATGCAGATACGCCTCGTGCTTCACCCACTCCACGCGCCTCATCGTGCGCGTCGTGTTCTTCTTCGTCTCGTTCTGGGTGGCCATCGCGCGGAAGTCGTGCGTCCCGACGAGCCGGCGCGCGCCCTGCTGCATCGCGTCAAGGTCGAGATCCCCGCGCACGAGATGGCAGAACGCGCGGTCGAGCGCCGAGCGGTACTTGTCGTTCCGCACCACGTAGCGGTAGTGCTTTCCCTTCGCCATGAACTGCGAATGGAACTCCGCGGGCGCGTCCCCGGCCTCGAGCACCGCGACGTCCTCCGGCAGGTGCGCATTCAGCGCGTGCCCGATCTTCCAGGCCGCCAGGCCGCTCGCCGTCCGGAAATTCGCGACCTGCCCGCGCGCATGCACGCCCGCGTCGGTCCGGCTCGCGCCGTAAACCGTCGTCTTCTCGCCCAGCGCCAGCTCGATCGCGCGCATCACCGCCCCCTGGACCGTCGACCGGTCGTGCTGCAGCTGCCACCCCGCGTAGGCCGTCCCCTCGTATTCGATCAGCAGCCGGACGTTCCGCCGCGGCTCCCCGTTCATTCGCCCGGCCCTTTCGCGAAAAACCGGGCGACGTCCAGCCCGAAATACCGCAGGCCCGAAATCAGGATCACCGTCGCCACCAGCTCGTCGAGGTTTCCGAAGAACTGCAGATTGTCCGGCAGGATCTCCGCCTGGCCCCGCCCAGGGTTCAGCATGTACACCGTCAGCGAAATGCACGTCAGCCACACGATCGTCGAACGGGCGATCCGCCAGATGCTCGAGTCCATCGCGTCTCCTAGCGGGCCTCCTGGAGAAGCGTTTCGGGCGCGGGGACATCGGTCCACGACCGGGATTCGGTGAAGCGGCCGTCGGGGCCCGTTTCGCCCAGGGCCACGCGGCCCTCGAATCGACGCAACTCCATGGTCCTTATCGGTTTTTCGACGTCCGCCTCTTGAGCGGCCGTGTCGGGGCGGAAAAAATCGAAGCGGTAGACCCATGCGGCGCCGGGGGCCAGCGCCTCCCGCACGGCGACCGCGTTCTCCGGGCGGACGACGAACGCGATCGTGATCGACTCCCTGATCGCCGGCACCTTGCCGCGCCGGTCACGGAAGAACTGCCGGTGGGCGGCGGTCTCCGCCCACCTCCCCTGCCCCGCCAGCGCGATCACGAGTCCTTCGCGCGCCCGCCAGTGCGACGGGTCGAGTCCGAGGGCGCGCTGGAAGGCGACGGCCGCCGAGGCCCAGTTGGCCCGCGTGCTCCAGGCCATGCCGAGGCCGTACCACGCTTCCGGATACCCCGGATCGGCTTCGGCGGCCAGTCCCCACTGCACGATCGCGCTCTCCCATTCGCCGCGGTTGTACAGCGCCATCGCGAACCGGTGCCGCGTCTCGGCATCGCGCGGGTTCTCCTCGATCAGCGCCCGGAATCCCCGGTCCGCCTCATCCCATGGCCCCTTCCAGGCCGCGTACACGGCCAGGGCCCGCCGCGCCGCGACGTGCTTCGGCTGCATCTTCAGCACCTCGGTGAATTCCTGCGCCGAAGGACGCAGCCGGGCCAGCAGGTACCTGGCGTCGGCACTTCCGTCCTGGAGCTTCTCGTACCGTTCGACGAGCCCCGGTTTCCCGGACTCCATCTCGACGTTTTGCACCGCCACGCGCAGGTCGAGACGCCCCGCTTCCTTCGCGAGCGCCGCCTCCAGCACCGCGATCGCCCGCTCGTACTCCCCGTCGGCCCTGAGCCGCCGCGACTCGGCGATGGGCTCTTCCGCGAAGGCAGTCCGGAAACAGAAGAGGGCGAGGCCCACGAGAAGCCCCGCCCCGCCGGATCTCACGCGCATGCCGGCAGCATACCGTTCCACCGCCGCCGAAACGATGAACGAGAAACGAAGCACCAGGAACGCCCTTACAGCATTTCCGCGATCTGGACCGCGTTGAGCGCCGCGCCCTTGCGGATGTTGTCGCTCACGATCCAGAGGTGCAGGCCGTTCTCGACCGTCGGATCAAGGCGGATCCGGCCGACGAAACACTCGTCCTTCCCCGCCGCCATCGTCGCGAGCGGGTACTCCATCTTCGACGGATCGTCCACGACCTTGACCCCCGGCGCCGACTTCAGGATCTCGCGCGCCCGGTCCGCCGTGATCGGCTTCGCGCACTCGACGTTCACCGACTCGCTGTGGCAGCGCATCACCGGGACGCGTACGCACGTCGGCGCGACCTGGATCGCGTCGTCCTCCATGATCTTCTTCGTCTCGAAGATCATCTTCGTCTCCTCGTCCGTGTACCCCGTCGGCTGAAACGTCTCCGCCTTCTGCCCGATCTGCGGAATGCAGTTGAACGCGATCTGGTGCGGAAAAATCGACCGCTTGAAATCCCTCCCCGCCAGCACCGCCTTCGATTCCTCGACGCACTCCTCCAGCGCGCGCGCGCCGGCCCCCGAGACGGACTGGAACGTCGTCACCACGACACGGCGGATGCGGGCCTTGTCGTGAAGAGGCTTCAGGACGACGACGAGGCCGATGGTCGAGCAGTTCGGGTTCGCGATGATCCCGTTGTGCGCCTGGAGCGCCTTCGGATTCACCTCCGGCACCACGAGCGGCACCTCGGGATCCATGCGCCAGGCGCTGGTGTTGTCCACGACCACGCACCCGGCCCTGGCCGCGATCGGCGCGAACTCCTTCGACACGGCGGAACCGGCCGAGAACAGCCCGATCTCCCGGCCCTTGAACGTGTCCGCCTTCAGCTCCTCCACCTTCAGGGTGTCGCCGCGAAATCTGAGCGCCTTCCCCTTCGATTTCGCGCTCGCGCACAGCTTCAGGCTCTTCACCGGAAACTCGCGCTGCTCGAGAACCTTGAGGAATTCCTGCCCGACCGCTCCGGTCGCGCCCACGATGACGACGTTCTTCGGCGACATGACGACCTCTCTTTCGGCCCCGGTGAGGGCGACAGCCTACTGGAAGGCTCGGGCGCCGCAAGCGGAAACTGGACGGTGCAGTCGGCGAGCCCTCCAGGCGATCTCCGGTAATTTCCTTCCGACCTGCCGTGTCTGGAGTCGAGCCGACCCTTATGGCTTATGGCTTATGATTCTCCCGCGCTACCAATCCAATGTCCCCTTCCACATCCTTCGCGCCGCTTCAACCGCGATCGAGCAGACGAGTTTGCCCGTGCCGCGCGTGTCGACTTTCGCGGCGCCCTTGCCGCGGCCCGCGCCGAGGGCGTAGGAGCCGCGGGAGAGGCGGAAGAAGCGGACGATGGGCGAGGATGTGACTTCTCCGACGCGGGCGGCGGGATGGGCGAGGAAGGCGCGGGCGAAGTCGCCTTCGCGGGCGCGGTCGACTTCGACGAGGAAGCGGGTGCAGGACTCGCTGAAGAGGGCGGCGTCCCACGGGAGGCCTTCGGGGGCGGGGACGCTGTCGAGGATGAGGGCGCAGCCGAGGCCGCCGGCGATGGCCATTTCGGCCGCGGCGACGGCGAGGCCGCCCTCGGAGAGGTCGTGGCAGGAGCGGACGAGGCCGGCGCGGATGGCGGCGTGGAGGGCCGCGAGCAGTTTCGGGGCGCGCTCGAGGTCGGGGCGCGGCGGGCGCGCGCCGGTTTCACCCCGAAGCTTGAGATAGTGGGACCCGCCCATTTCGTCGGCGCTCCAGCCGAGGAGCCAGAGCGGATTGCCTTCCGCCTTGAGGTCGAGCGTGACGCACTGCGTCACGTCGGGGACGATAGAGAGGGCGGAAATGAGGAGAGACGGCGGGATGGCGATGGTCCGGCCGCCGTGCGTGAACTCGTTGTTCAGCGAGTCCTTGCCGCTGATGAACGGCGCGCGGTAGGCGATCGCGGCGTCGCGGCAACCCTGCGCGGCGCGGACGAGCGAGCCCAGCCGGTCGGGCTTCGCGCAGTTGCCCCACGCGAAATTGTCGAGGATGGCGGTCTGCGCGGGATCGCCGCCGACGGCGACCACGTTGCGCAGCGCCTCGTCGACGACCGCGAGCGCCATCACGTACGGATCGAGGTCGCCGTACCACGGGTTCATCCCGCAGCCGATCGCCGCGCCGCGATTCGAGCCGAAAACGGGCCGGATGACCGCCGCGTCCCCCGGCCCCGCGGCCGGTCCCTGGAACGGCTTGATCACGAGACGGCCCTGGACCTCGTGGTCGTAGAGGCGGACGATCCACTCCTTGGAAGCGATATTCGGGTGCCGGAGGAGGGCGGCGAGGTCGTCGGAGAAATCGTCCTTCGAGGGCCGCTCTTTCTCGACGGCCGCCGGGGCGTTCCACTCGGCCTGCCGCGTCCAGACGGGAACTCCTTTGTGCAGGAACTCCAGGTCCAGATCCGCCACGAGCTGCCCGCGATGCCGCAGACGGAGGCGGCCCGTGTCGGTGAACGAGCCGATCTCCGTCGCCTCGACGTCCTCGCTCGCGAACAGCGCGAGAAGCGCAGCGAGCCGTTCGGGCGGCACCGCGAAAACCATCCGCTCCTGCGCTTCGCTGATCCAGATCTCCGTGTACGTAAGCCCCTCGTACTTGAGCGGCACGCGGTCGAGGTTCACGTCCGCGCCGCACGCCTCGCCCATCTCGCCCACGGCGCTCGAGAGCCCGCCCGCGCCGCAGTCCGTCACCGCCCGGTACAGCCCCTGGTCGCGGGCCTCCAGCATGACGTCGAGCAGCCTCTTCTCCGTGATCGCATTTCCGATCTGCACGGCCCCGCTCGAGATCGCCTCGCTCTCGTGCGTGAGTTCCAGCGAGCTGAATGTCGCGCCGTGGATGCCGTCGCGGCCCGTGCGCCCTCCCGCCACGACGATCGCGTCCCCCGGCCGCGCCTCCTTCTCGATCGCCCCGCGCGGAATCAGGCCGATGTTTCCCGCAAAGACGAGAGGGTTTCCCAGGTACCGCTCGTCGAACAGCACCGCGCCGTTCACCGTCGGCACGCCCATCCGGTTGCCGTAGTCGCGCACGCCGCTCACCACCCCCTGGAGCACCTTCTTCGGGTGAATCACCCCGGGCGGCAGGTCCTCGACCTTCGCGTCCGGCGACGCCACGCAGAACACGTCCGTGCTGGCGATCGGCTTCGCACCCAGCCCGCACCCCATCGTGTCGCGCAGCACACCGCCGATCCCCGTCCCCGCACCGCCGTACGGCTCGAGCGCGCTCGGATGGTTGTGCGTCTCCACCTTGAACGTCAGCGCCCACTTCTCGTCGAACGCGATCACCCCCGCGTTGTCCTTGAACACCGACAGGCACCACGGCGCCGCCACCGCCTCCGTCGCCTTCGCGATCGTGCTCTTCAGCAGATTCTCGATCCGCTCCCCGCCCATCTCGATCACGCCCGTCAGCGTCTTGTGCTTGCAGTGCTCGCTCCACGTCTGCGCCACCGTCTCGAGCTCCGCGTCCGTCGGGTCGCGCTTCTCGTTGCGGAAATGCGCCTGCACCGCCTCCATCTCCCGGAGCGTCAGCGACAGCTGGCCGTCGCGGCTGATCCGCTCGAGCTCCTTCGCGTCCGCCTTCCGCAACGGAATCTCCAGCCTCCGGAACGGCGCCGGCTTGCCCGGCGGAATCTCCCGGACCTGCACGTCCCGGAACTGCACGTCGTCGATGATCTCGTTCGCCAGCGACTTGCGCGCCCATTTTTCGAGGGAAGCGGCGGCGGTGCCTGCAAAGAGGATTTTGCGGCCGGCGCGGACGGCGCGGGCGTTGATGCCGAGGTCGCGGAGGGCTTTGAGCGAGGACTCTTCGACGGGATCCATCACGCCGGGTTTACGGGTGATCGTGATCGTGTTCCAGTCGCCCTTGAGTTTCGACGCGAGGGGGGGATCGAGGGTCCAGAGGTCGGTGACGGGGTCGGCGAAGAGGTTGGCGGCGACGTTTTCGGCGGCGGCGCGGTCGAGGTCGGCCTGGACGAGGAAGACCCGAACAACCCGAACATCCGTAATTGACGGAATGCCCGCTTCCCTGGCTTCGGCGAGGATTCCCCGGCCCGCGGGATCAGGGAGTTCGGGGCGGATGGCGGTCTCGATCTGCCAGAGGTTCACCGTGCGTGTCCTTGTAAGTTATTGCTGAATAATGACTTGCGGAGCCGATCGGAATCCTCCGCGCGAGGCCCCCCATCCTACCCGCTCCCACCACCCCTTCAATCTTTTCTTTCTCTTGACCCACCCTCCCCCGACGCCGCATCATCAACCCCTCGCCCCTTTCGGAGCCCGCACGCTTGGACCACCACGACTTCGAAGCGCCCATCCGGGAGATGGAGAAGAAGATCGAGGAGCTCCAGAAGTTCTCCGAACAGACCGACATGGATCTCTCGGCGAACATCGAGGAGCTGAAACGGCAGACGGAACAGCTCAAGCGGGACATCTACTCGAAGCTCACCCCCTGGCAGCGCGTCCAGCTCGCCCGCAATCCGGAGCGTCCGGGGACGACGGAATACCTCGCCGCCTTCGTCGAGAAGTTCCAGGAACTGCACGGCGACCGCTTCTTCGGCGACGACCCGGCCATCGTCTGCGGCCCGGGCCGCATCGGCCACCACAAGGTGATGTTCATCGGCCAGCGGAAAGGCAAGAACACGAAGGAGCGTCTTCGCTGCAACTTCGGTTCCCCGCACCCCGAGGGGTACCGCAAGGCCCTGCGGAAGATGAAGCTGGCCGAGAAGTTCCACATCCCGGTCGTCTGCCTCATCAACACCCCGGGCGCGTATCCGGGCATCGGCGCCGAGGAGCGCGGCCAGGCCCACGCCATCGCCGAGAACATCTTCGAAATGTCGCGGCTGCGCACGCCGGTGCTCTGCGTCGTGATCGGCGAGGGCGGCTCCGGCGGCGCGCTCGGAATCGGCATCGGCGACCGTCTTGCGATCCTCGAGAACGCGTACTTCAGCGTAATCTCCCCGGAAGGCTGCGCGGCGATCTTGTGGAAGAGCGCCGACAAGGCACCCCAGGCGGCGGAGGTTCTCAAGCTGACGCCGAAGGACCTGAAATCCCTCGGGATCTTCGACGACATCATTCCCGAACCTCTCGGCGGCGCCCACACGAACGCCGCCGCCATGGCCGACACGCTCAAGCAGTACATCGTGAACACGCTGGACGAACTGGTGGCGGTGCCGATCGCCGAACTGGTCGAGCGGCGCTACCAGAAATACCGGCACATCGGCATCTACCTCGAAGAACAGCAGAAGGCGCTGGCCGTCCCGGGATCGAAGGAGCCGGTCGACTCGCTGCTGCCGACGCCCGGCGACATCGCGGCGGCGGAATCGGGGCCGACGTCGGTGGACGACGAGGAAGAGGTCAAGCCGGGAAGAACTGAGGAATGACCGGGCGGGGGCTCTCGATCCACCGCAAGCGTCACTCCAGTGTCTGCCGCGCGGGCCGGTGGCCATAAGCCATAAGCGATAAGCCATAAGGAACGCGGTGCGGAAGCGGCCAGGCATCCGGGGCCACCCGTTTGTCTCCCAGCGGCTTGATGCCTTACCGGTCCAGGCTCGCCTTCACGATCGTGTCCCCGACCTCGATGGTCCGGACCACGTCCATCCCCTCCACCACCCGCCCGAAAATCGTGTAGCGCCCGTCGAGGTGCGGCGTCGGCACGTGCGTGATGAACAACTGGCAGGAACCGGTGTCTTTCCCCGCCTTAGCCATCCCCACGGTTCCCGCCTCGAAACGCAGCCGCGAAATCTCGTCGCGCAGCGTGAATCCCGCGTCCCCCCAACCGTCACCGCGCGGGTCGCCCCCCTGGATCACGAAATTCGGCACCACCCGGTGCCACGTCTTGCCGTCGAAGAACCCTTTCTTCACGAGCCTCACGAAACTGGTGACGTGACCCGGCGCCGCCTCCGGAAACAGGCGGATCCGGATGTCCCCGCACGTCGTCTCGAGCTTCACCACGGGATCCGAAACGAACTCGTCCACTCGACCGGCTTCCCGTGCCTCCACCGGCGGCTCCGGAACCGCCACCGCGCGCCCCGTCGCGGCCGCCAGCGTCTTCGCCGCCTGCGCCCGCACCGCGTACTCCGCGTCCTTCAGCCCTTCCTCCGCCACCCCCGCGCCCGCCTTCATCGCCTCGAGCTGCTTCAGGATCATCTCCCGGATCTCGTACATCTCCCTCCCCGACGACCTCCCGTAGGCCTCGATCAGCGGATTCTCCCACTCCGGTTCCGTCCGCCCCTCGAGGAGCCCCACTGCCGTTCCCCGCACCGCGATGTCGTCCGCCCGGAGCCCGGCCCGGAGCAGCACGTCCAGCTCGAGCCGCCGCTCCGCCGCCATCTTCGGGTCGCCCTCGTACGCCTCCAGGACCGCCGCCTGCATCCGCCGGTCCGTTCCGTCGAACACCGCCGCGAGTTCCCGCCGCGCGCCATCGCCGCCGATCACCACCAGCGCCCTCACCGCAGCCCGGCGTACCAGAACGTGCGCGTCCGCCAGCGCCTTCTTTACCTCTTCGAAATCATCCCTCATCCGTGTGCGGGCCGACGCAACGACCGCCGCCGCACGCACCGTCGCGTCGGGATGCCGCCGAGCCGCTTTGAACACCGCCGCCTCCGCCTGCTTCTTCTCCCCGAGAATCTCCACCGCGCGCGCCACCGAATGGTGCTCGCCCCGCATCGCCGCCTCATTCAGCGCCGCGATCACCTCTTCCCCGTCCCGCGACGCCAGCGCGTTCACGGCCTCGTACACGACCCGCTCGTCCGCGTCCCGCGAGAGCCGCACGAACGTCGCGGCCGGTTGCTCCTTGACCTTCCCCAGCGCCCGCGCCGAAAACGCCCGCATCAGCGGGTCCGGATCCGTCGCGCCGGTCTCCAGCGCGTCCGCGAGCGGCGACGCGTCCATCCGGGCCAGCGCGTAAGCGGTCCGCCACCGCACGGCCGCGTCGGGGTCCCTGAGAAGCGGCCGGAGCGACGCCACGGCTTCCTTCATCCGGGCCTGGGCCTCTTCGGAAGTCGCTTTCTCGTTCATGCGCATGAGGGCCGTCGCGACCTCGCGGCGCACGGCGCTGCTTCCGTCCTTCACTTTCGCGGTCGCGTAAGGCGCGAATCGCGGTTCGCCGAGCCTGCCGACGGCTTCGAGGGCCACGGCGCGCAGGTCGGGTTCGCGGCTGTCGAGAAGGGGCTGGAGGTGGTCGAACGCTTCGGGCGAGCCGATCAGGCCGAGAGCGAACGCGGCTTCCTCGATGATCGTCCGGTCGGGATCTTCGAGGGCCGCGGCGACCTGAGGCACCGTCGAGGGATGTCCGACGCGCCCCAGAGCGACAAGGGCTCTTCGGCGCACGACCGGGTCCGCGTGTTTCAGGTGGCGGTAGAGGGTCTGGTCGTAGACGCGGCGGTCTTCGAGGTCGCGGATTTCCGCGAGTTCGGGGGGGCGGCGGTACTCGGTGGGCGCGGGGTCTTTCACGGGATCTTCGGTGGTTCCGCACGCACTCGCGAAGGCGGCGAGGGCGAGGGCGGCGAGCCGGTGGGGTTTCATGCCTGGCAGAGTACCCGAGGTCTCTCCTGCGAATCGAGCAGAGATGTTCTCAGAGTCTGAGTGCGATTCGGCTACGCGCTGAGGCACGCCGGACCGGAGCAGTCGGACGATCTGGCCATGGCCTGTCCGGCCCGGGAGCGGTCGCGGTAGACGGTGATGCCTTTGCAGCCCTGCCGCCAGGCGGCGAGGAAGGCCTCGGCGACCTGCGGCACGGTAGCTTCCGCCGGGAAATTGATGGTCTTCGAGACGGCGCTGTCGACATGGCGCTGGAAGGCAGCCTGCATGCGGACATGGCGGTCCGGGGCGATGTCAGCCGCGGTGGCGAAGATGCGGCGGACGCGTTCGGGGACGACGGGGCAACCGCGGGCGGAGCCGGTTTTCGCGATGTGCTCCCAGACTTCCGGCCGGTCGAACCCGCCTTCGCGCGCCAGGCTGCGAAAACCGGCGTGGGTTTCCTCGAGGATTTCGCCGTCGAGCACCTGCCGGCGGAAGGCGATGGCGAAGAGGGGCTCGATGCCGCCGGAGGTACCGGCGAGGATCGAGAGCGTACCGGTCGGCGCGACGGTCGTGACGGTGGCGTGGCGCATCGGGTAACCCGCGCCGCGCGCGTGGACGCTCTCCGGGTAGTTCGCGAACGGCCCGCGTTCTCTCGCCAGCTCCTGCGACGCCGCCCGCGCGGCCCGCGAGAAGAAGGACATGGTGCGGTCGGCGAGCGCGACCGCCTCCTCGGAATCGTACGGGATGCCGAGCCGCACCAGCGCCTCCGCCCAGCCCATCACCCCCAGGCCGATCTTGCGGTTGGCGCGCGTGAGGCGCTCGATCTGGGGAAGCGGGTAGCGGTTGCGTTCGAGGACGTCATCGAGGAAGCGGACGCCGGCGGCGATGGTGCGTTCGAGCCGGGGCAGGTCGAACATGCCGGCGGCGGTGAAGCGGGCGAGGTCGATGGAGGCGAGTGTGCAGGCTTCGAATGGCAGGAGCGGCTGTTCGCCGCAGGGGTTGGTGGCCTCGATGGCGCCCAGGGACGGCGTGGGGTTGTCGCGTTCGATCCGGTCCTTGAAGAGGAGACCGGGCTCGCCGGTCTCGTGGGCCTGTTTCACGATCGTATCCAGCAGTCGTGCGGCATCGACGTGGCGGACGACCTGGCGCGTTCGCGGATTGACGAGGGCAAACGGCTCTCCCGCGGCGGCCTTCTGCATGAAGGCGTCAGTGACGAGGACGGAGATGTTGAAATTGGTCAGTTCGGAGCGGTCGCGTTTGCAGGCGACGAATTCCTCGATATCCGGGTGATCGACGGAGAGGACGGCCATGTTCGCGCCGCGCCGGAACCCGCCCTGGTTGATCGCGTTGGTGGCGGCGTTGAACACGCGGATGAACGAGACGGGTCCGCTCGCTGCGCCCTGCGAGGAGGCGACGCCGTCGCCTCGCGGGCGAAGTCGCGAGAACGAGAATCCGGTGCCGCCGCCGGACTTGTGGATGAGCGCTGCGGCGCGGAGCGACCCGAAGATCGAGTCGATTGAATCCTCGACCGGAAGGACGAAGCACGCCGCGAGCTGCTGGAGGTCACGGCCGGCGTTCATCAGAGTCGGCGAATTCGGCAGGAATTCGCCCTCCGCCATCATCTCGAAGAATTCTCTCTCCCGGCGTCGGGCGTCGCCGCCGAAGACCGTTTCTGCCGAAGCGATGTCCCGGGCGACTCGGTGAAAGAGGGCTTCGGGCGTTTCCGATGGCCGGCCCGAAGAATCCTTCTTGAGATAGCGCTTTTCGAGAACGCAACGGGCGTTGGGGCTCAGATTCATGGGGAGGGCCTCTCTTGACCTAACACTATACTAACATACGGCAATCGGATGTCAAGTGAGAGCGTGAGAAAAATTCGATCTACGGTGCGGTCGGACATCGGGGTGCCGGAAGCGCGAAGCCCAAGGGCCAAGAAAACGCGCAAACCGTCAAAGGTCCAAATCCCAATCCGGGCCAGCCCCCGGTCCTCGATCTCGTTCAAAACTCCGCAACTTCCGGAACCTTCCAGGCCATTCCTCGTCTTATGATGAGCCGATCTTCGGAGCCGCCATGAAACTGACCATCGCCGCCCTCCTCCTGACCGCCCTCGCCCTCCCCGCCCGCGCGGAGGACCCTTCAGATAAGCAGTTCCAGAAATGGGTCGCCGACCTGGGAAGCGAGGAATTCGCGGTGCGCGAGGCGGCGCACAAGGAACTATTGAAGCTCGGTTCGGGCAGGAGACCGTCTCTCGAGCAGGCCATCGCCGGCGCGACGGACGCGGAGGTCCTGATGCGCCTGCGCGACGTGCTGTCGCGCTGCGGCCGGCCGGCGTGGCGGACGGATCTCGAGGGCGCGCTGGAGACGGCGAAGCGCGAAAACCGGCCGATCCTGATTCTGAGCACCGCGGGCGACCTCGACGGCTACTCCTGACTTGGCGGGCACCTGATGCGGACGGTCACGTTCGCGAACACGGAGCTTGCCGATCACCTGAACGCGAATTTCGTCCTGGTCTGGTTCAACCACGCGCCTCAGTTCCTCGAGGGGCAGGCTCCGGAAGGCCAGTCGCAGCCGGCGTACACGCCGGAGGAAATCGCGGCCTACCCGGAGGGCGGCGGCGGCGGAAACATCCGCGCGTTCTACTGCCGCCCGGACGGCGTCATCGCGCACGCGACGCAGGGCTGGTGGGGTCCCGCCACCCTCCGCGCCGAGGCCGACCGCGCGCTCGGATTCCTCAGGGCAACCGACCCGGACGACGCCCGCACCGAGGCGCGCGCGCGCCTGCTCGCGGACGCGGACAGGCTCGAAACCGCCGACCCCGCCGAACGGGAGCGCCCCCTGCGCGACGCTCCGAACCGGCGCCGCGCCGCCGCGCTCCGCCTGCTCGCCCAATCGTACACCGAGGGCAAGGCGCTCCTCGGCCAGCCCGTCGCCCCCGTCCTGGACAGGATCGTCGAGGAGAATGCCGACAATGGCGAGATCTCGTGAGGGTAGCCCGCCGCGCCCCCGTGCGGGGCGCCTCGGCCTCGCCCTCCTCGCCGCCCTCGCGGGCTGCGCTTCCCCACAGCCGTGGACCCTCCCGAAAGATGAGGCCCGTTCCCAGTCGACCCGCACCGGCCGCCCGATGATCGTGCTGTCCCTGCTGGGCGACCTCACGAAGCGCTGCTGACTCGCCGCGCACGCGCTGAGAGCCGGGACGCTCTCCGACGGGGACACGGCGGACTTCCTGGAAGCGAACTTCGTCACGACCACGCACAACCAGCTTCCGCAGCTCTATTGCAACGATTCGATCGACGCGACGAAGTCGAATCCGTACCCGGAGGACCAGCTGGCGAATCTCCCCGAGGGCGCGGGCGGTGGCAACATCCGGTTCTACTTCTGCGATGCCGAGGGGCGCGTCGTGCACTACCTGGCCGGCTACTGGAAGCCGAAGGCGCTGCTCGACGAGTGCCGGTTCGCGATCACCCTGCTGGCGGATCCGGAAAGAGCCGAGGCGAAGCGGCAGGCGCGCAAGGTTCTGCTCGCCCGCGCGCGCGACGCCGAGACCGACCTCAGACGGAAGGCCGCGCTCGGCCGCCTGCTGCGCTCGGTCGGCGAGACGCCCGCGGGCCAGGACATCGACCGTGTTCTGCGCCAGGTCGAGGACGACATCTATCTGAAAGGCGCCGTCGGTTGAGATTCGTAGCGGGCCGCGTGCCGGCCCGTATGCTATAAACCGTTCAAGTATGAGTCACCCCGTCGACAAAACCGGCGACTGGCGCGCCCGCCTCTTCGGCCTCGGCTTCGCCCTCTTCAATTCAGGGAAGCGTTTTGAAGCTCACGAGGAGTGGGAGGCCATGTGGCTGGACGAGCCCCGAGGCCACCCGAACCGGCTGTTTCTTCAAGGGCTGATTCAGATCGCGGCGGCGTTCCACCTCGCCGCAACCGGGTTTCCGAGGGCGTCGTTTCGCCTGTTCCGCTCGGCGCGCCGGAAGCTCATCCCTTACGCGCCGAGCTACAAGGGCGTTGACGTGGCGGGGCTGCTTCCCCACCTCGACCGGTGGCGCGAGCGCATGGCCGCGGTTGCGGCGGGGCGCGCGGCGCCGGCGACGGAGGATTTTCTGCTGACGTTCGGGGGCAAGGGCTGGAACGAGCCGTCGCCCGCGTACGCCGGGACCGCCGAGGATCGGGCGATCTTCAAGGCGTTCGAGCAGTATTCGAGCGACCGGCAGGTGACGGCGCCGTGCCCGAGGTGCGCGGAGGTCCTGACCGTGAACGGGCGGCGGCGCGCGCCCGCCGAGGACGCGGAGAGCTCCTGGAGCGTCGTGTGCCCGCGCTCCTGCGTCTCCCGCGCCTACGGGGAGCTGCGCGCGTGAGCCGGGAGAATCCGTTCCGGCTGGCGGTGAAACCGATCTGGCGAGACATGGACGCGCTGCGGCACGTGAACAACGCGGTGTACCTCACGTACCTGGAGAACTCGCGCGAAGCGTGGTGGAAATCCGTCGTGGGCGAGTACGACATGTTCCCGTTCACGCTGGCCCGGATCGAGATCGACTACCGCTCCGCCGCCACCTGGCGCGACGACCTGACCGTGTCGCTCTGGGTCTCGCGCGTCGGCACCACGTCGTTCGATCTCACGTACGAGATCGACGCCCCGGAAGGGCGCCGGTGCGCGGACGCGAAGTCCGTGCTCGTCATGATGAACCCCGGGCACACGGCAACCGTCGCGATCGAGGGGGAATTGCGGAAGAGGCTTACGGGGGCATGACGCTCCTCGAACAGCGCTTCCGCGACCTGCTGTCGGCCGGTCCGCGCGACGCCGCCTCCCTCGCGCGCGAGGCCATGGGCCTCTCGGGGCCGGAAGCAGTCATCGCGAAGGTCGCGGAGGCGGCGCTCGCCGCCGCGCCGTGGGCGGAGAAGGACGGCGCCCTCTGGCGCATCCGCACCGCCCCGCCGCCCGAACCCGCGGAGATCGCGCTCGCCGCGTTCCAGGGCGAACGCGCCGCGGTCGCTTTCCTGCGCGACGGAAAACTCGGCGACGTCCAGGTCCTGCCTGCAAGCGAGGCCGTCGCGTCGCTCCAAGGCCGCGCCTCCGTCGCGTTCGGCGCCCTCGCGGGCGCCCTGCACCTCCGCGCCCTCTGCCGCGCCCTCGACCCCGCGCGTCCGTTCACGACCGCGTCGCGCGCGGCGGCCGACTGGCGACTCCCCCACCATGGCGGCGACGACGCGCGCGGCGCCCTCGCGACGCTCGCCGCCGTCTGGGAACACGCGCGCGCCCGCGCCGCCGAGCAGGGACTCGAGGGCTTCGAAAACCTCCGCGCCTTCGCCGACGCGCCCCGCCCCGTCCTCGACCTCGCACCCTACCGCTTCAATGCCGAATTCCTCTCCAACCTCCCCGAAACCCCCGGCACCTACCGCTTCCTCGACGACGGCGGCGCCGTCTTCTACGTCGGCAAGGCCCGCAACATCCGCAACCGCGTCCTCTCTTACTTCCGCGTGCCGCGCGTGCCGGACGCGAAATGGACGACGATCGTGGAGCGGCTGCGCGAGATCGAGTTTTCGATTCTGGGAAGCGAGCTCGAGGCGCTGCTGGAGGAACGCCGTCTCATCCGCGAGCTGCGGGTTTCGCTCATCAACGTGCAGGTGGAGTCGCACGCGCGCGCGCCACGCCGACTCCCCGACCGTTCGGTGTTTGTCCTCCCGGCCGCCTCTGACGCGCACGCGGCGCTCTGGCTCCACCGGAGCGGCGCCGCATTGCGCCGGGTGGACGTCCGGCTCGAGCCGCGGGGAGTGAAGCAGGTGTCCGGCGGGATCCGCGCGTTTTTCGTCGATGCGGCCGCGACGGACGCGGGCGACCTGGCGATCGCGGAGGGGTGGCTCGCCGAGAATCTCGAGCGTGTCGGGCGGCTCGACCCCGACTCCCCCGATTTCGAAGCTCGGCTGCTCCGCGTTCTACACGGGGAGGCGTTTGAGCCGGCGCGCCACGGATGAGAGCGCGTGAAGCGGGCGAATGCGTAACGGAAAGTGACGCTTCGCATTTCGCGAAGAAGTGACGCAACCTGCGTGGCTACAATGCTTTATATGTAAAATACGCCATTCGTAGAAACCGCGAAATCCCCCAGGGGTTTCTTATCTTGACCATGAAGATCCAACCTGACTCAATACCGCGCCTCGTTTTCAGAATACCTGGAGGAAAACCAGAATGACCCGCACATCGTCCGGCCTCGTCGCGGCGGCCCTGTTCACCTTCGCCTCCCTTCCCGCCCTCGCCGACGACTGGGACAAGCTCGGCTCCCGCGTCGTCGCATTCGCAGGCGAGAAAGACACCATCGACTGCTCCGGCGACGGCCCCTTCAATGCCATTAAGATCGAAGTCGATGACGGGAATATCGAGATGTACAACCTGAAGGTCAGCTTCAGGAACGGAGAGCACTTCTCCCCCGAGACCCGCTACAACTTCAATCAGAACGAACGCAGCCGCGTGGTCGACCTGCCCGGCGACGCGCGCTCGATCAACAAGATCGAGTTCTGGTACCGGAGCAAGTTTCAGAAGGGGCGCGCAACGGTGACCGTGTACGGCCGCCGTGCCGGCGGGGGCGGAGGCGTGGCTCCGAAGGATCCGCCGAAGGACCCGCCGCGCGACGACGGCAAGGGCTGGGAACTCCTCGGCATCCGTCTCGCGGACTACAAGGGCGAAAAGGACGCGATCGACGTCACGGGCAAGGAAGGGCGTTTCAACGCCATCAAGCTCGAGGTCGACGCCGGGAACGTCGAGATGTTCAACATCCGCGTCGAATTCGGAGACGGCGAACACTTCTCCCCGGAGACGCGCCTCGTCTTCAACGACGACACCCGGAGCCGCACGATCGACCTTCCGGGCGACGCGCGCGTGATCCGGCGCGTGGAGTTCTGGTTCAAGACGCTGGGCGGCGCCGAGAAGGGGCGCGTGAAGCTGTACGGGCGGCAGGCTTCGGGCGGCGGCGGGGAGAAGAAGGAAGAGAAGTGGGAGAAGCTGGGCTCGCGGCAGGTGGATTTCGGCGCGGAGAAGGACACGATCGAAGTCGGGGCGGTCGAGGGCGTGTTCAACGCGATCCGCCTGGACGTCGAGGAAGGGAACATCGACATGTATGACATCCGCATCGAGTTCGGAAACGACGACCACTACTCGCCCGACACCCGGCTCGAATTCAAGCAGGGCTCGATGAGCCGGACGATCGATCTGCCCGGCGAGGCCCGCGTGATCCGCAAGGTGACGTTCTTCTACCGCAGCGAGTTCAAGAAGGGCCGCGCGCAGATTCACCTGTTCGGGCGGCATGCGCCGAAGGGCGCGGACGTCGGCCCCGGCCCGGACAAGCCGAAACTCAAAGACCCGAAGGACCGCTTCCCCGGCTGGGAACACCTCGGCACGCGCCAGGTGGACTTCGGCGGCGACCGCGACGTGATCGACTGCACGGGCGAGGGGCGGTTCACGGCGTTCCAGGTCGAAGTCGAGGACGGCGATCTGGAGCTGTTCGACCTGGTGGTGACGTTCGGGAACGGCGACAAGGAGTCCCCGAAGGTCCGGCTGATGTTCGACGGGAACACGCGGACGCGGGTCATCGACCTGCCGGGGAACAAGCGGTTCGTGAAGCGGATCGCGTTCATGTACAAGTCGATCCGGGCGACGCGCGATGGCAAGGCGGTCATCAACCTTTACGGCAAGCGCTGAGGAGAGACCCATGAGACTCACTACGTTGGCGGTGGCGGCGCTGGGCGCGGCGCTTCTCGCGGCCGGATGCGGCGGGGGCGGTGGCCGCCGGGGCGGAGGCGGGGGCGGAGGGGGAGGCAACGCGCCCGAGGGACCGCGCTGGGAGAAGCTGGGCTCGCGGATGGTGAATTTCCACGCCGATCACGACACGATCGCCGCGGGCGGCCAGGGCGATTTCCGGCAGATCCGCATCGACGTCGATCGCGCCGATCTCGAGATGTACAACATCCGCGTGAATTTCGGCAACGGCGAGCACTGGTCCCCGGACACCCGGATCCACTTCAAGGAAGGCAGCTGGAGCCGGACGATCGACCTTCCCGGGCACGTGCGCCACATCAAAACGGTGGAGTTCTGGTACAAGACGTCGCACCGCGGGGAGGGCCGCGCGAACATCGACCTGTTCGGCCGGCATTGATGTCCAAAGCCTGACAGCGACGACGACGGGCCGGGTGACCCCCGGCTCGTTCCATTTCCCCTTCCCCCGTTCCCCGTTCCCCAATCCCCGTAAATACCCCCGGAAGGACTCGAACCTTCGACCACCGGTTTAGAAAACCGGTGCTCTATCCAGCTGAGCTACGGGGGCGTTCTTCCCGCACAGGATACACACTGCGGAAGGACGGGTCATCAACCTCCCCCTCCCGCGGAGAATCGGAGTTGAACCCGGGAGATCGAGCCTTCCGATCCGCGAAACGAGAATCGAGTCACGAGTAACGGAAAACGTGGAACGCTCGACCGAACCAGCCCTCATCGGGATTCCCGATTCGGCTCCCCCACCCCCCCATCGGAAAGGTATCCTGTAGCACCGCTCCCAATGTCTGCAGGAGCGCCACACCTTGAGCCAACCCCGAGACGAGCGACCGAGGATCGAGGTCCCTCCCATGCGCGAAGCCGTCGACCCGCGCCGGTCCATTCTCTATGCCACCCCCCTGGCCGCCTTTTCACTGGACGCCGACCAGAACGTCACCGCCTGGAACGCCGCCGCCGAGCGGCTCTTCGGCTGGAAAGAACTCGAAGTCCTCGGCCGCCCCTGCCCCATCGTTCCCGAGGGGCGCCGGACGGAAGAAGACGGCTGGCGCCAGGACGTCATGGGCGGCGCGGAGTTCGCCAACGCCGAAACGACGCGCCTGCGCCGCGACGGCTCAGAGGTCGCGGTGGCGGTCTCCATGGCCCCCATCCGCACCGACGGCGGCGCCGTCTCCGGCATCCTCATCCTCTTCTCCGATATCAGCGAACGCCGCCGGTCGGACGAATCGCGCGCGAGCGCCAGCACGGCGCAGCAGCGCGAGCTGGAGGATCGCGTCGTGCAGGCTTCCCGCGTCGATCCGCTGACGGGCCTGGCGAACCGGCCGATGTTTCTCCAGAAAGCCGGCGAATCCGTCGAGTCCGCCGCCGTGCGCGGATCCACGCCCGCCCTGCTCCTGCTCGACCTCGATCGCTTCAAGACCGTCAACGATACCCTGGGCCACGAGTCCGGCGACCGGATCCTGGTGGAGGTCGCGGAACGGCTGCGCGCGATCGTCCGGGCGGAAGACACACTGGCGCGGCTCGGGCAGGACCAGTATGCGATCCTGATGGTGCGGTCGGACGAGGCGGAAGCGGTGATGCTGGCGCGCGAGGCGCTCGAGCAATTGGCGCGGCCGCTGCACGTTTCGGGGCACACGATCCACCTCACGGCGAGCCTGGGCGTGGCGCTGTATCCTCGCGACGGCGAGACCGCGGAGGCGCTTCTCAAGAACGCCGACAGGGCGATGCACCGGGCGAAGGAAGAGGGGATCGGGCTGCGGTTTTTCGACGCGGCGCAGGACACGCAGGGGCCGGAGCGGCTGTGGATCGAGACGGATCTGCGGCGGGCGCTGGACCGCGGCAAGCTGACGCTGGTGACGCAGCCTATCCGGCGGCTGGCGGACGACCGGATCGTGGGGGCGGAGGCGCTGATCCGCTGGGTGCACCCGGAGAAGGGGCCGATCTCTCCGGGGCGATTCATTCCGATCGCGGAGGAAACCGGGCTGATCATCCCGCTCGACCGCTGGGTCGTGACCTCGGCGGTGCGGCAGCTTTCGAAGTGGGCGAAGTCGCGTCCCGGGGCGTGGCTGACCGCGAACATCTCGCCGAGGACGCTTCATGACCCCGACTTCCCCGCCCGCGTCAAGGCGCTGATGGCCGAGTTTCACGCGGATCCGTCGCGGCTCGTGCTCGAGATCACGGAGCGGGTGCTGGCCGATCCCGGGCGGACGCTGGAGATCATCCGGCGGCTGCGGGAGATGGGAGTGCGGATCGCGGTGGACGACTTCGGGACGGGGTACTCATCGCTGGTGTACCTGCAGGAGTTTCCTCTCGACTTCCTCAAGGTCGACCAGCAGTTCGTGCGCAGCATCGGGGCGCACGAGAAGGGGCAGGCGATCGCGCGGACGGTCATCGCGCTGTCGCACAATCTCGGCGTCGAGGCGCTGGCGGAGGGGATCGAGGAGCCGGCGCAGCTCGAGTGGCTGCGGAACGAGGGCTGCGATTTCGGTCAGGGCTACCATCTCGGCATGCCCGTCCCCGCCGAAGAACTCCACTGGACCGCGGAATAACCGCGCGCGGCGGTCCGTTGAAAATAGCAGGCGGGGGGAAAATCTCCCCGTCCCCTTCTGCCGGCGTTTCATCGCTTCGGCACCCGTGATGTGATCGCCGGCCTGACATCCCGAAGAGCGATCCGCCCATTCACCCTCGAGGCCGGCATCGGGCGATGCACGCCCGGCGCGCGCGCCGTTTCGCCGCGCCGGTGGCCGGTGCGAATCGGCGATCGGTCGATGAGGAGGAACTCCCATGAAATGGACCCGATGGGCCGTCCTGCCGGCGATCGCCGTGCTGGCAGTCGCGGCCGGTTCGCTCGGCAGGGCGGAGGACGATGTCCCGCCCCCGCCGGAAAAGACGTGGCGTCTGAAGGCGGAGATCCTGGAAGCGACGACAGACGACATGCTGTGTCCGTGCTACGACGCCCCGCTCGCCAATCCGGTGCACCGCTGCAGATTTGTGGCGGCGTATCGGATCGTGGAGGGACGCGTCGGCGACGTGAGCCTGGACGGGGCGAAATTCGTGCTCGCGGGCGATCTCGGGCGCGACCTTTCGACGATGGAGATGAGCACGCTGGCCGTCACCTGGGACAACGCGGTCTCGGACGATCAGAAGAAGGCGCTCGAAGGGCTGATCGGGAAAATCTATCCGATCAAGTGGAGAAGGAAGATCTACTCGTCGGCGGACATCGTCCGCGAGGAGAGCCAGGATGGCGGCGCCACCGTCCGCATGGGCGCGTACGGCAGCCTCACGCTGTCTCCGGTGAAGGATGAGAAGGGCGAGCCGGTGATCAAGGCGGATCTCAGGTACTGGGACGCCGCGCGGAACGACGGATTCCGCATGATGCGCGGGGCGTTCATGTTCAAGCAGGAAGCGCTCGAATTCGCTCAGCCGGAGGGCGCGGGCTTCGCTACCAGAATCGAAGCGGAAGGTCTTCTCAGCGAACGGAACTGACGGAACCGGCCGGCGGTGCGGGCCCACCGCACCGCCGGGAGGTTCGGGTCCCCACTACCTTGAAGACAGCCTGGTGTGGCGGTTTCGGAATCGGGGGAAGCGCGAAGCCCAGGGGCCAGGAAAACGCACAAAGGGTCAATCCCAAGCCCCAACCCGGGCCGACTCCGATCCACGACTTGGAGTTGAACCTTTGTGAATTGGGAGTTTACTTGGCCCTTGGGCATTATCCCCCCCCCCCCCCCACTCTTCGACTGTCTCCTCTATGTGCCTTTTGTGCCTTTTCGTGGCCAATCGCGACCGTCCACCGCCGCCAAATCGTCGCGCCGCGCG
>JACPRD010000075.1 GCA_016190145.1 Planctomycetota bacterium | reverse complement strand
TTCGTGGTCCAGAATTGCTCCCGGGCACGCTCGCGTCGCTACTGGCTGAACGGGTAATTCGCCAGGTGGACACCTCCCAGTCCACATGATGGGACGGACTTCACTCGGCACACCGGATAAAAACGGGTGAAAAGGGATACGGCAACTGCGAATTCGGGAAGTTCTCTCGCTCGGGCGGCGATCGAGGGCCTATGCGTTCTTCCCCGCATCCAGCCGATCCTTCTTGTTCGGCCGCCGCCGCTGGATCACCCAGAACTTCCGCATCCGGTCGAACGACCGGAGCTGCTCCGTCTCCGCTTCCGAAAGCGACCCGGGCAGCACCCGGTTCTTCAGCTTGAGAATCGCCGTGCGGTCGACGTTGCACATGAAGCGGAAGACGGCGCTCGGGCGCGAAAAGTGCAGAGCCGAAGCGAAGTCGATGATGACGGGCCGGCCGTCGGACGAGAGCAGGACGTTCTTGCGCTGCCGCAGGTCGAGATGGACGACGCCGCGCCCGTGAATGCGGGCGAGAAGCGCCGTGACGCCCTCGAAGATCCCCGCGGGCAGCTCCGCCGCCGGCACTTTGTACAGGCTGCGCGCTTCGAAATGCGACATCACGAACGCGTAGCGGTCCACCGTCGCGAGGAGCTGCGGCACACCCTCCACGCCGAGCAGCCGCCGCAGGATCGAAACCTCGTGCCGGATCAGCGGCAGCCCGACCGCCAGGCGCGTCACCAGCGGAATCACCGCGAAATCCTTGACCACCGCCAGCCGCCCCCCCAGGTCCAGCAACCCCACCTCGGGCGCGATCCACGTCCGCGGACGCAGGACGCGCACCGTCTTCGGCTCGATGTCCGCGCGCGGGAACTTCGGGATCACGGGGCCGCCCTCCGAAGCGACTGCAGCAGGGCCGCGAGGCGCGGCGCGTGCGCCTGAAGAGAATACTCCTCCGCGACCGTCCGGCGGGCGGCGTCTCCCTGGCAGTCCCGGAGCGCCGGATCGCGCGCGAGCCGCCCGAGCTTCTCCGCCCACTCGTCGGGTGTCGCTGCCAGAAACCCGTTCTCCCCCTCCTTCACGATGTCCGCGTGCGCCCCCACCGGCGACGCGACGCACGGCACCCGCGCCGCCATGCACTGCAGCAGCTTCGTCGCGCACTTGCCGCGGCTCCACGGATCGTCGGGAAGGGGGGCGAGGCCGATGTCGAACGACGCGACGTCGGCGCCCTCCTCGGCCTCGACCCATGTTTTCTTTTCGATCGGGAAGGGGCTTTCCGCGGGGAATTCGTTGCAGACGACCTTGAGCACGGCGTCCACGCCCGCCGCCTTGAGCTTCGCGAGCGCGGGATCGATCGCCTTGAGGAACGGAAGCGATTTCCGCCCTCCGATCCAGCCCAGCACTACCGGCCCGCTCAGGCGCGCCGGCCCGCGCGGCGCGTACTTCCGCATGTCCATCGCCGTCGGCAGGATCGTCACCGCCGGGCAGCTCCGCCGCGCCATGTCCGCCAGGTACCGGTTCCCCGCCGTCACGTGATCGCTCGCCGCACACATCTGCTCGAACCGTTTCATGCGCGCCGGCGCGTCCGGCGACTCGTGCCGGCTCGACGCGAACATCACGGCGTCGTCCACGTCGTAGACGATCCGCGCGCCGCCCGCCTTGAGCCGCGCGACCGGCCACTTCGGCGCACGCTTCTTCTGGAAAAAAATCACGTCCGCCCGGCGCCGCTCGCGCAGCACGCCGATCCACGCGGGAATCGAGCGCGGATAGTCGCGGACTTCGCAGTCGATCCCGGCGGGGCCGAGGAACTCGAGGTACTGGAGCACGCGGTAGCGGCTGGCGGGGTGCGTGCGGCCCTGGATGAGGAAGAGGACTTTCACCGCGCCGGCCCCAGCGCGGCGACGCGCTTGTAGAAGGCCTCGATGGCCGCGGCCTGCGTGTCGGGCGAAAACCGCCGGAGCGCATCCTCGCGCGCGGCGCGGCCGAGGCGCTCGCGCAGCGGCGCGTCGGTCGCCATGCGGACGAGCGCTTCGGCGAGATTCTCCGGCGTGTCGTCCACGAGCAGTCCCGTCTCCCCGTCCCTCACCAGCTCCGGCAGGAGGCCGCGCCGCGCGGCGACCACCGGCTTCCCCATCGCCATCGCTTCGCGCACCGCGCGGCACGACCCGTCCGAGCCCGGCACGAGGAACACTTTGAAATCGATCGACGCCAGCACGTCCTTGAAGTCGCCGCCGCGGTACCCCGCGAACACCACCTTGTCCGCGATCCCCAGCTTCTTCGCCGGCTCCACCGCCACCGCTTCCCGGTGCGTCCCGCGCCCCACGGCCAGCAGTCGCAGCTGCGGGGCCTTCCCGAGCGCGATCTTCACCGCCTCCATCAGCTCCCCGAACCGCCGGTGCCGCTGCATCCGCGCCACGATTCCCGCCACCACCGCTTCCGCCGGCAGCCCCAGCGCCTCCCGGCACGGCCGCGCGCGCGCCGGGTCGAACCGCTCGAGGTCGACCGCGCCCTCGACCGCCAGAGTCCGCTCGGGCGCGAGGCCGAAGTTCGTGACGTCCTCCGCGAGCCCCTCCGGCGTGTACGAAATCCACCCGTCCACGTACAGCCGCATCAGCACCTTCGACCCCAGCCCCGGCTCGTACGCCGTCCCCTTGTGAAACGTCCGCACGATCACCGGCCGGTTCCGCGCCCGCCGCGCCGCCCACCCCCCGAGAAAATGGTCGTGCGACCCGTGCACGTGCAGCACCTCGACCTTCGCCTCCTCCAGGAACTTCCGGATCTTCCGCGTGTCCGCCCAGTTGTCCCGGAAGTTCACCCACTTGTTGAGCGAGAACAAGTGCAGCGGCTCCAGCCCCCGCTGCTTCGCCCGGTCGTCCAGCGCCGCGACCTCCCCGGGCCCGGCCTTCCGCGACGCGAACCACACCTCGTGCCCCCGCGCGCGCAGCGCGAGGCAGAGGTTCACCGTGGGCTCGGCCGGGCCGGTCCACTTGTGGTCGCCGAAGATGTGGAGGATGCGCACCTCGACATTGAACCCGCAATCCCCGTTGCCCGACAGTTTCGCCGCTATTTTTCGACGAGGCCGTACTCGTCTTCGGAGATCACCAGGCTCTCTTTCCGCCTCTCGTCCTTCCAGTTCGGCACGATCAGATAGTCCAGTGTCCGGCCGTCGTCCAGGACGGCGGTGAGCGTGTTCGCCCGGATCGTGTAGGTGCCCTTCACCCTCCGGGTGGTCGACTCTCCTCCTACCCGATCGGCTGCCGCGGAACGCGTCTCGATCCGCTCGAAGGATCCGTCGCGACCGAACACGAACCGGCAGACGACACCGGAGAAGACCCGCAGCCCGTCCTTCTCTTCGCCGACGGTCCCGAAGGCGTTACCCCGCGAGAGGTACTCGCCGTCCAGCCTGTCCCCCTCTTTGAACGAGGGGACCCGGTGCACCGGATTGTCGTTGATTTCGATCTTCCCCGAGGGCGTCCGGGTGAACGTCATGGGTCCGGTCTCGGCGGCATCACCTCCGTACGCGAACTGGATTTTGCCGCCCGTGATGCCGTACGCGCCGCAGTTGCGCGGCTCGCAAAGTCGCAGGGCCTTGAACGCCGTGTCGTGCGGGCAGGCCATCAGACCCCTGTAGACCCGCCCGTCCGCGAAGAACAGCAGATACTCCCGCCGCACTCCGCCCCCTGCCGAGGCGAAATAGCGGACGTGCAGTCCGTCGATTCCTTTTTCGCCCGGGACATCCGCCGGGTAGACCTGGTAACGGCACTCCGATCCCGGCTCCCGGACGCGCTCGGGGACGACCCACTCGGCCTTGGTGCCGACCCTCTGCACGTACCGGACGTACAGCTTCTTCCCCTCGGCCTTCTCGACCGTCGCCTCGTACCAGGTCCCGTGCCAGTAGACCTCGCACGGCTGCCCCACCATCTTGTCCGGAGGCTGTCCGCCGCCATTCCCTTCGCGCCCCTTTCGCGGCAGATCCCGATCCTCTCCCTTCCGCTGAATCCGCTCGCGCGGAATCCACTCGTCTTTTTCGTCCCCATAGCCGACCCAGTGCACGAAGCAGCGGCCGGCCTCGACCTTCAGGATCACGATGTCGTACCACCGCGTGTCCCACAACCCCTGGCAGCGCTCGCCGACGATCGGATCCGCCCCCGGGTCCGCCGCGGGCTCCGCCACCGCCGCAGCCCCGCCCGCCGCAGGGCGCAGCTTCTCCGCCTCCACCCACGAGTCCCAGTTCTCACCGTACCCGTCGTAGTGCACCTTCCACTTCCCCTCCCCCGCCTCCAGCACCTTCCCCGGATACCACGTCCCGCCGAACAGGATCTCCACGCGATCTCCCGCCCGATAGCCGTTGCCTGCCTTCGGCCCCGGATCGGCCGCCGGCTCGGGATCCTTCACGCCCCCGGCGGGCGCATCCGCCACGTTCGCGAACTTCAGGTTCGTCACGAACGCCTTCGCGTCCGCCGCGTACTTCGTCCACGACGCCTCGGATCCCGCCGAGTACACGATCAGCTCGAACCGGTCGCCGGGATGGCACCCCACGAACCACGCGTACGCCGTGCCGTTCTTTCCCTCGATCTCCACGCTCTGCTGGAGCACCGCGAACCCCTCGCGCGACTCGCTCTCCTTCACCCCGTTGGTCGCCTTGATCGCCCCGTGCTCGCCCACCACCTTCGCGACCTCCGCCTCGAACGCCTCGCGGAACCCCCCCTCCAGCTTTCGCCCCGGATGGATCCCGATCCTGCAGAAGTCCGGCTCCTTCACGAACACCGTAAACTCCGTCCACCCCGCCTTCCCCCCGCGACACCACGTCCCCAGGTTCGGCGTCAAATACTTCACGTTCCCCGCCTGGTTGTCGGTTTTCTTTTCGGGAAGCGGCTCCTGGGCGGCGGCGGCGAGGGGAAGAAGGAGCAGCGCGGCGGCGGCGAGGGATCGAAGGGCCATGGGACTCTCCGGGTGCGAGTTGGTGGGGAAGAGGACTTTCGGGTCCGGATCCTACTGCCCCACCGTGCCCCGGCTCAAACCCTATGTATCGTTGCTCTGCACGGCCTTCGGCTGCCCCCGCCCGTCCAGCACTTCCCGCACCTTGAGCGCGAGCGCGATCGGCGTGAACGGCTTCTGCAGGAACGCGAAGGACCCTTCCATGACGCCGTTACGGAGGATTTCGTCCTGGGGGTGGCCGGAGGTGAAGAGGACGGGGCAGGTCATGCCGAGTTCGGAGAGCTGGCGGGCGAGTTCGCGGCCGTTCAGGCCGGGCATGATGATATCGGTGAGGAGGAGATCGACGTTGCCGTGATCGGCGGTCCAGGCGCGGAGGGCGTGGTCGCCGTCTGCAGCGGAGATGACGGAGTAGCCCAGGGAGATGAGGACTCGGCGGGCCAGGGCGCGGACGCCGGGTTCGTCCTCGACGAGCAGGACGGTTTCGGTTCCGTTCATCCGGCGGATGGAGGTGGGGCGTTCGCGCATCTGGCCGAGGGCCGGGACGAGGGGGAGGCCGATGCGGAAGCTGGCGCCGTGGCCGGGCTCGCTGAAGACGTCGATGAGGCCGCCGCTCTGGTGGACGATGCCGTAGACGGTGGAGAGTCCGAGGCCGGTGCCTTTGCCCTGGGGCTTGGTGGTAAAGAAGGGTTCGAACAGGTGGGAGAGGGTTTCCTTGTCCATGCCGTGGCCGGTATCGGTGACGGAGAGCACGACGTAGAGCCCGGGCGCGGCGCCGGGATGGTCCAGGACGCGCGCCGCGTCGAGTTCGGCGGTGGCGGTTTCGATGGTGAGCCGGCCGCCGTCGGGCATGGCGTCGCGCGAGTTCACGACGAGGTTGAGGATCACCTGTTCGAGCTGCCCGCGGTCCGCGTGCACCCAGCCCGGGGTGGACTCGGGCACGAGCGTCAGCACGATGTTTTCGCCGATGATGCGGCGGAGCATGCCCTGGAGGCCGCGCAGGACCTCGCCGGCGTCGAGGACCTCAGGGTGCAGGACCTGCTTGCGGCTGAAGGCGAGGAGCTGGCGCGTGAGGACGGCGGCGCGCTCGCCGGCCTTGAGGATCTCGTCGAGGTCCACCAGGTTCTCCCGGTCGCCCTCGAGCTTCTCCCGCAGGAGCCCCCCGTACCCCAGGATCGCCGTCAGCAGGTTGTTGAAGTCGTGGGCCACGCCGCCGGCGAGCCGGCCCACCGCTTCCATTTTCTGCGCCTGCCGGAACTGGTCCTCCAGCAGCTTCTGGTCGGTCCGGTCGACAATCGCACCCGCGATCTCGGCCAGCCGGCCCGCGGCGTCGAGATGCGCGACGGCGTTCACGACGACGAAGACGGCCTGGCCGTCGCGCCGGCGCAGTTCGCACGCGTGCCGGCGGACGATCCCGTCGCGCGCGACCCGGTCGCGGAGTTCCTTCCAGCAGCCGGGAAGGGGCTCCAGCGCGGCGAGGGAAGTGCCGATCGCGCGTTCGGCGGAGGGGAAGGCGAAGATCTCGGCGAAGGCGGGGTTGCACGACAGGATGCGGCCGTCCGGGTCGGCGAGGAAGTCGCCGGCGATATCGATTTCAAACCGTTCGCGGAGGCGTTCGGGGGACGGGGCGGCGCGCGGCCGGCCGGCCGCCGCGCCGAGAAGGCGCGCGACGTCCTGCAGGAACCGCAATTCCTCCTCGGAGAAACCGCGCGCGGCGCCGCGGTGGACGCAAAGGACGCCGCGGGACAGCCCGGAATCTCCGGGGATGGGGACGCACACGCCCGAGCCCGCCTCGCATTCCGACGGCGCCAGCGAGGCCTCGGCGAGGCAGCCTTTGCGGGAGGTCAGGACCGTACGCTTTTCGGAGAAGGCGCGCGCCTGGGGCGATGGGGAATCGAGAGCGATCTCCCTGGCGGGAGATTCTCCCCCGCAGCCCCCGTTCGCGGAGCCCAGCAGCAGGGTCGCCCCACCCGGAAGCCGTTCGTAGATCGCGCAGCCTTCGGCGTCCAGCGCGCGGGGGAGAAGCTCGACGGTCTCGTCGTAAAGAGCCGAAAGAGGCGCGCCGGAGAGCGCCCTCACGGCGAGATCGGCAAGAGCGGCGGGCAGTGCGGCCGCCGTCGGGTGATGCGTGACCATGGTGTCCGCCAGTAGGTGTTGAGTACTCTTCCCCAGTGGCGGGAGACGCAAACGCCGCGCCGGATCCCTCGCCCCCCTGAGTCGGCCCGTGGGGCGGTTGTGAGGAAAGGGGCGCAGGCGGGTGGGTCAGATGGCGGTAGGGCAGGGCGGTAAGGGCAGGGCGAGAGGG
>JACPRD010000078.1 GCA_016190145.1 Planctomycetota bacterium | reverse complement strand
GCCGGCGCGGGCACCTGGGGTGAATGTGCTCGTCGGGGTGTTTTCGTGCCCGCGCCGTCCCGGCCACCGCTCCTGCGCTCGCTTTTTTCTCAGACTCTCATGTAAGGGCTTTACCCATAGCCAGTTCTGACGAACCCGCGCTGCGGTTTGAGGGATGTCGTGGGTTCTTCCAGCGGACTGACTGACGAGTGACTCGCCTCGACTCACGAGGAGATTCCGCCTTCCTGGACCTCAGGGGTTGAGTCTTGGTGTATATAGATGTAAGGAACGTACTATGTTATCGGAGATAAAGCATGAACGAGCAAACCCTGCCTGGCATCCACGCCTCGATCGCGCCGCCTTCGTCTCCTCGGATTCCGCCCGATCCGCCGCGCCTCCTGTGCGCCGAGCGCCGCCAGATCCGCCTCTTGCCGATGGATCTCGAGTCGCGGCTTGCGGCCGATCACCCGGCGCGCTCGATCTGGACCCTGGTGGAGAAGCTGGGTCTCTCGGTTTTCGAAAACTCGATCAAATCCCGCGGAGAGGGAGCGGGATGCCCCGCATTTGATCCCCGGATCCTCGTCACGCTGTGGGTCTTCGCCACGAGCGAGGGGGTGGGAAGCGCGCGGGAGCTTGAGGAACTCTGCGGCGTCCATGACGCGTACCGCTGGATCTGCGGAGGCGTCCCGGTCTGCGCCCACACGCTGCGACAAGCCCAACGCCCTCGTGTCCACAACGGACCCGGAAGCCAGCGTCATGAAAATGGGCGACGGTGGTTTCCGTCCCGCCTGGAATGTCCGGCTCTCAACCGATACAGGCTCCCGTTTCATCGCCGGCGTCGACGTGGACGACCGGGGCAACGACCACGGCCGCATTGACCCGATGATCGACCAGGTCGCCGGCTGAGGTGGATCTCGATGAGCTGATCCCATCTTACGAATCCGGCGGCATCCCACGCGCTGTCCCGCAGAGTCTGAGAAACAGTCGCGGGACGACCCGAGCGGCCGGCCTGCACCGCGCGTCGAGGGACCCCGACTCGACCGCCAACCTGAAACGCGCGGTGCAGGACGTGACGCGAGGGACGGCACGCGAATGTTTCTCAGACTCTGAGCCCTACTTGTTCCCGCCGTTCGCGCCCTTGTCCCCGTTCGCCGGCTTTTCGCCGTCCCCGGGCTTGTCCCCGTCCTTCGGCGGTTCTGCCGGCTTCTCTTTCGCGTACTTTTCGTTCAGGCGCGTGAGAATCGGCTTCGTGATGTCGTAGGACGGGTCGTGGAACAGGACACCGCGCAGGTTGATCTTGTTGTTGGCGCCCATGTCCTCGTCGTCCGTCAGCCGGCCCGAATCCACCTTGAAGACGAGCGTCAGCTTCGCTTCCTTCGCGTACGCGTCGACCTCGTCCCGGATGTCGTTGTAGAGCGCCGCCACGCCGGAATCGAGCTTGTTCTTCACGGTTTCGTTCCACATTTTGACCATGAACTCGTGCTTCGCCTCGAGCTGCACGATCTCGACCGTGAGGTTCATGCGGAGCTTCGAGTCCTTCGCGAGCGGATCCCGCATGTCGTACTTGCCCTTGATCTCCTTCTCGAGCTTCGTCAGCTCCTCCTGCTGCGCCTTCTTCTCGGCCTCGAGACGGTCCGTGAAGTCCTTGACCTTCGCGAACCCGTTGTAGACTTCCCGGAGGTTGACGACCCCGACGCGCATCGGCGGCAGCTCCGGTGCGGGATCCGCGGGGCCATCCGCGCAAGCAAACGCCGCAATGAGGAAGAAGGACGGCAGGAGGGCGACGGGTCTTTTCATGATTCGCTCCGTTCGAGGGCGGAAATGCGGCCAGCAGGCCGCGTGTGGAATCGCGCCACGATAGCGGAGAGAGGCGGGTGTGGGAAGTGGGGAAAGAAGTGGCCAGTGGCCAGCGACCAGTGGCCAGCAGGGCGCGACCGACCGTGAACTGGCCACCGGCAACTGGCCACTGGCAACTGGCCGCGGTTTCCTCTCCCGCCACAGCGCCGGAAATGCCGATACAGCAGACGTCCCTATGGTCCTCAACACCCGGTCCATCCAGGCCTGGACAACCCCCGCCACCTACGCGCTCGGCGCGCGCGATCTCAGGGAAGGCCGCGTCGCGGGCCTGCGACGGGCCGCCGAGGGGCTCTGGAGCGGACAGGTCCGGACCGCCAAGGACCGCGCGTTCAACGTCGAAGTCGACCTCGGCCCGCGCGGAGAACACTTCTGCGAAGGCCCCTGCGAGGGCGTCTGCCGACACATCGTGGCGGTCGCGCTAGCCGTGGCGGACAAGGGGGGGGAAGCGACCGGCGGCGCGCTCTCGCACTGGGAGGAGCGGCTGGGAGCGCTCACGGCAGCGTGCGCGCACGACGCGCCCGCGGCGGCCGGGCTGCGCGTCGCGCTCCGCGCGGAGGACGGGAGGCTGCACGTCGAGTGCGCCCGCGACGCCGAACGGCTCGACCCGCGCGCCGCCGACCCCGACGCCTTCCCGAACGACGAGCGGCGCTTTATCGATACCCTCGCCCTGGCCCTCGAGGACGCCACGCGCGTCAAGCCCGACGGCGTCGACGCGGTGCTGCGCGCGGCGCGCGAGCTGGGCGACGGGCACGGCGTGGGCGAGCGATTCCTCGCGTGGAAATTCCGGCTGGGAAAACGCGAGGGAGGCGGGCTCCGGCTGATGGGGGCGCTTCACGAGGGCGACCTTCCCCTCTCCGGCTGGACGATCCTCGGCGAGCGCCGGCCGTGGGCGACGGACGGGCAGCAGTGGCGACCCGTGAGCGGGCTGCGCGACGCCGCGGCGGCCGCGGGACTGCTCAAGGCGCCGCTCGAGATTCCGGCGGCGGCCGCGGACAAGTTCGTGAAGCAGCATTTCAGCCGGCTCGCCGAGCCCGGCGCGCTCGTCGTCGAGGAAGGGGCGCTCTCGAAGCGCCTGGAGCCGGCGAAGCCGCGGCCGGTTTTGGCGCTCTCGGAGGACGCGGGCGCGCTCGTGGCGCGGCTGACGTTCGCGTACGGCGACGGGCCGGCGCAGGTCCACGAGGCCGAGAAGGCGGGGATGGTGGAAGGCATCGACCCGCAGGGCGCGTTCTGGTCGCGCCGCGCGCCCGCCGCCGAGAAGGAGCTGCGCGCGCAGCTCGCGGCCGCCGCGGGGTGCGCGGGCGAGCCTTGGTCGGTGCGGCTGTGGGGGGAGGCGGCCCTCAGATTCCTGTCGGAGGGGCTGCCGGGGCTGGGCTGGCCGGTCGTCGGGCGCGACGGGCTGCGCGGCTACCGCCTGCGCGGCGGACGCGCGAAAACGTCCGTGCGCGTCGTCACGTCCGGCTCGTGGCTCGACATCGAAGGCCAGGCCGCCCTCGACGGGCTCGGCATCCCCCTCGACGAACTGTTCGCGGCGTCGACGCAGGGACTCCGCTTCCTCAAACTCCCCGACGGCTCGTGGACGCCGATGCCCGAGGGCGATCTGAGGAAGCTGCGCGCGGTCTGGGAGGACGCGCGCGCGGCGGGGGCGCAGGTGGTGAAAGGGCGGATCCGGCTGCCCGCGAACCAGCGGGGGCTGGTGGAGGACATCGCGCTGGCGGCGGACGCGGCCACGGGCGTGCCCGAGCCGCCGCGTCCCGCGCCGTTCCGGCCGCCGGGGGGGCTCAACGCCGTGCTGCGTCCGTACCAGCAGGAAGGCGTCGCCTGGCTGCAGTCGATCCGGGACGGCGGGTTCCACGCGATCCTGGCGGACGACATGGGTCTCGGGAAAACGCTCGAGACGCTCACGCTGCTCCTCGCCGACCGCGAGCGGGGGGGAAGCGGGCCGAACCTGATCGTCGCTCCCACGTCGGTCGTCGGCAACTGGGCCCGCGAGGCCGCCCGATTCTCGCCCGGCTTCCGCGTCCTGCGCTACGAAGCCGGCGACCGCTCGAAGCTCCTCCCACGCATCCCGGAACACGACCTCGTCCTCACGACGTACGGAGTCCTCCGCCGCGACGCCGAAAACCTCGCCGCCATCCCCTTCCGCTACGCCATCCTCGACGAGGCCCAGCAGATCAAGACCTCCGACTCCCAGACCGCCCGCGCGGCGCGCCAGATCCGCGCGGAGCACCGCCTCTGCCTCTCCGGGACGCCGATCGAGAACAACCTCTACGAGCTCTGGAGCCAGTTCCGGTTCCTGATGCCGGGATTGCTCGGCTCGGAAGAGTCCTTCCGCGAGCGCTACGGCCTCCCGATCCACAAGTCGGGGGACGCGGAAGCCATGGCCTCGCTGCGCCGCCGCGTCCGCCCCTTCATCCTGAGACGTCTCAAAGAAGAGGTCGCGCGCGACCTACCGCCGAAAACCGAGACGCTCCTCCACTGCGAGCTCTCCCCCGCCCACCGCGAGTTCTACGAGCGGCTCCTCCTCCTCACGCGCGAAAAAGTCATGAAGGCCATCGATCGCGACGGCCTCGACGGCGCGCGGTTCGCCGTCCTCGAGGCCCTCCTCCGCCTCCGCCAGGCAGCCCTCCACACCGCCCTCGTGAAACTTCCGGGTCAAAGGCTCTCCCTCTCCGCCAAGCTCGACGAGTTCGACGACATGGCTCGCGACCTCGCCGCCGGCGGCCACCGCGCCCTCGTCTTCTCCCAGTTCACCGAGTTCCTCGCCCTCGTCCGCGCCCGCCTCGACGCCGCCGGCCACAAGTTCTGCTACCTCGACGGCGCCACCCGCAAACGCGACGACGAAATCGCCCGCTTCCAGTCCGGCGACGCCCCCTTCTTCCTCATCTCCCTCAAAGCCGGCGGCGCCGGCCTCAACCTCACCGGCGCCGACTACGTCTGCCACCTCGACCCCTGGTGGAACCCCGCCGCCGAGGAGCAGGCGACCGACCGCGCCCACCGGATCGGCCAGACGAGACCCGTCATGGTCTACAAGTTCGTGTCGAAGGACACGATCGAGGAGAAGGTCATCGCGCTGCAGGAGAAAAAACGGGCTCTGGCGGAAGGGGTGCTGGGGAGTGAGGAGGCATTTGTTCGCAGACTCACGGAAGCCGACCTCAGTGAACTCCTCTCCGAGCGCTCGGTCGTGCAGATCCGTAGCCCCGGGGAGGACTCATGATCACCTGGAGGCCTCTCAGGTTCGAGGATCACTCAACTTCGCAAGACACATCCTTGAGGTTCCCAAGCGGCCGATCGGCGCCACTCAGATCACCAACCGCCCGGGAGGTCGATTCCAACTCCGCTGCGGCTTGAGGCGTCGTCAGCACGATGAGACCCATGTCGATGCAGTAAACCAAGCCAACTCGTTCGGCGATGTGAGTAAGGATTTCATTGAGTGGCTGCCGCTCAAATCGGAGATAACCGAGAATCACGGTATCCAGGCTGACATGACGCCCGTCGACCACAATGTTCATTTGCGACTCCTCCGACAGCGCCTGCACGGCCTCGCATATTGGAATCTGCGAACATTCGAAATCGAGAAATGTCGAAGCCATCGCCCTGCGGGTTTCCTCGTCTTGAGAGATCCGACCTGGCGTCGCGTGTCGGCTTGGCCAATCTACTTCGCCATCCTGATTCTTTCCCGAATCTTCGGCCTCATGAATAAACGTCGGCCAGCACGGCGCCCCATGACCTGGCCCTGAGGAATCAGGGCAAGGTCGTGAAGTGCGCAACTGCGGGCTCGCGTCGCCCCCTCTCTCCGGCAAATCTTCGACTATAGAAGTCGAGGCCTCAGCGGACTTCGTGCCCCGCTGACTGAGTTCGCACTCGACTTCGTTCGTACGGAAATCGCCATATCGATCTCTGGTGCTGGTGAACGAGAACAATGCCGCCGAGATCAAGGCGACCACGACTAGCGCCTTCTGCTTTCGATCGACCTTCATCGTGAGCTTCACCAACTCCACCAATTCGACCTTGACTCGCAATGACCGTTCTAGACGCGTCACTCGGCGTCCTTCAATTCTCGATGGGCACTTTATCGCTACCGTCGCCCACCGTGACATCCTCGGTCGCTCAGTCCAACAAAGTCGGTGTCGACAGTCTCGCGAGCTACCTCACGCGTACTCCGTATCCGGCCGTTGCGCCGTTCAGTTTTGCCTTCTGCTCCGCGGTCCCAGGGCCTGAATCGGTGTCGTCAATTGTAACAAACGCCTGCCCGCTTTCATCGGGTTGCGCTTGACCGCCTGCGATGTTGAACACCATGGTCGCCGTCACGGTTACTTGGTGAAAACCACTTGTGCTGTAAACTCCGTTGCAGACTTCCACAAACCAAGCAGTGACAACCCAGGTGACTGTCACTTTTACCTGCTTGGCATTCCTGTCTGCCGATGCGCCTTGTTGGGCTGCAGCAAGGAAGGCGCCCTTGGTCATGGCCGGGTCGTCGTGCTTCTTGACCCACTCCATGCCGAATTTCGTCTTGCCCGTGGTAACAAGTGAGGAAGTGGGGTCCATGGGCCCCTTGGCCCCGTCGACGCCGAAGCCAATGTTGAACAGCGGGTTGAGCGGATCTCTGTCTTTCGCATCGTTGGCCACGCTTGGATTCCCGGATGCATCAAAGGTCTCCCATGTCGTGGTGCGTTCAATTGTGTTGATCATGGTCGAGGTGCATCCGGGAGTCGTTGTCGGATACCAAGTGAATTCAATCGAGCCGCCCCACATGGTCATTCCGCGATGAATGATCGTTCCGGTGTCGTCGACATCGATGTCGTAGTTGAGTCCCTTAACTTTCTTCTTCTTAAGTTTGAGCCTTCGCAGATTGAAAAGGAGCCTTCCGGGAAGCGCCGAATGCACGATCGCACCCTCCCCTACGCCTCTCGCCCCCGGCAGGCTCCACCGAAACTGGCGATGGAGCTGGTCGCCGGGTTGGCGAGGCGTCCCTAAAAGCCCGATTCCCTCAGGCGGCTGCTGAACACCACCAAGGCGAACCTGCGACTCGAGCGGCATCTGGCGGGGCGGCATGGAGTCCCCGACCGAAGGCGGTGGTACGGCGATCAGAGTCTCCGCTCCGACGGGAATACCTCCGGATCGTCCGGTTTGCACGCTTGGATTCTGAGCTCGAAGCGTCTGGAACTCTTCTCGCGTCAAATCGGGCATGGTCTCGTCTCGCTCTCCTTTCCCGCACCGCCAAAACAACGACATCGAAGATTCCGGATGGCGTGCTCGGAATGCACGTGAGCTCGAATTCCGACCCGCTGATCGCGACATCCGACCTGACTTCCTTCCGCTTCCTCAACTTGGCGATCCTACAACTGGCTCGTGTTAATGCCCGCGGCCAGAACAACCGCTCCGCCGACCCCAACGCTGGTCCATTTCACCCGCACGTACTGGTAGGCGACGCCAGTGGCCTTGACCGCAGCGTCGCCTTTGTACCCGACCGTGAGACCGGCGACCGGACCGAGGATGGAGAAGTAGTTCTGGAGGTCGTTTGTCCCCTGCACTTCGAGGCTGAGTGTCGCCCCGGCGACGACGCTGATGACGGTCACCTCGAGCTGGAGGGCGTTACCGTCCATGGGCACCGCGAAGGAGAACTCGGGGCTGCCGGCCGTCGTCACGACGAGCTTGTCGCAGAGCTTGGTGTACATCGCGGACTCCCTTGAATGAGGTGGTGATTCTAGAGTTTTGCGAGCGACATGTCGGCGGCGCAGGTGTAGCTGCTGGTGCCGCCGGACGCGATCACGAAGAACAGCCGGATGTGGGCGCAGGCGATTCCGGAGACCTGGAAAGAATAGACACCGAGTCCGTTCAGGGCGACGTTGCCCACCGCCGTGTAGTTCGCACGGTCGTTCCCGGCTTGCAGGTAGACCGTGCCGTTGATGGGTCCCGACCCGGCGAAAAGCACCAGGCAGATCCGCACGGCGTTGGCGGCGCCCATCTCGGCGGGTTCAAGCGCAGTGATGAGACCGTTTCGCGCATCCAGGCTGAGCTTGTCGGCGGAGACCACGTAGGCACGAACGCGGGCCGCGTCGAAGCGGCCGTCAGTATTCGGGACCACGCACGTCTGACAGCAAGCCATCGCAGACGACCTCCAGGTGACGAACTTGACTCACCGTCATCGCAATTTCCGCGCCGATCGCGCGCAGGCGCACGGAAAGGTGCGCGCAGAGGGAACTCTGTTCCCGAGTTGCTTGTCAGCCGAGCGTTTCCCCCAACGAATTCTGGTTGTTCCCCAAGAGTTCGGACTCGGAACGCCCCGACGATCATGCTTCCGGACGCCCGAACTCCGGAGGGATGCCGAGTCTCTTCACTTCCTGGCGAAGCCATTCTTCGCTTCTCCCGAGCCGGCGCGCGGTCTCCGACCGGCAGCCGTGCGACGCGGCGAGGTGTTTCCGGATATGGGACCGCCTGAAGGCGTCTTCGGCGTTCGAGAGATCTTCCGGATCCGGCTCGTCCGCCGGCGGAACGAGCTCCGGGCAGTCGGTGAGGATGTCTTCGAGGGAGATTCCACCCGGATGGAGATCTCCGAGCAACTCGATTTTCTGTTTCAGTTGACGCAGGTTTCCGGGCCACGGCAATTGTTGAAGGTAGCGAATCGCAGCTGGCTCCATCGGGACGCCTTCCGCGCCCCCCAGAAAGTGGATGACGAGCGGGACGATGTCCTCCCTCCGGTCCCTGAGCGCCGGAAGCAGCATGCGGAGGCCGTCGAGCCGGTAGAAAAGGTCTCCCCGGAATCTGTTCTGCTGCGCTTCATGCGCCAGATCGTGATGCGTCCCCGCGATGAACCTCACCTTGGCGGGCACAGCCTTCTCGGCGCCCACAGGCAGGACGTGTCCCTCTTCCAGCGCTTTGAGCAACTTGACCTGCAGCGGACGGGCGAGATCGCCGATTTCGTCGAGGAACAACGTGCCGCCGTGAGCGCGCTCGAAGACGCCGCGGTGGCTCCTGATGGCGCCGGTAAATGCTCCTTTCTCGTGCCCGAAGAGTTCGCTTTCGATCAGATCTTCGGCGAAAGCGGCGACGCTCACGGGAACGAACGGCTCGGCGGCCCGCGGCCCGAGGGCGTGGATGACTCCCGCGATGAGGGTCTTTCCGGTGCCGGTTTCTCCCAGAATCAGAACTGGCTGTTCGGTGGATGCGGCTCGCTGGATCCCGAGTCGAACCTGCTGAATCGCCGCGCCGACGCCGACGATTCCGTCGAGCGGATCCAGGCCCCGTTCTCCGTCGGGCGAGACCAGGCGCAGGGCATCACGGTGCCAGGCCCTGCGGGCCGCGAACCCGTCCAGGATCTCCTCCGCAAGTTCCACCTTGTCAGCCCGACTCTCGTTCTGGGCCAGGAGGATGAAGAACTGTGTCGCAATTCGGGCAAGAGGCGAGGAAGGCATGGGGATGTCTCCAAATTGGATCGACCGGCAACCTACCAGCCGCCCCCCCCCCGTCGCGGAACGGTATTTGCACGCTCGTCAAATTGACGCATCGCGTCAAGACACGAGAACGCTCCTGACCACGGGTTCGAGGCGGATTCCTCAAACCGCCAACGCTGGGGTCCGTTGGTACCCCCATGACACCCCTCCGGGCGGGCGCGGTCCTTCTGCTGATCGCCGCGATCGCCGGATTCCTGGCCCTGCGGCTCCGCACGGACGAATCCGAGCCGGCGGTCCAGGGGTCCGCCGCGCCGACTCCCGCCCCCGGCCCCCGGCCGGAGCCGCCCGCGGAGGTCGTCTTCGACGGCCTCGTCGTCCCGAGCCGGCCCGAGCCGGCCCGGGCGCCGGATCCCGAACCCATGTCTCCTGCGGAAATCGTGAAGCACGAGCCCCAGCAGTTCCCCATCGAGCACGTCAGACCGGCGGAGATCGGCTGGCTGCTCGCGCACCAGAACGAGGACGGCTCGTTCGGGGCGGAGGAGGAATCGTTCGAAGGCGCCACCTACACGCGATCGGCGGCTACGGCGCTGGCGATCCTCGCGATGCTCTCCCACGGGTACACCCACCTCTCGAAGGAGGTATTCGAAGCCGGGACTGCGGGGGAAGGGATGAAGCGGGCGTACAAGTGGATGATCGCCAACGGCTCCGCCGAGGACCCGCTCTCGAAGGCGATCACGACGATGGCATGGACCGAAACGTACGGAATGACGAACAGCGCCATCCTCAAGCCTCAGGCGGTAGCCGCGCTGGAACGGCTGGTGCGGGACCAGGGCGCCGACGGATCGTGGGGCGACGCGTGGACCAGCGCATGGGCCGCCCAGACGCTCCGGTCGGCGGAGATTTCCGCGCTGGAAGTGCCGGAGGAGGCGAAGGCGCGGGCCGCGGCCTGGCTCGGCGCGACCCTGGTGACGGCGCCCGATCCGGCGGTCGCCACGGCCTACACCTGGGTCTCGGTGGACAGAACCCACCCGGGGATCGAGTCCATGCGCCGGAGCCTGCTGGGCGCGCCACCGTCCTGGCGGCAGAACAGCTTCACCTACTGGTACTTCGGCACCGTGGCAATGCGATCAATGGAAGAGAAGGGGAGCGAAAACTGGAAAGCGTGGACGGACGCGCTCCGCACGACGATCCGGTCGGAAGTGAGCGCCGGAGGGGAATGGGGCGGTGGGCCCCCCTCAGTCCTCAGACAGGCGTTCGGCGCGCTGTGCATCGGAGCGTCCTACGAATCGGCTTGCCTGTGCCCTTCGCACGAGAAGAAGAAACCCTGAATTCACGAGCGTCGTCGGCGCGGAAAACTGCGGGGAGGGAACTCCCCTCCCCGGAATGCGTCTGATTTCCATGAGAAAAATCCTGTGGGCGATCGGGCTGGCGGGCGCGCTCGTTCTGCCGGCGGCGGCCGAGGAAGACGGCGACGGGTTGTTTGCGCTGGGAGATGCGACGGCGGCGCGAAAGGCGACGGCGGCCGACGGGCGCGTGATCGGACTGGGCGATCGGCTGACGCACGAAGTCCAGGAAGCCCGGCTGACGTCGCGCGACAACGCCAACCGGGAGTACGCGCTGCAGCTCAAGTTCCCGTTCATCGAGGACCTGGGACGCACCCGGACGGTGCTGGTGGTGAAGGGAACGGCGCACCTGCAGTCCAGTTCCGGATCCGAGGCGGACAAGTCGTCGAGCCTCGGATTCCAGGTTTCCGGCAGGGAAAACGCGGAAGCCGTCGCGGCGCATTTCGGCATCAAGCCGAAGTTCAGGGTTCATCCGGGGCATCGTCTGTCGGTGAGCTTCGTGCCCGCGGAGGAGGAATTCGGCGTCGAGGGCGCGAAAACCATCACGCTCCGCATCGAAAACGTGGGAGAAACGGCCGTCTACTTCCAGGTCGGCGGAAGGAACCGCGCGGCGCGGGACAACCAGTTCGTTTTCCGCGCCACGGACGGCGACAAGCCCCTGCCGGACATCGGCTCCGATCAGCACATGGGCGGTATCTCCACGATCCGCGAGCTGAAACCGGGAGAGGTCTTCGAGCATCCAGTCGACCTGGCGCTGTGGTTCTCGTTCGAGAAGCCCGGGACCTTCTTCGTGCACGGCTCCTATCACCTCGACTTTTTTGAGAGCCGGAAGTACACGGAGCCTCTCTGGGAGGACTGGGCGACGGCGGAATTTCGCGTCAGAATCCGGCCGGAGGAGAAATAGGTACACGAGTCGAAACGGCCATGGAGGATCGCGGGAGCATGCTCCCCGGCATCGAAATCCCGCTGCGCCCGGGGTTTCACCTGCCTGGCTCTCCAGGGAGGACGGATCCTGGGCACCATCACCTGGCGGAAAGGGAACGCGGCGGAGAGATGCGGACACTACCGGGATCCACAAATCGCGATTTTCGGACAGTTCGCAGTCGATCCCCGACACCAGGGAACGGGAATCGGGGCGCTGCTCCTCGAAAGCGCCGAGGCCGGGGCCAGGTCGGCCGGATGCACGACCATGGCATGCGACACGGCGGAAACGGCCTTCGGCCTCATCGCGCTCTACGAGAAACGAGGTTATCGCCGGATGGGCGACATGAAGTGGAACGAGACGAACTATCGAAGCGTGGTTCTTGCGAAGACCCTGCGTGTGAAAGCGTAAATGTCGCTGCGCCGGCGGAACGTCGCTCAGCCGAGACGCTTCCGGACAACCGCTCCGCCGGAGGCCCCTGGAACTCCCGTGAATCCCGCGTCCAGGAACAGCTTCTCCGGCCCCATCCAGACTTCCCCGTCCTCGTGCTGTCCCGGCTTCGGGTACGCCTCGACCTCCTTCACGCCCAACCGCTGCAGATGCTCCAGCGTGATCGCGAGCAGCGCGCGCGCGTAGCCCTGCCGGCGGCGGCCGGGGGCGATCAGGAAGCAGTTCAGGCACCAGAGATCGTCGGGGCCGGGAGGGGGCTTGAGGCGTTCGAGAAGTTTCGGAAAGTGCTTTCGCGCACCGAACTGGCACCAGCCCACGGGCTCCTTGTCCTCGTACAGGATCATCCCCGTGTCTCCCTGCGAGGCAATGCGGCCGCACTTCTCTTCCCGAAGCTTCGCCTTGTCCACAGCGCCCCATTCCCCGTTGGTCCCCGGGAAATGCCAGTACATGCACCAGCACCCCCCGCAGTCAGCGCGGTCGTGGAATTTGAAGAAGTCGTCTGCGAACTCGGGCTGAAGGGGCCGCGCCCACAGGTGGGGTTCCGTCATCGCGGGCGAGTGTACCCCAACGCCGAACGCCGAACCCGGCCGGCCAATCGAAAAACGCCCGGAGCCATGACTCGCTCCGGGCGCTGCTACCTTCTGGATCAAAGCCGGTCGTTCAGATCATGCGGGGCTTCTTCTTCGGCTCCGGCTTCTTCGGCTCCCCGCCCTTCATCTTCTCCTCGAACATCCTCTTCAATTCCTCCATCTTCTGCCGGATCTGCCGCGCCATCTCCTCGTTGCCGCTTTCCTTGGCCTCGATCAGCCGCCGCTCCAGCTCCGCCAGGTGCGCCGCGAACTTCTCCTTCACCTCCCCGCGCGCCCGGTCCATGTTTTCCTGCGCCGCGCCCGTCAGTTCCTTCATGACGTGCTCGAGCTTCGCCTGCAGGGCCTTCGCCTCGTCGTGATTCCCGCGCTTCATGGCCTGTTCGATCGCCTGACGCAGCTCGGGCACTGCGGCTTTCAGCTTCGCGCGGTGGTCGCCGTCGTCGCCCGCGGGGTTCTTCTCGAATCCCTTGAGCTTCCCGCGCACCGCCTCCAGCTCCTGCGTCAGTTCGCGCGCGCGGCCGCGGTCGCCGGATTCCTTCGCCTTCACGAGGGCGCGCTCCAGCTCCTCGAGCCGACGGACCAGCTCCTGGCGAGGATCGCCGCCCGGGTGCTTTTCCGGCCCCGGTCCCTGCATCCCGTGCCCGGGAGCGGGCCGGTCCTTGCCGCCCTGTCCGTGCAGGTGCTCCATGCGCAGCCGGATCGTCTCCAGCTCCCATTTCAGGTTCTCGATCTGGTGCTCGATTTCGCGCGCGCGCATGCGCAGCTCGAATTCCATGTCCTCGGGACGTTCCTGCGGCCGGTCCATCCCCGGCCGTCCGTCCGGCCCGACCGGGTCCGGAGCCGCCCTCCGGTCGCGCCCCTCCGGACCGCCCGGCCGCCGGCCGTCCGGCCCCGGTCCATCCGGCCCTCCCGGACGCATCCCGTCGCGACCCGGACCCGGAGGCTCCGGCGCCCGCGGCGGCCGCCCCGGCTCGCCCGGACGACCCGGCTCCATCCGGTTCCCCTCACGCCGCGGCTCGCGGCGCGGACCGTCCTCGCGCATCAACTCCAGCTCCGCCTCGCGGTTCATCTCCTCCACACGGTCCCGAAGCGCCCTGAGGTCGTCCTCCCCGCGCGCCGGACGGGGTTCGTCCGCGGCGGCGGCGAGCGGCATGAGCGAAGCGGCCGCGCCGATGATCGAGCTTGCGAGCCAATGCATGTGTCGGTCCTCCCTGAATGAGTGGAACGAGGATGTTGTGAAGGGAATAACGGTCGAGGCGGCGGGAAATTGTGGCCCGAACCGATGAGGGCCGGAATGTTCGGCGTTCTTTAGCCCGGCCTAGTGCACCGGGCTCACTTCCATCACGTACTTCTTCTCTCCCGTCGGATCGTTGTTCTTCGCCTTCTCCTCGTCCGGCACGAGAACGAGCGTGATCCGGACGATTCTCGGCAGCATCTTCTTCTGCGCCTCGTCGTCCCCCCATTTCGTCTGCCATTCTTCCCCGTCCCAGTACTCCAGGTTGAGCGATTTCACGCGGGGGTACATTTCCTGGAGGACGCCGTCGCCCTGGGGTTTGTCGTCGATGAACGGGTCTTCGCGGCGGACGAGGAGGGAGAGGCCGGGGTAGGTGTCGCTGGCCTTGAGGGAGAAGCCGATTTCGGCGAAATCGGCGACGCGTCGGGTATCGGGGTCCCAGATGTCGCGCGAGGAGACGAAGTCGAGGACGTCGGCGTCGCCGCCGGCGCCGGTTTCGTCCTTGCCGAGGAAGTAGGCGGGGTTGGCGGGGGCGGGTTCGCCCTCGCCGGGCGGCGGCTGATCGGGAACGGGCGGCACGAACGCCGCCGCGACGTCGTCCGAGATCATCTTGAGCAGCACGGGACCCGCTTCCTCGACCTCCGTGGTCCTTTCCAGGCGGGTGCGCGCCTGAAGTGTGGAGACGAGCACGCCGTAGATGATTCCCATCATGATCGCGGTGATCGTGATCGTGAGGAGGACTTCGAGGAGGGTGAATCCGCGGCGGCCGCGCACGCCTAGCCTCCCCCGCCCGGTGGCGGTTCCTGCGCGTCGTCCTCCTTGAGCAGGCGGTAGAACTGCGCCTGGACTTTCCTCTGCGTCTGGTCCGGCCGCGTGTAGATGACGCGCACGGTGATCTTCCACATCTCGCGCGGATGGTCGTCGTCCACCTTCTCGATCATCGTCATTTCGACCTTCTCCGTGGTCCGCTCCCAGACCACGTTGTCGAGAGGGGCGTCCTCGAAACTCCCCGATTCGGTGCCGTCTTTGTAGTCGTCGTAGGCGATCTCGTCGAAGTCGCCGACCTTCTGCTGGAGGAGCGTCCAGAGGATGCGCATTTCGCGGGCGGACCCCGTGTGCTCGATCGCGCGCGTGCGCATGTATAGCAGCGCGAAGATCGTCGTCGCGATGATCGCGAGGGAGATCATCACCTCGAGGAGGGTGAAGCCCGACCGCCCGTGGCGCCTCCGGATCACTGGTCGGCCGCCCTCTCGAGAACCGGGGGCTGCACGTGCCCGTCCTGGTACTCGACGAATCCGGTCACCTGGTTCGTCGACACGGTGAACTTCGCGCCGTCCTCCGTCCCCGTGATCCACACCGTGTGCCGCCGGATCGACCCGTAGGGCGTCACCTCGATCGTCACCGGATCCCCCTCCGCCGGGTCGTCCGCCGACCACAGGATCTTCTCGATCACCACCTGGTCCGGGATCTTCTTCTCCATCGTCCGGACCCATTTGTACGTGTACTGCTTGAACGCGTTCTCCGTCGTGTCCTCGAGCCCCTCCAGGTCCTCGGGCGACTTCTCCGGCTCCGGCGCGAGAATCCAGTACGTGCCCTTCGACAGGTCGTACTGGACGTAATGGGGCATCCCCGTCGACATGGCCTGGCTGCGCGCGAGCCGAAGGGTCGCCGCGACTTCGCGCACGCCGGCGCGGACTCGGTACTTGGGGAGCAGGTAGTCGACTCGGCCGATCATGACGAACAGGATGATGCCGAGGATCACGAGCACCACGGACATCTCAATGAGCGTGTAGCCGCGGTCGCGGCGCGGGCGCCCGGAGCAGGCCGGTCTTCCGATGGCGGCCGTCGTCATTTCAGGTTCCCTCCGCCCCGGAACCGGCGGCGGGTCCGGACTACTTGCCGTCCTTCTTATCGTTCATCGTCCAGTACGACAGGTCGGCGTCGTTTCCGTCGCCGCCCTGCGCATTGTCCGCGCCGTAGGAAATCACGTCGTAGTCCTTCCCGTTGTCTCCCGGCACGCGCAGGATGTAGTCGTTGTCCCAGGGATCCTTCGAGAGCTTCTCGATGTACCCGCCTTCCGGCCACTCTTTCGCATACGACGGCTTCGTGGTCAGGTCGTTGAGCGACTCCGGATAACGGCTGTTGTCCGCCTTGAACATCTTGACCTGCGTCGCGATGTTCGAAATGTCCGCCTTCGCGCGCGCGACCTTGGCTTTCTCGGCGCGGTTCACAAGGCCGGGCACGACCGCGGCGGCCAGCACCCCGATGATGACGAGGACGATCATGAGCTCCATCAGCGTGAAACCCGAGCGGCGGGCGTTGCGGCGAAGCATCTTTCCTCCTGGCGTGTCAGGGACGGTTCAAGGCCCTTGATTGTACGTGATGGAAGGGGGCCTGCGGCGACGGCGCTCACAAAGTTCCCGGACTGGAAACGCTGTTTTCGCCGGCGCCGCTGTGCCCCCATCGATTCTTGCTCAAACTCTGAGTATTAAACGAGGAAACGGCCGCGGCGTTGGGTCTATATGTTCGACAGATCGAGGATCGGCAGCAGCACCGCCATCACCACGAACCCCACCACCACCGCCATGCACACGATCATCAGCGGCTCGATCAGGCTCGTCACCTTCTGCGTCGTCAGCTCGATCTCCTCGTCGTACGAGTCCGAAACCTTACGCAGCAGGCTCTCCAGCTCCCCCGACTCCTCCCCGATCGCCACCATGTACGACACCACCGGCGGGAAGAGCTTCGACTGCTTCAGCGGCGCCGAAATGTCCGATCCCTCCATGACCCGGCTCCGCACCTTCGCGATCACCTCCGCCAGCACCACGTTGCCCATGATGCGCTCCGTGATCTGAAGCGCCTCCATCACCGGCAGGCCGCTCTCGAGCAGAGTGGCGAGCGTGGAGGCGAAGCGGGAGATGGCCTGCTTGCGGAACAGCTCGCCGAGGATCGGCATGCGCAGCACGAAGCCGTCCCAGGCGTACCGGCCCTTCTCCGTGGACGTGAACAGCTTGAAGCCGATCCAGGAGGCGGCGAGGAGGACGAGGAGGACGGGCCAGTAGCCGCGGAGGAAGTTGGTCATGCTCACGAGGATGACGGTCGGCAGGGGCATGGCGATCTTCTGCTTTTCGAGCACGTCGAGGATGCGCGGCACGACGAAGCCGAGGAGGAAGGTGACGACGCCGAGGCCGACGACGACCATGACGGCGGGGTAGGTGAGCGCCGCGACGATCTTGCCGGCGAGGCGGTTCTGGGCGTGCATGTAGTCGGCGAGATTCGACAGGATCTGGTCGAGCGAGCCGGAGGCTTCGCCGGACCGCACCATGTTGACGTAGAGATCGCCGAAATAGGCCGGATGGTTGTTGAGTGCGTCGGCGAACGAGGCCCCCTGGCCGATCCGCTCGCGGACGTCGCGCATGAGCGCCTGGACGGCGGTGCTCTCGGACTGCTCGACGACCGCCTTCAGCGCCTCGTTGAGGGGCGTGCCGGCGGACAGGAGGGTGGCGAGCTGCCGCGTCACGAGGGCGATTTCAACCTGTCTCTTGCGCGAAGCGAATTTCGGGAGCCACCGGGTGCGCTTCTTCTGCGCCTCCGCTCCGCCTCCCTGCACGACCGTCTCGAGGTTCGTGACGTGGAGGTTCTGGTTGCGGAGCTTCGAGCGCGCCTCGCGCGGAGAATCCGCGTCGATCACGCCCGTGGCCGTGTCGCCGTTTTCCCTGAACGCCTTGTAAGTGAATACCGGCATCTGATCGTCTTGAAGTTGCTTTTTTCTCTTTGAACTTGTCCTAAACCACATCCATCTGCGTCACGCGCACGACTTCCTCGATCGTCGTCCTCCCCTGCAGCACCTTGAGCGCGCCGTCCATGCGCAGCGTCCGCAGGCCGTGCTTCACCGCGTCCTGCTTGATGAACGTGCTTCCGACCTTGCCGATGATCTGCTCGCGGATCGGGTCGGTGATCGGAAGGACCTCGTAGATGCCCGTGCGGTCGTGATAGCCGGTGCCGAGGCAGCGGTCGCAGCCGCGCCCCTTGTACAGCGTCATCGCGGGCAGCTGCTCCGGAACCAGGCCGATCGAGCGCAGCGCCTCCGGCGTCACGATTTCCGGTTCCTTGCACCCCGTGCAGATCAGCCGCACGAGCCGCTGGGCCACGACCCCCACGAGCGAGGACGCGACGAGGTAAGGCTCGACGCCGAGGTCGAGAAGGCGGGTGATGGCGCCGGGGGCGTCGTTCGTGTGGAGGGTCGAGAACACGAGGTGCCCCGTGAGGGACGACTGGATGGCGATGTCGGCGGTCTCGCCGTCGCGGATTTCTCCGACCATGATGATGTTCGGATCCTGTCGCACGATCGAACGCAGGCCGGTCGCGAACGTGAGCCCTTTCTTGGTCGAGACCTCGATCTGGCTGATGCCGTCGAGGTGGTACTCGACCGGGTCCTCGATCGTGATGACGTTCTTGGCCTGCGAATTGATCGACTTCAGCGCCGAATAGAGCGTGGTCGACTTCCCCGATCCCGTGGGGCCCGTGACCAGCATCACCCCGTGCGAGCAGCGGATCAGCCGGTCCACGAGCGGCAGCTGCATCGGGTCGAGCCCGATCTCCTTCAGGTCGAGCAGGCGCGCGCTCTTGTCGAGAAGCCGCATCACGATGCGCTCGCCGTGCGACGTCGGCACCGAGCTGATGCGCACGTCGACCTCGTTGTCGCCCACCTTGATCGTCGCGCGCCCGTCCTGCGGAAGCCGCCGCTCCGCGATGTCCATCTTCCCCATGATCTTGATGCGGCTGATGATCGCTTCCTGAATCTTCTTCGGCGGCGTCATCATGTCGTACAGAATGCCGTCGATCCTGTACCGGACCTGGAGCTTCTCCTCGTACGGCTGGATGTGGATGTCGCTCGCGCGCATCTTGAGCGCCTGGAACATCATCATGTTCACGAGCTTGATGATCGGCGCCTTGTTCGCCATGTCGAGCAGGTCGTGCCCTTCCTCGAGCTCCTTCGCAATCCCCGCCATCTCCCCTTCCTCGAGGTCCTCCAGCATCTCGTCCACCACGTCCATCTTCTTCTGGTACGCCTTGTTGATCAGGCTCGTGATCTCGGATTTCGGCGCCATCGCCAGCGCGACGGACTTGCCGAGGAGAAGCGCCAGATCGTCCAGGGGGTGGAAATCGAAGGGATTGCAGGTCGCCACGCGGTAGACGCCGTTCTCCTCCCCCACGGCGACCAGGTTGTGGCTCCGCGCGAACTGCACGGGGACCTTCGACACGAACGACTCCGGCACGGTGGCGTCGGCGAGCTTGTCGAGAAGCGGGACGGCGAGCGCGCGGGAGAAGACGCGGAGCATCTGTTTTTCGTTCAGGAAGCCGCGGGTCAGAAGGACGCGGTCGAGCGGCTCGCGGGACTCCGACGAAAGACCGAAGGCCTCGTCGACCTTCTGGTCGGTGAGGCCGCCGTCTTCGGTGAGGGCCTTGCGGAAGCGTTCGAGGAGGATCATGCGGCTATTTCGATTCCTCCTCCTTCTTCGGCGCGAACGGGCTCATGAAGTCGAAGAGGTCGGCGGCGTTGGGCTCGTGCTCGCCGAGCTGGTGGACACCGACCCAGCGCTTGGAGAGCTGGAAGATGGACTCCTGCTTGCGCAGGGTGAGGCGCTTGAAGTCCGTGAAGTCGGGATCGAAGAGGATGATCGGGGTGATGAAGATGTAGAGGGTGGTCTTGGTCCCTTCCTTGATGCTGCGTTCGAAGAGGGCGCCGAGAAGGGGGATGTCCCGGAGGATGGGGATTCCGGTGACGGTTTCGCGGAGCTGGTCGGTGACGAGTCCGCCGACGATGACGGTATAGGTGTTCGGCAGCGTGACCTTGGTGATCACCTTGCGCTGTGTTTTCGGCGGCGGGACGGTCGAGTCGGCCGTCGGGCGCGCCTGGAACTGCGACACGTCGAGGTCGACTTCGAGCTGCAGGTAGATGTCCGCCGAGATGTGCGGCGTGATCTTGAGCTTGATGCCGGCCTCAGCGGACGTGCCTGCGGCGGTCGTCGATACGCCGGTCGTCGTCGTGGTGGTGGCCGTCGTCACGACCTCGTTCACCGTGATCGTCGCGGGCTCGTTGTCGTTGGTGGTGACCTGGGGAAGCGAGAGGACGTTCAGGTGGCGTTTCTCCTGGAGGGCGTGGAGCAGGACCGGCAGCTTGCCCGTGCCGCGGAACATCCCGGCCGTGAGCCCCTGCAGCCCCGAATTCGGGATCTTGACGTCGGGGAGGCCGTCGCCGTCGGTATCGGAGAGCGTGCCGAGCCCGAAATTCGCCCCGCCGAACCCGCGCGTGCGCCCGTCGGTCGGCGTTCCCGCGTTGGCAAGCTCGACGCCCAGGTCGAACAGGTCGTTGCCCGTCACCTCGATGATCGCCGTCTCGATCACCACCTGCGGGCGCCGCTTGTCCAGCTCCGCGATGAACGCCTCCATCGGCTCCCACACGTCCGGCGTCGCCACGACGAGCAGCGCGTTGTTCTGGAGGTCCGCCGTGATCGATACCTGCACCTGCTGGTTCGGCGGCACGCCCTGCGTCGGAATCGCCGCCTCCGCGCCCCGCGACGGCTGGTTCGCCCCCGCCCGCGGCTGCGCCGTCCCGCTCGTCCCGCCCCCGAAGATCGACTGCAGCACCTGCGCCAGCGTTTCCGCCCGCGCGTGCTTCAGCCGGTACACGTGCAGGTTCGTCGGCGACCGCTCCGGCTGGATGTCCAGCTTCGAAATCATGTCCTTGATCTGCGTCATGCGGTCGGGAAGCGCCAGCACGATGAGCGAGTTCGTCCGGAAGTCCGACCCGATCGACACCTGCTCCTGCTGCGGCACCGGCACGCCGGGACGCGGCGGCTGCGCGCGCTGAAGGGTCTGCACGAGCTGGTTCAGCTTCGGTTCGAGCTCGGTCGCGCTCGCGAAATGCAGTGCGATCACCTCGAGCAGCACGTCCGGCTGCTTCCGGTCGATCATCGTGATGATCCCGAGAATGCGCTTCACGTTCAGCGCATAGTCCGTGATGATGATCGAGTTGAGCGTTTCGCTCGCGAGCACGTTGCGCGGGTCGGAGAGCAGCGCCTGGGCCGGCGCGAGGATGTCGCGGGCGCTGGCGTATTTGAGCGGGATGACCTGGGTGATCATCTGATCGCGCGCGAGCAGGTTGTCTACGTCGTTGGGCCCGCTGAACGGCACCGCGGCCTTCGAGCCTTCCTCGCGCTTGATCACCTGGATCACCTCGACCCCGGGCTTTCCCTTCTCGATCTCCAGGTTCTTCGGCACCAGCGCGAGCTGGTTCGCCTGCATCACCGACTCGAACAGCACGTAAACCCCGGCCTCCGGCACCTGCATCGAGCGCGACAGCGTCACCGGCGGCTTCGCCTTGAGCGCCTCGCGGTCGTAGATGAACACCTTTCCGGTCATGTTCGCGACCATCACGATCAGGTTCTCGATCGTGACGCCGTTCCAGTCGACCTCGACCATGTTCTCCTTCGGCGGTTCCGTGCCCTGCGCGAAGGCGGACGCGGCGAGGCCGGCGAACGTCAGGGCGATCGCGGTGCGGCGGATCATCTATTTCTCCCCTTTGTCGAGCTTGATGCGGATGTTGAGCGGCAGGACGAGCTCGTCGCCTTCGACGACCGCCTTGTTCCGGTCGATGCCGGCCAGGTTCATCTCCATGGGCCCGCTCTGCTGGCGGGTCCCCTCCACCTCGTACTCGACGATCGCCCGCCCGTCCTCCGTCCAGCCCACGATCCTGAGCTTCACCGCGGACAGCGGAATGCGCGCCTCGAAGCCGCCGGACAGGGAGGTCTCCTTGAAGCGCCACGCGGCGACGGCGGAGGTGTCGCAGGGGCGGGGTTCGGCGGGAAGGGCTCCCGCGGCGACGGAGGATTTCTCGCCGGCCTGCACGGTGACGCGGCCGCGGTCGCCGACGAGCGCCACGGTGCCTTCGACGACGGTGACGGTGAGGCGGCGCCCGCGCGGCGCGAGCCGCGGCGCGACGGGCTTCGGCGGAATGAACCGGTGGACGCGGAAGCCGTCTCCCTGGCCGATGAGCGTGAGCTGCTGCGATCCCTCGAGCGTCGCACCGAACGCGGCGATCAGCTCGCGGGGGGTACCGCGGGCCACGAACGTGACCTTCTTGCCCTCGGTCAGCGGCGCGGGCGCGTCGATCTTCTTCCCGGTCGCCGCCTCCACCTCGCGGATCGCGTCGGCCAGCGGCGCGTCGCGCAGGTCGATCCGCTTCGAAACGGGGTTCTCGTCCGCGACGAGAACGCCGCCGAGGAGCGCCAGGACGAACGCGAAATTCCGGAACGTGTTCATCAGCGGTACTCCAGATGGAGCTTCGTCCCGATGACCTCGACGAACCCCTCGCCTTCGGGAGACTCGAACCTCAGGTTCCCGCGGTCGCGCGGCGTGACCTCGGCCCACAGTTCGCCGTAGATCAGCATGACGCTCGGATGCTCCGCGTCCGCGCGGTTCACCATCACCTGCGTCCCGTCCGCCATCACGACCAGGTCGTTCGCCGTCGAGCGCAGCCAGACGCGCCCGCCGTTCGTGAGCACCCGATCGCCGATCTCCACCCGCGTCTTCGGCGCCAGGGGTTCCCAGGTCGACCCGCCGGCCCGCATCAGCAGCGCCTCGCCCTTCTCGTCCTCGGCCGGGAGCGCGTACGACTCCCGCGTCCGCCCGAGCCGCCCCGTCGACACCCCCCACGTCGCCAGCACCGCCAGCAGCACCGCCGCGGCCGAGGCCGCCCAGCCCCACGGCCGCCGCCCGGCCTTCGCCGGCCGCTCCTCCGCCGCCGCCACCATCGCCGCCACCGCCCGGTCCCGCCGCGTCGCCCGCGGCTCCGGCGCCGGAAGCCGCTTCGCCGCAGCCAGCGCCGCCTCGAGATGCGCCCGCTCCGCGCGGCACGCCTCGCAGTCCTTCAGATGCGCCACCGCCCGGTCCAGATCGGGACCCTCGAGGTCCCCCAGTACGAGCGCCGGCAGGTTCTTTTTGATTTCAGCGCAGCTCACGACCCGGTCTCCTCTTCTCCTCCCTGCCCCGCCTTCATCAGCGCCCCCAGCGCTTCCAACGCTTCGTGCACGCGGTATTTCGCCGTCCCGACCGGACAGTCCGTGATGTCCGCGATCTCCTTGTAGCTCAGGTTGTGGTACACGCGCAGCACCAGCGCCTCCTTCTTCACCGCCGGCAGCCGGCACAGCGCCTCCCGCACCCGCGCCTCTTCCTCGTTCAGCTCCGCCCGTTCCGACGGCGGCGCGCCCCCGTCCTTGAGCACGTCCTGCAGGTAGAGCACCTTGCCGCCTTCTTCCCCGACCGGAGCGTCCATCGACGTCATCTTCACGCGCCGGACGTGCTTGAGGTGGTCGAGGCAGAGGTTGCGGGCGATCGTGTAGAGCCACGTCGAGAACGCCCCGTCCGGGCGGTAGTCCTTGAGGTTCTTGAGCACCCGCACGAACGTATCCTGGAAGATGTCCTCCGCGAGGGCGCCGTCGTCGACGTAGCGCGTGATGAACTGGATGAGCGGGCGTTCGAAGCGTTCGACGAGTTCGCGGTAGGCGCGGTCGTCGCCGTTCTCGCACCGGCGCAGCAGGTCGCGTTCTTCGGGGGACACGGGTGGGGAAATCCTCTCGGTTGGAACGGGAGGTTTAACGAGCGGGGAGGGGGGAAGTTGGGAGGAGAAGGGGCTTGGCCGCGCGGTTCCTGCGGGGGTGGCCCCGATTCCTCAGGACCGGCAAGTTACCACGCCACAAGCGATGTTTGGCAAAGGAGTTGCGCGCGTCGCACCCCGGGGCTAGGCCAGGCCGGATTCCTTCAGCGCGCGCCCCAGCAGCTCGACGAGGCCGACCGGCCCCGCTTTCTCGCGCAGATACTCGAGCCTGACCCCGGGATCCGTCTTCAGCACGTTCTTCACGTCCTCCCACTGCCGGTCGCCGACCCCGCCGCCCCGCCGGTACCAGTCGAGCTTCACCAGCACGATGACCTCCGAACTGGTCACGAACGCGGTGGCCCCCGTTTCGGGGTCGATCACTTCGCGCGTCGCATGCGAAAGCTGCGCCTCGTCCAGCGGGTTGCCCCCGGCGACGAACAGGTCGGCCTTCAGGCCCTGCTGCAGGTGAACCACGTTGAAGGCCAGGTGACCCGCCACCGCCCGGCGGACCGCAGGCTCCGCAATGTAGAACTCCTTCGAAAACGCCGCGACCAGCGGCCCCACCGTGTCCTCCGGCAGCTCCACCAGCACGTCCATGTCCTGCGTCGAGCGCTCGATCCCGCGCACGGAACTCGCGATGGAACCGCCGACCGCATACCGGACGCCCAGAGATTCGAGGATCTCGATGACGCGGCGGAATACCTCCGCGGGATGGAATCGCCGGTCAGCGTTCATCCGAGTCCGGATCCCAATCGCACGCCGCCATCGTCAGCTCACGGCCCAGCCGGCGCGCCGTCAGCCGAAGCCGGATCTGGTCGTCCGTCAGCTCGGGACGCCGGCGGCGCAGCCCCGCGAATGCGAGATCGTGCACGAACTCCATCATCCCCCAGATCCTCGACGCCTTCTCCCCCGGCGTGCGCCGGCGCGCAAGGTCGATCATCACCTGCTCGGACTCGGGCGAAGTGTCGGCGGACTCGGTCCTGTAGTGTTCGGTGATCGGCACAGGCGCATTGTACTTCGTCATCGACGCCGTGGAGCCCGTCCCGGCAATGGCAGGAACTCGAATAGGTCGGCGGGAGCCGCCTGGCAAGGAGACGGCCCGATCGATCCACCCTGAGAGTCCCGGCATGCCGGGCCATGCTCGCAGGCCTCGAATGGAGGCTCCCGTCGCAGGCTGGCGGATAGGACCACGTAGAGATCGGGCCGACGCGGGCCCTCACTCGAGCTGTCCGGAACGGAGAGCGGTCCGATCACCAGGACCCCCTGGTCCGCCAGCGACGCCGTGACTTCGTGCCGAGTCCAGTGAACGGGGGGCGGCACTGTGGAGTCCACCGTGGGCCTTTCGAAGCGCGGCGTCGCGACGTGGACGGAAACTTGCAAGTCACGCCCGGCCGAAACCGCGGGGAAGACGCGGAGAATCAGCGATTCGTCACACCAGGATCCCTCCCATGGCTCCCTTCGCGTGCGAACGATGCCGTCACGCATGAACCAGGTTCCTTCCCGATCTTCCTCCACGATCACCTGCGGGCAGACCTCGATCGTCCATCGGCCCTCGCGCCGCAGATGCTCCGTTGCGAAGTAGAAAGCGCTCGGGCTTCCCGCGGAAAGCCGCCGAACCGCAGGCAGCGGCGGCATGCGAATCCCGCAATCTTCGCTTTCCGCCCGCAACCCAGCCCACTCGATCGGCATGCCGAGCGCTGGACTCGACCGCGCCGGATCAGCGCACAGATCCGACACCAGCGAATCCACGCTTCCCACTCCTTCCACGAGGGCGACCTGCAGCGCGATCCGCTGGCGCGGTCTCTCCAGTTCCTGCGCCAGGGCGGAAGCCGCGAGCAGGATCCAAATGACGGTGATCCTCATCTCTTCTTTCCTCCCCGGAAATTCAACGACTGGCACGGGCCTCCCGTCTGGCTCCGGACGCCCCCGCCCTTCTCGCCGCGATGTCGAGGCTCGTGACGTAGTCCCCCGCCTTCGCCCCGCGCGGAAGCGTCGCCAGAATCCGCTTCACCTGGGGATCCTCCGCGTCCGTCATCGCTTCGATGTAGCCGGGCTTCGGGGTCAGGACGATGTCCGCGAGACCCGCTTCCCGCATCTGCGCCCGCGTCTCCTCCACGAGCGCGGCGCCCGCGATGCAGCCGATGAGGGCTTCGACGTCGGTGCGGACCGATTCGGGGAGGGGTTTGAAGAGGGCGAGGTCGGAGACGGCGACGCGGCCGCCGGGCATGAGGACGCGGGCGATTTCGCGCCAGACGCGGGGCTTGTCGGGTGAGAGGTTGAGGACGCAGTTGGAGATGACGACGTCGACGCTCGCGTCGGCGACGGGCAGGTTTTCGATTTCGCCAAGGCGGAATTCCACGTTGTCGAGGCCGCTGCGCGTCCTGTAGGCGGCGAGGTTGCGCCGCGCGCGCGCGAGCATGTCGGGGGTCATGTCGACGCCGATCACGCGGCCGGCCGGGCCGACCTTCGGGCCCGCGACGAAGCAGTCGAAGCCGCCGCCGGAGCCGAGATCGAGGACGGTTTCGCCGGGGCGGAGCGAGGCGATCGCGGTGGGGTTGCCGCAGGAGAGTCCGAGGTTGGCGCCCGGAGGCAGGCCGGCCAGCTCGGCCTCTCCGTAGCCGATGGCCGCGGCCACCTGATCCGCGGTGAGCGCGGCGGGCCCGCAGCAGCCGCCGCCGGACGAGGGTGCGCAGCAGCTTTCGGTTTCGGCGCGGGCGATCTTCCCGTAGCCGGCGCGGACGGTTTCGCGGATCTTCTCGGGATCGTGTTTCGTGTTCTTCATGGCGATTTCCTTTCTCATTTTCGGATCTTTGAAGGGGTCTTGCCGTCCGGGCAGCATTCTTCGATCGCGTCCGCGAGCGCCCGGAGGCGGCTGACGACTTCCGGAAACTTCACGCGGTACGAGACGGTGCGACCGGTCTTTGAGGCCTCGATCACCCCGGCGCGCGCGAGCGCGGCCAGGTGGCGGGAGACGACCGACAGGTCCACGGGCGTGCAGCAGGCGATCTCGCCCACCGAGCACGGCCGCGCGCACTTCGCGAGCGTCGCGAGGAGGCAGAGCCGCGTCGGATCGGAGAGCGCGCGGAACACCTCGGGCTCGAGCAGCGCGTCGATCGGCCGCACCGACCGCGCGGCCTGCCGGGGAGAGCAGCAGCGATATTTGCGTATTTGCACCATGACGCAAGCATAGGCGCCCTTCTGTACCGTGTCAAGTAGAGGAACGCTACGAGACCGGTGACTCACCCGCAGCTTTGAGTGCCTCCCTCACCGTGAAATCGGAAAGGAAGTACCCCGCAGCGAGGAGGGCGTCGATGGCGGGCCGAACTGCCAGGATGAGACCGGCACGCTTCGCCCTGACCAGAAGCCCTGCCGTCCCCACGAATGGGATGTTGTAGGCGACTCTCGCGATGCGTCTTGCGCGCTTGTCGTCGAGCACGGCGGTGGTTCCGGGTGTGTGAACCGCGAAAGCGATCGCTTCTGCTTCGCCGCGACCCAGTTCGCGCAGAAGCAGCGGGTCCGGCTCCGACCTGACGCGGTGTGTCCACACCGCGCTCTTCAGCTCTTCGCTGCCGGGCCGGCCCATCCCCAGGTCGACGACCTCATGGTAGACGGCCTCCGGCAGATGGACAACGGCGAACAACTCGCGAAGCAGTTCCAGCCGGCGGATTATGGAGAGAGCGATCACGGGGCCACTGTTCACGACAGCGGCGGTCTCAGGCATTCCCGAATTCCCCGGCGACCTCTTCAGGATCGATGTCGGCGACAGGGACCCCCATGGCGCCTGCGCGCATCAGAAACTCCGCGCGAGAGATCCCGCACATCTCCGCGGCTTTGCCCGAGGAAACCCGCCCCAACTCGAAGAGCTTCAGGAGCAGAAGAAACGGAGCTTCGCGCGCGAACTCCTCGCGGCTCTGGCCGCAGGCCAGGAGCAGGCTTTCCGGCAGTTCTATCCTGAGCACACTCATGCGACGGCAATTGTACGCCTTTGGGCCGACGTGGTCGAGCGCGTCGGACAGCGTTTCCTTCCGATTGCCGACCATCGATTGCCTGTCCCCCGTCCCCCGCTATGATGACCGCCGTGCTCCAAGGCCTCCGCGTCCTCGACCTCACCCGCGTCCTCGCCGGACCTTACGGCACCATGCTCCTCGCCGACCTCGGCGCGGACGTCGTCAAGGTCGAGGACCCGAAGGGCGGCGACCCCACGCGCGTCATCGGCGGCGGGCCCGACTCGCCTTACTTCGTCGCCGTCAACCGCAACAAGCGCTCCATCGCCCTCGACCTCAAGACGAAGGACGGGCGCGCCCTCCTCGCCCGCCTCGCCGCCAAAGCCGACGTCCTCTGGCATAACTTCCGCCCCGGCGCCGCGAAAAAACTCGGCTGCGACGTCGAGGCCTTCCGCGCCGCCAACCCGCGCCTCGTCACCTGCGCCATCACCTCCTTCGGCGCCACCGGGCCGTACCGCGACCTCCCCGCCTTCGACCTCGTCATCCAGGCCATGAGCGGCGCCATGAGCGCCACCGGCGAACCCGGCGGCGCCCCCTGCCGCCACGGCATCCCCACCGGCGACCTCGCCGGCGGCCTCTTCGCCGCCGTCGGTACCCTCGCCGCCCTCCATGAACGCGCCACCACCGGCAAGGGCCGCGACATCGACCTCTCCCTCCTCGACTGCTCCGTCTCCCTCCTCACCTACATGGCCCAGTTCACACTCGCCGGACAGAAATCCCCCGCCCCCCAGGGCTCCTCCCACTCCTACAACGTCCCCTACCGCGCCTACCGCTGCAGCGACGGCAAGTTCGTCGCCGTCTCCATCTTCACCCCCAAGTTCTGGAAACCCTTCTGCGACGCCATGGGCCTCCCCCGCCTCGCCGACGACCACCATTTCTCCGACCCCGCCTCCCGCCGCATCAACCGCGCGGCGCTCGATGCGCTTCTTGAAGCGGAGTTCGCGAAGCACCCGAGGGACTGGTGGGTGAACCATCTCTGGGAGAGGGAGTTGCCGATCGGCCCGGTCTACGACGTCGCGGAGGCGCTTCATGACGAGCAGGTCCGCGCGCGCGGCATGGTCTCGCATCTCTCGGACGGGCGCGAGGCGCTGGGGTCGCCGTTCGGGGAGACGAAATTGAAGAGGCCGCCGGAGGTGGACGGAGACCGGGAGGGGGTGGTGAGGGACTGGCTGGGGGGGACGGAAAAGAAAGACCAATTATGAATTATGAATTTTGAATTATTAATTGTGAGCCATTCGGATGCGGGTCAAATTCAAAATTCATAATTCAAAATTGTCCTTCCCCGTCTACTTCGGCCCCTCGACCACCCTCAACCCCACCGGCATTCCCGCCCCCCTGTACGCATCGATCACTTTCCTCTCCTTCTCGCTGAACGTATGCCGCCACCACACCCGCCCGTCCTTCGGATGCTCCTGCGGCGTCGGCGTGATGTCCGTCACCAGCAGCACGTCGTCAACGACGATCTCGCTCCGGATCGTCGCGCCCGACCTCGCGACCGGGACCAGCCTCGCCTCGGCCGCGTTGCTGACGACGTAGTACCACTGGTTGTAGTCCGGCTTGTCCCGGTAAGGCGGCATGATCTCCCCGCGGTTGATGACGGGCGCGAGGCGCATGATCGAAGGCTCGCGCGGCGCGTCCGGGCCGTCGGCGTTGAACCGCACGCGCGCGCACCATTTCGCGCCAGGAGGCGCCTTCGCGCCCGCGACCTCGTCCGCGCGCGGAATCGGGAACTGCTCCTTCTCCCCCGCCGTCATCCCGTAGTAGAGGCGCATCTCGAACGACTTCGCCGCGTACCGCCCGAGGATCGAAATCGTCTGCACCATCGTCGCGCTGAATCCGCCATCGACTTCCAGCCGCACCAGCGGACGCGCACCCGGCTCGACTTTTCCCGTCACGCCCTTGTAGCCGTACGACGCACAGCGCGTCGCCATCGCCTTCGCCGCCTTCTCGAGATCCGACGCCGACGCCCCCTCCGGCCCCGCGAGGAACACCGCGGCCCGATCCGTAAAATCGCCCGGCTCCGGTTCGGGCAGCTTCGGCCTGGGATCGGGCTTCGGATCCGGCACCGGATCGGGCTTCGGATCCGGCTTCGGCACCGGCTTCGGGTCGACTTTCGGCCCTTCCAGCTTCTGCCCGTCCCGCGCCAGCTTCCGCAGTTCGTGAATCCCCTTCAGAATGTCGTTGAACGCCTCCTTGTGCGAAGGGTAGATCTCCGCCGCGTCCGCCGCCTCCAGCTCCGGATCGAACAACTGGTCCAGCACGTCCTTCATCGCCGGATTCGGGTCCGCCGCCCGCTTCCCCTCGTCGTACCGGTCCTTCGCCTTCCGCACCTTCGCCGCCAACTCCCCCAGCATCGCGTCGGGCGCCGGGTAGCGCACCTTGACGTCGGCCTTCTTCACGAGGACGCCGTCGGGGAAGCGGTCGTTCCGGACGCGGAGCGAATCGCCTTCCTCGGAGACGTCCCCGATGAACCGCTCGCCGGACTTGAGGATGACGGCGTCGCCGGAGGCGAGGGAGGCGAGGAGAAGCAGGGTGGCGATCGACCGGGAGAACATGACGCGACCTCTTTGGAATCGGGGTGGAGTTTACCACCCCGCCACGAAAACCATTTCCACCTACGGGCCCAGGCCGCCCCCGACGCGCACGCGCCGGGTGCCCGGGGCCGTCGCGGGGCCTTCGGCGAATACTTCCGGCGGTGCTTCGGTGCGGAGCTGGGCGCTCAGGGTCTCGAGTTCGCGGTCGCTGAACCACATCCGGTAGAAGGGGCCGTAGCGGCTGCGGACTTCGGCGCGGATGCGGCGGATTTCTATATGAAGCGCCGCGGTGACGGCGCCGCCGGCGGCGGCGCGGCGGAGGAGTTCGTCCTCGGTGCCGCAGAATCGGACGACCTCGGCGGTGACGGCGGCCTGTTCGTCGTCGACCAGGGAGTCGAGGTGGACGCGCTCCTGGAGGTCGTCGCCGCCGAGTTCGCCCGAGAGCCGCTCGGCGATCGCGTACTCCAGCAGTTCCTCGTCCTCGAATTCGCGGGCGAATTTGTAGAACTCCTCCCAGGTCTTCGCCCGACGCACTTCGTCGAGAAGCCAGTCCTCCTGCATTCGACGCACTTTTCTCCGCTCCTCCGCGCGCCGCTTGATCTCGCGCGTTTGCGATTCGTAGTCCGGCCATGCGGGGTTCTCACGGCCGCGCGCGAGGCGCACCCACAGGTCCGCAAGCCGGGTTTCGAGATCCTTCAGCTCCGTTTCGCGCCGCGAGACTTCGCCGTCGAGGAAGCGGAGCGTCACGATCGCGCCGCCTGCGGGATTCCCGAGCGCGTCGTTGAGCTGGTCGCGCTGGGTGCGGGTCTCGGTCTCAAGCTTCTGGAGGCGCTCGAGAACCTTGAGCAGGTTGATGCGGTCGTGGGCGTCGAGCGTGGCGAGGAGGAGGTCGAGCTGGCCCCGCAGGCGGACGATTTCGCGCTGGGACTCGGAGAGGTCCTCGGGAAGCATGGCAGTGTGGTCCAGGGAAGTGGCGTCGCCCGGGCCGGTTGCTGCCGGTGCGGCGTGTGAAGGCTGGCGCGCGCTCACTGAGTCGCGCGCGAAGTACCCTGCTACGAATCCCACGACGAGGGAGGCGATGGCCAGTGGCAGGAGGGTTCTCATGGATGAGATCCTTGATGGAATCCCTGCCATGTTAGCGATTCGAGACTCTTCGACGACCCTTCCGCCCTCCCGCCCTCCCGCCCTTCCCCCCTTCCCATGAACCTTTTCCGCCCCCCGATCATCAACAGTCCGGAGGTGCTTCGCGTCCTGGGTCCAGGTAGCGGACTACGAATGGTTCGGCCGTTCGACTCGGCCAATCCGAATCTTTCTCGGAACACCGTCCTACACATAGGGCGCCCATCGGACGCCACCTCCGTTTTTGCTGATACGAATTCGATTTCGCCAGCCCGTTCTCGGGGCGCTGCCCTGAGCGAGCGAAGCGAGTCGAAGGGCTCCCTCCTCTTAAGGGGCACGACGAATGCTGAAGCAGGTCACGATCGTCCGCGAAGGCCGGGCCGGCCTCCTCTACGAGGACGGCGCGCTCGTGCGCGTTCTGCGCCCGGGCCGCCACGTCTCGTGGGCGTGGCCGTGGGCGCCCCGGCGCGAGGTCGCGCTCGTGGACCTGAGGGAGCGTTCGTCGACGATCCGCAACCAGGAGATCCTGACGGCGGACAAGGTCGCGATCCGGCTGTCGCTGCTCGTCTACTTCAAGGTCACGGACCCCGAGGCCGCGGTCCGGAACGTCGAGGCCTACGAGGATCGGCTGTACGAGGACGTGCAGCTCGCGGCGCGGCGCTTCCTCGCGACGCGGACGCTCGACCAGATCCTGCGCGACCGGAACGACATCTCGGACGCGGTGCGCGAGGACGTCGGACGATCGGCCGGGACGTACGGCGTCGAGGTCGTGCGGGCGGACGTCAAGGACCTGGCGTTCCCCGGGAACCTCCGCGAGGTCATGAACAAGGCGATCGAGGCGGAGCGCGAGGGTGAAGCGCTTCTCATCGCGGCGACGAAGAAGGCGGAGGTCGTGAAGCTGGATGCGCTGGTGACGGCGCAGGTGGCGGAGCAGCGGCTGGCGGCGGCGGAGAAGGAGGCCAAGGTGCTGGCGGCGAACCCGCAGATGATCCGGCTGCGGGAGCTCGAGGTCCTGCGTGAAATCGGGCTCCAGGGTGGGAACAAGTTCTACGTCGGGGTGGAGCGGCTGTCGGGGGTGAAGGAAGGTCGGTAAGCAGAGCAGAAGTCCGTGGGGTCGCGGCTTGCCGCGGCCCCACGTTCCATCCGCGGTCAGAGTTTGAGAAAAAATCGGTCCGGGATCCTCCATCGGCCGGCAAGTGAGAGCGTGAGAAGAATTCGATCTACGGTGCGGTCGGACCTCGCTCGCTTCGCTCGCTCGCCCCCACTTCGACCGTCTCCTCTATGTGCCCTTTGTGCCTTTTCGTGGCCAATCGCGACCGTCCACCGCCGCCAAATCCTCGCGCCGCGCGTCTATTTTCGAAGCTGGTAGTTCAGCGGGACCTACTCCGCTTCGAGCGGCCCGGACAGCCCGGTCACCGACTTCATCACCCGCCCGTCCGGGCGGCGTTCTTCCACTTCCCCCTGCGAACGGAGCACGACGGCGAATCGACCGCCGGGAAGGGCGTCGGTGTCGAACGGATCGCGGAGGTCGGCCCATGTCCAGAGTGTTTCGCCCGCGGGGCCGACGCAGAGAACGGCGCCGAGGTCCCGGTCGGTGATGACCGTCGATCCATCTTCGAGGCGGTCTGCGTCGGCGGGGTATGTGATGCCCTCGTAGGCCCAGTGAATGTACCCCGCGGCGTCGACCTCGACGACGCGGCGGGCCTCCGCTTCGCACAGCAGCGTCCTCCCGTTCGGCAGCCGGTCGGCCTCGATCGGGATGGCGAGGCCCTCGAGTTTCCAGACGACGGCGCCCGCGGGGGTGACCTCGACGACTTTCCGGCCATGGAGGTCGGTGATGAGCGTGTTGCCGTCGGGCAACCGCTGCGCCGCCACGGGATCTGCGGCCGCGTCCGTCTCCCAGCGCTCTTCCCCGCCCGGCCCGAACTCCACCACGCGGCCGTGGCCGCGATCGGCCACGAGAACGCCGCCGTCCGGGAGCACATCGACGTCGTGCGGGTTCGAAAGGCCTTCGAGCGCGAACGCCTGGGAACCGTCCGGCCGCAGGGCGACCACGGTGTCCTGCCCCGCGCACGCGACGAACCGGAGCCCCGGACCGGCCCGGGAGTGCTCGAGAAGACGGGCGCGCGGAAGAAGATCGGCGGTGATGGAGGGGGACTGGAAGCGTCCGTCGCGGACGGCGCCGAAAAGGGTGTCGCCGTTGGGGAGGGTCAGGCGGAGGGGGCCGGCGGGGACGCGCGTCGTCGAGAGGCGGACGGCGATCCACGGACCGGCCGTCCCGCCGGGGAGCGTGATGCCGAATGGGGTCGCGGCCAGAACCGGCCCGGCGGCCGGGTGCCGGCCGGCGTGGAGGATCTCTTCCTCGACGCGCCTCCCTGTCCGTCCGCGGGTATCCGGCGTGCAGCACGGGAATCTCACCGGGTTTCCCTTCGGCGGCAATTCATCGGGCGTGTCGTCTCCCAGGAGGACGGCGGCGACGCGGTCGCGCGGCAGGTCGAGGAGGCCCCACGCGGCCGCGAAACGCACGCGATGCGGATCGAGTTCGAGGAAGCGGCCGGAGAGGATCGAGCCGTCGGAGAGGAGGAGGCGGTGGGGGCCGGGGGGCTCGGGTGCGGCGGGGAACGCGATCGACACGATTTCCTCCGCGGCGAACGGAACGCCGTCGACGAGCGCGTCGCCTTCGGGGGAGAGGGACTGGAGGCGGCCTCCCCATTCGCCTCCTTCGGCGAGCCGCACGAGCGCGTACGGCGGAACGGGAAGCGACTGCGGGCGGGTGCGGGCGGCCGCGGCGCGGACGCGCGGATCCGGGTCCGTCCGGAGCGAGAGGGGGATCTCCATGACGCAGTGCGTCAACCCGGCCGCGGCCGCGAGGCGGACGCGCGCGTCCGCGTCCGAGGCGGCGATCCGGAGGGCCCCGACCCGCCCGGCCGAGGCCAGCCGCCGGCAGGCCAGGACGCGCTCGAGTCCCGCCCAGTGCCGATCCGGCGCGAGCCGCTTCTCCAGCCGCTCCCTCACCTCCGCCGCCCGGCGCGCCACCTCGGGATCTCCCGAGCTCAGGGCCTCGCCCGACTCCTCCCACCCCGCGTCTCCGAGCGCGGCGAGCGCGCGCGTCGCGCGTTCGCGCACGGCGGGATCCTCGTCGCCGAGTTCGCGGGCGGCTCGTTTCGCGGCGGACCGCTCCTCCTCGGGCGGGCCGGCGAACAGCGTCTCCGCGCGGTCGGGCGTGAGGAACTGGAAAGCGTCGCGGCGGAGGGCGGGATCGGGGTCGCGAAGCGCGGGGTCCGCGGCCGTGGCGGCGGGGGCCGCGGCGGCGGCGGCGAGAAACAAGGTTCGGACGATCCGCATCGGGCATCTCCGGAGAGCGGATCGGGGAAACTCCCCGACCCTGCCCTCGATCGTCTGATTTTATGAGTTTAGGCCTTTTTGTGCTTTTGATATTCAGGGGAGACGCCTAAAATTGCCCGCAGGGGAGAAACGACCTTCCCAGACGCGCCACGTTCGGGGAAGCCACACACTCATGCATCGCCACGTCGCCGAAAGGCTCCTCAGGGAGAGCTTCGGCTACCGGGACGGAGAGTCCTTCGTCGTCGTCGCAGAGCCGGAGGGCGCCAAGCTCGCCGAACAGCTCGCCGCGGCGGCGCGCGACCTCGGCTTCCCCTCCTCCCTCCTCGTCATCCCCCGCCGCGCCTCCCCGGACTTCGAACCCCCGGATTTCGTCCTCGAAGCCCTCCGCGCCGCCGATATCGCCCTCTTCCTCGCCCCCCGATCCCTCGCCGCCAGCCGCGCCTTCCGCACCGCGGCCGAAACCGGCCTGCGCATCGGCGAGATCACCGAGCTGGCCCCCGACGCGTTCTGGCGCCTCCTCGAAGCCCCCGCCGCCATGATCTCCTCCCGGGCCTCCGCCCTCTCGGGCGCCCTCGAGCCCGGGCGGCGCATCCGCATCCGCACGCCCGGCGGCTGCGATTTCGAATTCGTCGCGGCGGCGGATCGCGAAGTGCGCGACGGCGTGATTTCGGGGAAGGGGGAGATCGGGCGGCTGCCGGGCGGCCTGGTCCGGATCCTGGTGCAGCCCGGCACCCTCAAGGGCCGCCTTCTCGTCGACGCCTGGTCGCCCCTCGCGGAGGCCGCTTCGCGCCGCGCCGAACTCGAGTTCGAGAACGGCACGCTCAAGACCGTGTCCGACGCGGCGCTCCGGAAGGCGCTTTCGGCGGGCGGCGGGCTCGCCGCGCTTCCGGCGGAGGCCGTGGGATTCGGCCTGAACGCCGCGGCCCGCCTGGGACGCTCGCCGCTCGAAAGCGTCATCGCCCCCGGCACCGTCTCGCTCAGCCTCGGCCTCGCGCCCGAACCCCTCGATTTCGTCGCCCTCGCGCCCGCCATCGAGGTCGAAGGCATGCCCGTCCCCGCCGACATCCTCGTCGCGCCGCCGCTCCCGCCCGCCCCCACCAACGACCTCTCCCCGGAAACCGCCGCCGCGCAGCCCCAGCCCAATCCCTTCGGCCCCGACGTCTTCCGCACCCTCTTCGAACACTCCAACGACGCCCAGTACATCCTCGACTTCGAGGCCCAGAAGATCGTGATGGTGAACGACGCGTTCCTGCGGCTCACGGGGTACGCGCGAAGCGACGTGAGCGCGGGGCGGCTGCGGGTGGGAGATCTGGTCGCGGAGGAGAGCCACGACCGGGTGGAGGAGAAGCGGGCGCAGCGCCGTAATGTTCCGAGCGAGCGGTACGACCTGCGCATCCGGTGCGCGGACCAGTCGAAGAAGGTGGTCGAAGTTTCGGTCCAGCGGGTAAAGCTCCAGGGGCACGACTTCATCCTGGGCTCTCTCCGGGACCTGACGACGCACGAGCGGATGAAGCGCGACCTGACGGAGCGGGCGACGGACGCGATGCGCAAGACGCTCGAGATCTACGCGCTCACGGAGAAGATCAAGAACGTCCCGAAGCTGACGCCGGCCCTGCTCGCTTCCGACGAAGAGGACGAGATCCTCGCGAAGGCGGCGAAGATTCTGATGCAGAAACCGGGCCTCTCGCTGGCCGCGGCGACGATCTACCTGATCGAGGAACACCACCTCGTCCAGCGCTTCCCCGTCCCCACCGCGAAGTCGGGCCCCTCGCGGTTCGACCTGAGCAAGGGCCACCGGCTGGCGCGGATCGCGCGCGGCGAGGAGACCCAGATCGACTTCACCACGCACGACATCGCCCTTCCCCTCCCCGGCCGCGAGGGCGTGATCGGCGTGCTCGAGGTGGCGCTCGACCCGAAGGAGACCGACGTGATGGTGTCGCAGGCGGGCGGTCAGGTGCGGACCGAGTACCAGAACCTGCTCGTGTCGCTCGCCCAGATCCTCGCGCTCTCCATCGAGAACAACCGGCTCTACAAGGTCGTGAAGGAGCAGTCGGAGACGGACCAGCTGACGGGCATCTACAACCGGCGCATCTTCGACAAGAGGCTGGGGGACGAGGTGAAGCGCGCGCGGCGGTACGGGCGCGAGCTGGCGCTGCTCATGATCGACCTCGACCACTTCAAGTCGGTGAACGACACTTACGGCCATCCGAAGGGGGACGAGACGCTCAGGCACGTCGCCCGGTTCCTCCGCGTGCAGTCGCGCGGCGTGGACATCCTGGCGCGCTACGGCGGCGACGAATTCTGCCTGCTGCTCCCCGAGTGCACGCTGGACAACGCGATGCAGAAGGCGGAGCTTCTCCGCAAGCGGTTCGTGACGCGGAAATTCTCGGTGGTGGGCCGCGGCGCGAAGGCGGTGCGTCTCACGCTTTCGATCGGCGTGGGCGCGCTGACCGACGACATGGCGACCGAATTCGACCTCCTGCGCATCGCGGACAACGCCCTCTACCGGGCCAAGGGCCAGGGCCGCAACCGCGTCTGCCAGGCGCAGGAACTTCCCCAGGGCGCGAGCGAGAATTCCGCTTAGCCGGATTCCGAAGACTTCCCGCCCCCGGCGCGGCCGTTTCGTATCATCTCTCATGCCCATGCGCCTCCCGCCGGCCACCCTCGCCGCCGTACTCCTCTTCACCGCCCCCGCGAGCGCCGACTGGCGTTTCGAACGCCGCGCGACGTGGGAAGTCGAACGGCCCGGAGGCGGCGCGGAACGGTCGGACCGGCGCGAGGTGGTGTGGCTCGGCGACGGGAAAGTCCGCGTCGACGACCGCGTGAGCCGCGAGTCCTGGATCGTCCGGGCGGACCAGAAGGCGATCCGGCGGATCGACCACGCGGCGGGCACCTGGTGCGAGTGGAGTTTCGAGGAAGGGGCCGCCGCGCGGGCAGTGGTCGCGGCGGACGTGAGGACGGCGCTCGGGCGGGTGGCGGGAAGCGACGACGAGGCGGGTCTGCGGAGGTTCCTGGACGCGTTCGCGCCGCCGGACGTCGAGACGACGCTGCGGGAGGCGGGTGCGGGGCCGAAGACCGCGGGGAGGGAAACGCGGAACTGGGCGCTCGCGTCGAAGACCGAGGTGATCGCCGAGGCGAGGATCGCCGACTCGATGTCGGGCCTGGACCGGCTGGCCGCGGCGCTGGGCGCCGCGGGGCTGATTCCGGCGCGACAGGCGGAGGCGTGGGCGAAAGCGAAGGGAATGGCAGTCGCGGCGACCTGGACTCTGGTGTTCCCGGACGCGGTCGTGCGCGAGGAGTTCGAGGTCACGAAGGCCGAGGAGGCCGAGGCTCCGGCGGACACGTACGAGGTTCCGGAGGCGTACCGGCGCGTAGCACCGCCGACGCTGCTGCCCGGATCCGCCGCCAGGGAGGCGCCACGCGGCGGGTACGACGGGGATCGGCCGACGGACGACTCGGAGGGGAAGGAAGAGGATCTGACGGGGGAAGAGGCGGGTAAGGACGATTGAGAGGAGACTGTAGCCGCGAGATCGGGAACTTCTCTCGGGCCGGCAGGCCATCCTTCGGAAGCTGCGTCCGGCACGATCCTCCGCCGGTGATCCGCCGGGATTCTCCCGGGGGTGCCGCTCCCGATACGCGTGAAGAAGGCGAGCGACGGCGAGCGGTCGGGGCCCTTCGACTCGCTCCCTTTGGTCGCTCGCTCAGGGTGGGCGAGCGAAGCGAGGTCCGACCGCCGCTGGCGCTCGCCTTCCTCACGCGCTTCGGGAGCGGGTCGCCTTGACGCCGCACGCGTCGCGCCGCTATCGTGCCGCCCTTCCCGGTTTCTCTCTTCCCCCCGGACGGCGGCCATGAGCGACCCGAAACGCGACGTCGAATTGATGCAGCGCGTCAAAACGGGCGACCGCGCCGCGTTCAGCGAGCTCTACGAGACGCACAAGGGGCCGCTCTTCAATTTCCTCTACCGCATGTCCTGGGACCGCGCCGCCGCGGAGGACTGCCTGCAGGAGGTGTTCATCGCGGTGTGGAAGGCGGCGGCGACCTGGGAGCCCACGGCGCAGGTGAACACGTGGCTGTTCAAGATCGCGCGCAACATCTGGATCAACGAGGGGCGGCGGTCGAAGCGGCGCCCGGCGCTCTTTTCGTTTCTCGGCTCTTCCGACGAGGAATCGGGCGCGCCGGACTTTCCGGACGCGGGGGCGGGGCCGGACGAGTCGGCGCTGGGGGTCGAGGCGCGCGCGGCGGTGCGGAAGGCGGTGGACCAGCTTCCGGAGAAGGAGCGGATGGTGGTGCTGCTGTCCGAATTCGAGGGGCTCAAGTATGCGGAGATCGCGGAGATCCTCGAGATTCCCGTCGGCACGGTCAAAAGCCGGATGTCGAGCGCGAGCGAGCGCCTGAGGGCGCTCCTGAGGAAGTTCCAGGGATAGGCCGCCGCCGGCGCTCGCCTTCTTCAGGCGCTCTGACCTGCGTCGAGCACCTGCCTCACCTTGCGGGCGAGCGCCTCGGGCGTGAACGGCTTCGCGAGGAACGCCGCCGGAAGATCCGCGGGGAGATGGTGTAGGACGACGGTTTCGGTGTGGCCCGAGATGAAGAGAATCCGGACTCCGGGCCAGCGGCGCGCGGCGGTGCGGGCGACATCCCGGCCGCTCACGCCCCTCAGCGCCAGGTCCGTGACCACGAGCGCGACGGCCTCGTCGACGGGCTGCAGCATCGCGTCCGCGGAGGAGCCCTGGCGGGCTTCGAGGACGCGGTAGCCGCAGCGCCGTAGCGCGGCGGCCGCGGTGTACCTGACCATGGGCTCGTCCTCGACGACGAGCACCGTTTCCGTTCCCCGGGGGAATTCGCCGGAAGGCGCCCAGTCCTCGGCGGCGGCGTCGTGCCGGGGCCAGGAGATCCGGATCATTGTTCCCCGGCCCTGCGCGGGAAGGACCTGAAGAAGTCCCCCGCACTGGCGGGCGACGGCAGGAATCGCGGCGGCCCCGAGCGCCCAGTCGGACGGAGTGGAACTCTCCTCCGCCGCGACGCCGGATTCACTTCCGCCGTCAACGCTGCCACTGTCGGAAACCGTGAGCGCGACCCAGGGCCGGCCCGGATCTCCGGCGAGGCGCGTCGCGCTCTCCGGGGTCTCGACCCACGAGGTCTCGATGCAGATCCGTCCGCCCGACGGCATCGCGTCGCGGGAGCGGACCACGAGGTTCACCAGGAGCTGCCCGATCAGCGCCGGGTCGGCGTGGATGGGAGCCAGGTCCTGCGTGAGAAGCGAGCTCACGGCGACGTCCTTCCCCGCGAGGCGCTGGAGCATCGGCTCCAGTTCCGAAACGACGGAATTGACGAGAAGCGATTCCGGCCGGGTGGCGGCCTTTCTCGCGAACACCTGCAGCTGCCGCGTGAGCGCGGCCGCGCGCTCCGCGGCCCGCTGGATGTGCGCGACGTGCTCGCGGAGCGCGTCGTCCTCCGGCAGGCGCTGGCGCAGGAGAATGACGTTTCCCAGGATCACGGTGAACATGTTGTTCCACTCGTGCGCCAGCCCGCGCGCCACTTCGCCGATCGCGATCTCCCGCTGGGTGCCGGCGAGTTCCTCCTGCAGCTTCCGCCGGGCCGTGGTGTCCCGGAGAATGGCCCCGAAATAGAGCCGGTCGCCGCTCTTCCATGAGGACAGCGACACCTCGACGGGGAATTCGGTCCCGTCGCGCCGCAGGGCATCGACCTCCACCGTTTTCCCCACGAATTTCCCCTCGCCTCCACTGCGGACCCGCTCGATCCCTTCCAGGTGCGCCGCCACGAATCGTTCCGGCATGAGGCGCGTTACCGGCTCCCCGAGGATCTCCTTGTTCTCGTATCCGAACATCTCCCGCGCGCCGCGGTTCCACCACTGCACGCGCCCCGAGCCGTCCGCCACCACCACGGCGTCGTGCGTGGATTCGGCGATGGAGCGGAATCGTTCCTCGGCGCTGCGCAGGGCCGCTTCGGCGTGTTTCCGGCGGACGACGGATCCCAGGCCAGCGGCGACCGTCGAGACGAGATCGAGGAAACCGCGGTCCTCGCCCCGCTTCTCCGCGGCGTAGAAGACGAGCAGCGCGGCGACCTCGTTGCCGGTGAGGACGGGGATGACGGAGGCCGAGTGCAGATCGAGCTTCGCGGCCATTTCCTTGCGGTCGAAGTCGGGATCGGTCGCGACGTCCGGGATCCAGATCGCGGTCCCCTTCTTCCAGCACCGTTCGACGAATCCGCCGCCCGGCGCGCCGCGACCGGCCTCGGCGAGTCCGCGGGCCTCCTCGGCCCTGCGGCTCCAGACCGCCGCGCACTCGGGCGGGCTCCCGTAGGCGGGCGGCAGCCAGGCCTCGCCCATCTCCCACGCGGTCGCGACGCACACGCGCGAGATCGCCGCCTCCAGCGCCGCCTCCACGTTCTCGGCCTCGTTCATCGCCTCGGCCAGCCCGTGCAGAAGCCGCATCCGCTCCTCGGAACGCCTCCTCTCCGTGATGTCGCGGGCCACCCCCTCGATCGCCTCCACCTCGCCGGCCGCGTCCAGAAAGGCCGTCACGCAGTGCTCCGTCCAGACCGGGACGCCGTCGCGCCGCATCCACCGGAGAACGACCGTCTGCCCCTGCATCTGCCCCCGCAGCTCTGGCGCGTGCCGGCGATCGTCCGGATGCACGATCCGCACCGCCAGCTGGGGATCGGCGTAGAACTCCTCCGGCGTGTACCCCGTCACCTCCGCGATCGCGGGACTCACGTACTCGAGAGCGAGCGACGGCTTGAACCTCAGCCGGTAAAGGACGTCGCGCACCCCGTCGGCAAGAATGTGAAACCTCTTCTGCCGGTCAATCGCGGCCTCCGAAACACGGACCGCCGCGAGCCGGGCGCTGGAGCGCTGGCGCTCTCCCTGCACGCGCACCACGTACTCCTGCAGGAACTGGCCGAGCATCGGCGCCTCGCGCGTCATCGGCCCGAGGTGCTCCTGCACCGCGCGGTCCGCCACCGGAACGATCCCCGGGTGAGCCTCCACCCAGTAGTGGCACGTCCGCACGTAGGCGAGAAGAGCGAGCAGGTTCGGGTAGAGCGCGGGACCGAGAATCCGGTGCAGCTCGGTGCGGTAATTCGCGATGTTCGGGAGATCGAGATAGACGGCGGCGGCGCACTGCAGAATGGCCTGCTCCACCTCGGATTCCGGCCAGCCCGTCAGAGGCCCGGGACAGGAGGCCAGGACCCGAAGAGGGCCCTCCAGGTGCACAGCTTCCCTCGGCGCGCACTGTTCGAGAAGCGCGAGGATGTCGGAGCCGGAGATTCCCAGCGCGTGAAGCGAGCACGAGTGGGCGACGAGGCAGTAGGGGCTGGGGCAGAAGCGGGCGAGGTAGGCGGCGAGTTTCTGTTTGAAGAGGACCGGGAGGGGGTTCTGGACCCAGGCTGCCATGTACTGGCGCCACAGGTTTTCGAGGACTTCCGGGATTTCGAGGGCGGGGCCGTAGAAGGCGGGCAGGTACCCGTGATGCGACTCGATTTCGGAGCGCAGGTTCGAAGCGGAGACGGTGCGGGACGTAGCCTGGGACTGGGAGGGATTCGTCACAGCAGGTCCTCCGTCGAGAGGATGGGCGCGCGTGGCAGAGCGGGGCCGGGATGGGTGGGCGGAACCGCGGGCGACTCTGTTGAGAGGCCTCAGCGCCACCATCTGCGGGCGCGGGCCGGTCCAGGAGGATGGGCTTTGAGTCTGCGGTTCCTGCGTTGGAACTGAGCCGAACTCCTCAATTGCCGGGGATGGGCTGGCGTCCTCGGCTTCCCGGGTCCAACACCATGCTAATCCCCGGTGCCCGGCGCAACCAAGCGCGAATGCTGCGGACGCCAGGACCTATGAGGTCAGTCCGCAGAGTGCTTGAAGCGAGCGAGCTGCGGCGTCCTGGAACAGCCCAGGAGAAGGAGGAGGAGAAGGAGCAGGAGGAGGAACGGCCGCAGTGGCACGACCTCCTCCTGCTCCTCCCCCTTCTCCTCAGCCGTTCCGCGAGCGCGACCGGAGAACCGGCCCACGATGAATTGCGCCTGCGCCGCTGCATTGAGAACAGCCGGCCGATTTCATCCCCGACGGTGATCCCCGATCATGGGTGAGCCTCAGTTCTTCGCCTCCGGCTTCCGCCGCTTCGCCCCCGCCTCCCTGCGCCGTGCCGCAGCTCCGCTTCCCCCGAACAGGCCGTACGCCGCGAGCGCCGCCTTGAGCTTCTCTTCGTTCGCCGGATCCATCTCGCACATCGGCAGGCGGAGTTCCCGGGTGCACCGGCCCATGAGGGCGAGGGCGGTCTTGACGGGGATGGGGCTCGTCTCGATGAAGCAGGCCTTGATGAGGGGGAAGAGTTTCCGGTGGAGTTCCAGGGCGCGCGCGCAGTCGCCGTCCAGGGCGGCGCGGACCAGTTCTTTCACGTCCGCGGGGACGATGTTCGCGACGACGGACACGACGCCGCTCGCGCCGCAGGCCATGAACGGAAGCGTGAGCGAGTCGTCGCCGGAGACGACGGTGATGCCGCAGGAGGAGGAGATCTGCGTCACGGCGTCGCAGGATCCGGAGGCCTCCTTGACCGCGACGATGTTCTTGTGCGAGGCGAGCCGCACGATCGTCTCGGGCGCCATGTTCACGGCGCTCCGTCCCGGGATGTTGTAGAGCATGGCCGGGAGATTGACCGCATCGGCCACCGCGCGGAAATGCGCGAGCAGCCCGGCCTGCGTCGGCTTGCTGTAGTACGGAACGACGAGCAGCAGCCCGTCGCAGCCCGCGGCCTTCGCGGCCTTCGACAGCTCGATCGTGTGGTGCGTGTCGTACGACCCCGTCCCCGCGAGCACCGGCACCCGCCCCTTCGCCCGCTCCGCCGTGAACCGGAACAGCTCGACTTTCTCCTCGTCCGAGAGCGTCGGCGACTCCCCCGTCGTGCCGCACGTGACGAGCGCGTCCGTTCCGCCGGCGATCTGCGCCTCGATCAGGTCCCCGTACGCCTTCCAATCCACGTTCCCGCCGCGGAACGGCGTCACCAGCGCGACCGTCGAGCCTTCGAACACGGCTACCTCCTCATCAGGGCCTTCATCTCGCGCACGGCCGCGGGCATGCCCGCGAGGATCGCGCGCCCCACGATCGAGTGCCCGATGTTGAGCTCCTCGATTTCGGGGATGCGAACGATAGCGGAGACGTTCGCGAGATTCAAGCCGTGGCCGGCCGCGACTTCGAGGCCGAGGGAGGCGGCGAGTGCGGCGGCGGCGCGGATGCGGTCCAGGTCGGCGCGCCTCCCGGCGGCGGTCCGGGCGTTCGCGTAGTGTCCCGTGTGGAATTCGACCGCCGCGGCGCCGAGCGCGACGGAAGCGCGCACCTGGTCGGCGTCCGGGCCGACGAACATGGAGACGAGGATGCGGGCGTCGCGGAAGCGGCGGACGGCGCGGGCCAGGCGGGGGCCGCCGCCCGCGACATCGAGGCCGCCCTCGGTGGTGAGTTCTTCGCGGCGTTCGGGCACGAGCGTCACGCGCTCCGGCCGGACCTCGAGCGCCGTCTCGATCACGCCGGGCCAGATGGCCATCTCCATGTTGAGCCGCCGCACCGCCTTTTTCAGGCGCCGGATGTCGGCGTCCTGGATGTGCCGGCGGTCTTCCCGCAGGTGGGCGACGTTGGAGTCCGCCCCGGCCGGCTGCGCGAGTATCGCCGCCACGACCGGATCGGGCTCCGCGATGCGCCGCGCCTGCCGCACCGTCGCCACGTGGTCGACGTTGACTCCGAGCCTGAGCACTCTCCGTGGATGAACCATGAATTGTGAACTGCGGCCTCCGGCCTCAATTCACAATTCATAATTCAAAATTCAGAATTGTCTTTGCCCTTTTACCCCAGTTCCTCCCGAATCACTTCTTCAAGCTCCCCCGCCATCTTCTCGATCTTCCCCTGCTCGTCCCCCTCGATCATCACCCGCGCCACCGGTTCCGTCCCGCTGTACCGCAGCACCAGCCGCCCCTTCGCCCCCAGCTTCTTCTCCGCCTTCTTCCTCGCCTCGACGATCCGCGGCACCGACTCGAACGCCGGCTTGCGAAGGACGCGCACGCTCCGGAGCACCTGCGGGAGCCGCGTCAGGCAGCGGCACAGCTCGCCCCAGCTCTTCCCCGCATGGTGCATCGCCCGGAGCACCTGGAGGCCCGAGAGGATGCCGTCCCCGGTGGTCGAGTCTTCGTAGAACAGGATGTGCCCCGACTGCTCGCCCCCGAGGAGCAGGTTGTGCGCGAGCATTTCCTGCGACACGTAGCGGTCGCCCACTTTTGCGCGCACGAGCCGGAGTCCCTCGGCCTTGAGCGACAGTTCGAGCCCGAGGTTCGACATCTCGGTGCCCACCACCACGGCAGGTTCGAGCTTTCCCGCCGCCTTGAGCTGTCTCGCGCACACGGCCAGCACGTAGTCCCCGTCGCGCACCTGCCCTCGTTCGTCGACCACGATCAGCCGGTCCCCGTCGCCGTCGAACGACAGCCCGAGGTCCGCCTTCTCCTCGCGCACGCGCCGCGCGACGCCCTCCGGATGGAGCGCCCCGCATCCATCGTTGATTTTCGCGCCGTCGGGATCGACCCCCGTCGCCACGACCTTCGCCCCGAGCTCCGCGAACACGAAAGGCGCCACCATCCGCGTCGCGCCGTTCGCGCAGTCGAGCACCAGCTTCACTCCCTTGAGCGACAGCCCCCAGCCCCGCGCGCGGTCCACCAGGTCCCGCCCGTACTTCGCCGCCACCCCCGTGAGCCGCGTCTCCGGGTCGTACCCCGTCTCGAGCGCCAGGTCCCCCACTTCCGGCCCCGTGAGCGCCTCGGGGACGTTCGCGCGCATCAGCGCCTCGATGCGCCCTTCCGCCGCATCCGGAATCTTGAACCCTTCCGGCGACAGAAGCTTCACGCCGTTGTCGGGGGCGGGATTATGTGAAGCGCTGACCACGACGCCGAGGAGGCAGCCCATTTCGCGCGTGACGTGGGCAATGGCGGGCGTCGGCAGGATGCCGCCTTCGACGACGTTGACGCCCTGGGAGAGGAGTCCGGCGGCGATGGAAGCGCTGATCATGGGGCCCGAGATGCGGGTATCGCGGGCGATGAGGACGCGCTCGCGGACGACGGGGCGCTTGAAGGCGTGGTCGGACCCGTAAGGCGCGCGCGGGGTGCGCTGCGGCGGGACGGTCGAGAAGATTTCGCGCCCGTTGCGGAGGAGGAAGCCGATCGCCTGTCCCAGGCGGGCGAGCGGAACCGGCGCGAGCGTCTTGGTATTGGCGGTGTCGCGGATGCCGTCGGTGCCGAATAGCTTGTCCATGGGCCCTACTTCGCCCGGCGCTGGAACGTGACTTCGGTCACGGCCTTTTCGGGCGCTTTGACCGACAGCTCGATCTCCTCGGATCCCGCGAATTTCGCGCGGAGCTGCGGAACCAGGGGGCACATCGCGAACAGGGGCTTGTCGTCCACCGGCTGGCACTCCTGCGGCCCCATCCCCGCGATGTCGATCACCACCACGAGAAGCTCGCGGCGGGCTTTGAGCTCGTCGATCGCGGAGCGCGGCCCCCGGACGCGCACGACCGCCTCCTTCTCCGCGGGCACCGCCGTGAAGTCGCGCGTGTACTCCTCCGTCTGGAGCAGGCTGATCCGGACCGGGAACTCCTGCTCCTGCGGCTCTTCGGCGATCTCGATCGTCACCGTGACCTGCGTCGAGATCGCGACCGCCTGCCCGTCCAGCCGGCCGAACTCGGCGCTGAACTGGTGGACGCCCGCCGCCAGTCCTTCGATGCGGATCGGCTTGATCTCGATGCGCTGGTGGTTCTGCACCACCGACCGCGGCCCCGTCACGTCCACGTAGTCCGCCGACTTCTTCACGCTCTTGACGTAGAACCCCTCCGCCAGCTTCCCGTCCACCCACGCCAGCTGCGGGTCCTGCCCCGCGGGCGCAGGCTGCGCGGGGACGAGCCGCATCCGCTGCCGGTCGAGCACGTCCAGGCGCACCCGGATGCGCCGCGGCTTCGCCTCGACCAGGCGGAACTTCGCGGGCAGCTGCAGCACGTCCTCGTTCACGTCGAACGTCACCTCGGGAGGAATCTTCCCGTCCGGCCCCGGCTTGACCGGAAACGACAGGCTCAGCGACCGCAGGTCGGACTTCTGCCCCCGCGGACCGCTCATCTTGACCTCGACGTTCGATATCTCGCGCCCCGACTCGTCCTCGATCCCGAGCACGAGCACGTTCGTCGGCCGCCGGATGTCGATGACCGGCGTCGCAGGGAAGACGTCCGTCGATTCGCGCCACACCGAAACCCAGGTGAACGCCGCGAGAATCAGCGCGAGCGCCCGGGTCTTCAGGTTGCCGAAAAGGAACTCTCTCATAACGCCGCCGCCGATACCGACGGACCCCCGCCCTTCTCATACCCGCGGAACAGGTCCCTCAACCGCGTCTCCAGTTCCTCCTTGTCCAGGTCCTGCGACAGCACGCCCCGCGCGCCCAGCGAAATCTTGCCCGTCTCCTCCGACACGATCACCGTCACCGCGTCCGTCTCCTCCGTGATCCCGATCCCCGCCCGGTGCCGCGTGCCCATCGTCCGCGCGACGTCGGGGTTGTCGGTGAGGGGGAAGAGGCACCCGGCGGCGGCGATGCGCTCGCCGACCACGATGATCGCCCCGTCGTGCAGCGCCGCGCCCGGATAGAAAATCGTCTCGATCAGCTCGGCCGAAACCTCCGAGTCCATCTTCACCCCGCCCTCCGCGTACTGCCCCAGGCTGCTGTCCCGCTGGATGGCGATCAGCGCGCCGATCCGGTTCTTCGACAACCGCGTCGCGGCCTTCACGATCTCCTCGACGGGAACGGATTCGGACTTGAGGAGGGGGAAGAGGAACGGTCCCTGGCCGAGGCGGACGAGGGCGCGGCGGAGCTCGGGCTGGAAGATCACGGCGAGGATGATCACGAGCGCGGGAACGATCCCCTGCAGCATCGCCCGGATGCGCTCGAGCTCGAACCGGATCGTGACTTCCATGAGGACGATGAACGCGATGACGAAGACGACGAGAAAGCCGCGGACCATCCCCGCTCCGCGGGAGCCCTGCATGGAGCAGAGAATGTAATTAAAGAAGATGAAGAGCAGGAAGATCTCGACCGCGGCGCGGACGAGATCCATGCCCGTGAAGAGATTCTCGAACATCCGCTCCCCGCTGATTTTCGTGCGAAGCGCTGACTATAACGCCGGGGCGCGCGGGTTTGAACCCGTGAAAAAGGCAGTTTATGAACTTTTTTTGTTCAGAGGCCGCGGGCGATCGCGTCGACGACCTTCCGGACCGCCTCGTGCTCGGCGACGTCGTGCACCCGGAGGAGGTCGGCGCCGGCGGCGATGCACCAGGCCCCCGCCCCGGCCGACGGGATCGCGCGGCGGTCCGCGGGGAGGTCCGTCAGTTTCCCGAGCATGGATTTTCGGGACACCCCCACGAGGAGCGGGCGGCCGAGGGTCCGCAGCTCGCGCAACCGCTGGAGAATCTCGAGATTGTGCTCGAGCGTCTTCCCGAACCCGATCCCGGGGTCCACCAGGATCCGGTCCTCCGCGATCCCGGCGCGCTCCGCCAGGGCGAGCGATTCTCTCAGGGAAGCGCAGATTTCGGCGACCGGGTCGCGGTACTGCGGGTTCTGCTGCATGGTCCGGGGCGTGCCCTTCATGTGCATCACCACGACCGGCACGCCTCGCTCGGCGACGAGAGGCGCGAGGGCGGGGTCGAGGTGCAGGCCGCTGACGTCGTTGACGAGGGCGGCGCCGGCGTCGAGCGCCGCCCGGGCGACGGCCGCCTTGGCGGTGTCGATCGAAATCGGCACCCGGACTTTCCGGGCCAGATCGCGCACCACGGGGAGGACCCGGCGCACTTCTTCGTCCGCCGGCACCTCAGGGGCCCCCGGTCGGGTGGACTCCCCTCCCACGTCGATCACCGACGCGCCCTCCGCCGCCATCCGCTCCCCCTGGGCGACCGCGGCCCCCGGATCGGCGAACTTCCCGCCGTCCGAAAACGAGTCCGGAGTCACGTTCAGAATCCCCATGAGATGCGTGCGCTTCCCCCACGCCATCCCGAGGATCGGCGCCGGCTGGCTCATCCAGCCGCGCACCGCGCGCGCGATCGCCGCGGCCGGGGCCGAGCCCGGACACGCCGAGTCCGCGCGCGCGAACAGTTCCGAGCTCCCCGAGACCAGCGCCGGAACCGGCACCGCCGCGAACGGGTCTCCCCCGACCAGCACTTCTCCGCCGGACGCCGCCCACCGGCTCCGCAGTTCGTATGCCTCCGGGGCAGTCAGTCCTTCGAGCACCACGCAGAGCGTCCCGATCCGGCCCGGCGACAGGTCGCGCACGTCGCCCGGGAAGCCGAGGCGGGCCAGTTCGCCGCGGATGTCGGCGGCCCGGCTGGCCGCGACGACCCTGGGATTCAGTCGGAGATCTTCCGGATGCATGGACGCGGCATCTTACCCCCGCCTGCAGGCCAGGAGCATCACGGTCTCCAACCCCCGCTCCCCCCAGTTCGCCTTGTAGGCCATGTCCGACCCCAGGTCGTACACGCGCGTCCCGGCCTCCGCCAGCCGGCCGATCATCTCGGACTGCAGCACGTTTCCGAGCGACAGGGAGGCGAAGCCGTCGTCGTAGCTCATCTGCAGGCCCCGGTAAGTGTCTCCCAGCACGCCGCCGAAATGGAACGCCAGGTCCTGGCCGTCCCGCGTCGCGAAGAGCGCGCGCAGGCGCCCCTCCGCGGCCAGCCACGGCACCATCAGGCCGTAAAACGTGCGCATGTCCCCGGCCGCGAACCCGGCGCCGCGGCGGCCTTTCCAGCTCCTCGCCTCCACCGCCAGGATCCGCTCGTAAAGCGCCCGGGCCCCCGGCACGGACGGCCGGTCCACGACCTCGATCGCGACGCGCTCGTCCCGCGCCTTCGCCAGCGCCCGGCGGAGGTTCGCACGGAACTTCCGCGTCCGCCGCCCGAGCCACCCGCCGTACCCGCCGGCGAGGCTCGCCGCCCAACGGAGAGTTTTCGGCCCGACGCGGATCTCGCAGGATCCGTCGAGCCGCGCGACCAGCTCCCGGAAGAGCGTCGAGTCCCTCCGCAGCCCGCTCAGCTGCAGCAGGTCCCCCCTCCTCATCCGCGAATCCAGCTCGCCCCCCGCGTCCCGCGCCAGCCGCGCCGCGTCCGGACCGGCGAGAGGCGAAGCCAGCCCCCACATCGCCTCGAGCGGCGCCCGGAGCCGCCCGGAACCCGCACCCACTTCCCTCGCCACCGCCAGCCAGCCCGCCCCCGAGCGCGCGATCTCGGGCACCCGATCCCCGTGAAACGCCGCGGACGCCGGGAGAATCCACGCGCTCGACGAACAGAACCGGTCGATGTCCGCGGTCTCCCCCACCGCCACGTCGTATTCGCGGGCGTTCCGGGCGAAGGCTTCGAACGGAACCGTGTCCATGCGGGGCCGGAGAAAGAATGGTACAAACTCCGCGCATGCGCGCGAAAAGCGGAACCCGCCTCGTCCTCGCCATGGTCGCCGTCGCCGCCGCCATCGGCGCGTGGGCCCGCTTCCATACGCGCAGCCAGGCCCCCATCGACCTCGAGCCGGGCCGCACCGCCCATATCCGGATCACGAAAAAAGTCTCCCTGACCCTGAAGGGCGGCTTCACCGCCGGAGGCGTCCTCGACCTGGAGCTCGCCGCCGGCGACCGCGTGACCGTTCTCGCGAAAGACTGGAAAGGCGCACCCGTGGACGTCGATATCCCCGATGGCGGAGGGATGATCCAGCTGACGTACCGGGCGGGAAGCGGGGTCGAGAACGTGAAGGGAAAGATGGAGTGGTCGAAGAGAGGGCCATGAGGGGCAACTTCAAAGGCAAATTCTCAATTTCAAACGGCAATGTGAGCGCGTGAAGAGTTCGAGTACCGGCGGCATTCGGACGCGCGAAACCAGTAACGAGTAACGAGGAACGCCCCCTCCTACGACGGCGACTCGATCTTGCTCCCGTCCGCCGCCTTCACCCGCCCGTTCCGGATCGTCTCCGCCTCCTCGCCCTGCATCAGCCGCTTCACGTCCGCCGAATCCAGCACCTCGTACTTGAGCAGCGCCTTGGCGATCCGCTCCACCTTGTCGCGGTTCGCTCGCAGGAGATCCTTCGCCTCGTCGTAGCAGCGCGTCAGGATCTTCTTCACCTCGGCGTCGATCGCCATCGCCGTCGCCTCGGAGTGGTTGCGCGTGCGCGTGATCTCGCGCCCGAGGAACAGCGTCTCCTCGGACTCGCTGTAGTTGATCGGACCGAGGTCGCTCATTCCCCACTCGCAGACCATGCGGCGCGCGAATTCCGTGACGCGCTCGATGTCGTTCTGCGCGCCCGCGGAGATGTCCCCGCAGAACTCCTCCTCCGCCAGCCGCCCCGCGAACAGCACCTTGAGCATCGCCAGCAGGTACTTCTTCGGGTAGTGGTAGCGGTCTTTTTCCGGCAACTGCATCGTCGCACCCAGCGCCATCCCGCGCGGGATGATCGTCACCTTGTGCACCGGCTCGGCCTCGGGCAGCAGCGCCGCGATGGCCGCGTGCCCCGCCTCGTGGTACGCCGTGATCTTCTTGTCCTCGACGTCCATGACCTTCGACCGCTTCTGCCGGCCCCACTTGACCTTGTCCCGCGCCTCGTCGAGATCCTCCAGGTCCACCGAGTCCTTCTTCTTCATCACCGCTACCAGCGCCGCCTCGTTGATCAGCGCCTCGAGATCCGCCCCGCTGAACGACGGCGTCGTCCGCGCGATCACCGACAGGTCCACGTCCTGCGACAGCCGCACCTTCTTCGCGTGCACCCGCAGGATCTCCTCGCGCCCCTTCACGTCCGGCAAATCCATCACGATCTCGCGGTCGAACCGCCCCGGCCGCAGGAGCGCCGGGTCCAGCACGTCCGGCCGGTTCGTCGCCGCCATCACGATGATGTTGTCGTCCGTGTCGAACCCGTCCATCTCCACCAGGATCGCGTTCAGCGTCTGCTCGCGCTCGTCATGCCCCCCGCCCAGGCCGCTTCCACGCTTGCGCCCCACCGCGTCGATTTCGTCGAGGAAGATAATGGAAGGGGAATTCTCCTTGGCCTGCCTGTAGAGATCGCGGACGCGCGAGGCGCCGACGCCGACGAACATCTCGACGAAGTCGGAGCCGCCGATGGAATAGAAGGGCACGTCGGCCTCGCCGGCGACGGCGCGGGCGAGAAGCGTCTTCCCGGTGCCCGGGGGGCCGACCAGCAGGATACCGTGCGGCATGCGGCCGCCCAGCCGCCCGAACCGGCTCGGATCTTTCAGGAACTCCACGACCTCCCTCACCTCTTCCTTCGCCTCGTCGCACCCCGCCACGTCGTCGAACGTCACGCGGTCGCGCGCGCCCTTCGTCACCCGCGCGCGGCTCCGCCCGAACGAGAGCAGGCTGCCGGGCCCGTTCGCGCGCATCTGGCGGAACAGAAGGAACCAGGCGATGGCGAAGAGGAGGACCCAGGGCAGGAGCATCATGAGGACCTGGGTCAGGGCGTTGGGGGGGGTGTACTCGAACTTCTGATCCGTCTTGGGCAGCTTGGAATTCTGGACGTAGAGATCCTTGATCTTCTCGAGGTGGGTGTCCTCGCGGAAGTAGCCGTCGGGGTACGAAACCCGGTATGTCTTGGACTTGTTTCCGTCGGGGAGGTCGCCGGTGACGTCGTTGGAGTCGATCCGGATCGTCTTGATTTCCCCGGCCTTCAGCTTGTCCTCGAACTCCGTGATCTGCAGGACCTGGGGTCCGCCGGTGAACCGGTCCGTGCCGAGCTGCAGCATCACGAGAATGCCGACTGCGATCAGGAGCAGGACCAGCACTCCCTTCGGGCGGCGCATCGGCGCTTCCTGCCGCGTCGGTTTTTCGCTGTTCGCCATCTTCGTCCTAACGCTGGATCCCGCTCGAAAATTCGAGGCGGGCCGGTCATCCTGCGCGAATCCTCAAGTTTATGCTATGTCGGGACAGAAGGACAGGGCGGAAGGGCGGAAGGGCGGGGCGAAAGGGCGGAAGGGCGGGGCGAGAGGGCGGAAGG
>JACPRD010000077.1 GCA_016190145.1 Planctomycetota bacterium | reverse complement strand
TCGTGGCCTTCACCTCGAAGACTCCCTCGCCGAGGTCGAGGAACGAGACGTCGAACGTGCCGCCGCCGAGATCGAAGACGAGGATCGTCTGGACGTGCTCCTTGTCGAGCCCGTAGGCGAGGGCCGCGGCGGTGGGTTCGTTGATGATGCGTTTGACTTCGAGGCCTGCGATCTTGCCCGCGTCCTTGGTGGCCTGGCGCTGGGAGTCGTTGAAGTAGGCGGGGACGGTGATGACGGCGTCGGTGACTTTTTCGCCGAGGTAGGCTTCGGCGGCCTCCTTGAGCGACTGCAGGATGATGGCGGAGATTTCCTGCGGCGTGTAGTTCTTGCCGCGGATCTCGACTTTCACGGGTTCGGAGGTGCTGCCGACGACTTTGTAGGGGATGAGTTCTTCCTCTTTGGAGACTTCGGCGCGGCGGCGGCCCATGAAGCGCTTGATGGAGTAGACGGTATTTCGGGGGTTGGTGACGGCCTGGCGCTTGGCCATGTAGCCGACGAGGCGTTCGCCTTTTTCGGTGAAGCCGACGACGGAGGGGAGGAGGCGACTGCCCTCGGGGGTGGTGATGACGGTGACGTTATTGCCTTCCATGACGGACACGACGGAGTTGGTCGTGCCGAGGTCGATGCCGATGGTCTTGGACATGGGGGGCGTTCCTCGTTTCTCGTTACTCGTTACTCGTTATGGGGTCCGCGTGCGGACTGCGGAGACGCCCTAACATTTGCAAACACTATGCCCTCGGCGTAGGTGACCGCTCATTCATAACCCAATGATGCATCAATGCTTATGACATCAGTCCGGGAAGCGTCCCCCGCAGGAAATGCCAGGGTCCTTTTTGACCATGTCATTCTGACAGCCCCCAACCCCAGCTTCCCCCAGTCGTTAAAAAGTCTCCCATGTCGCGCCCCCTCTCTATCCTCACCGCCGCCGTCTGCATCGCCACCCTCGCCGGCACCCTCTACTGCGGCGCCCGACTCCGCTCCCTCGAAGACCGCTTCGCCGAAATCGAGAGACCGGCCCCGCGCCGCGCGCCCCTCGCCGAGCCCACTTCCGAGGAACGCGAGCTCGCGCGACTCCGCGCCGAAGTCGAGCAGTTGCGCGCCCGCCCCCTCCTGCCTGCCGCCCAGCCCCTCGACGCCGACGACGTCGAACGCGCGGTCGCCGCCGCGATGGAGCGCGAATCGAAACGGAAGGTCGAGCACCTGGAAGAAATGGCCGTGGCGGCGACGCTCGAGAGCGTCCTTCCCCGCCTCACCGCGGCCCTCCACCTCTCCGCCGACCAGATCCCCACCGTCGGCGAACTCCTCCGCCGCGCCACCGTCGACGAAGTCCGCCTCTGGCGCGAAGCCGACACCGGGGAGAAAGTCGCGGAGGCCGAGGGGAAGCGCGATCAGATCCGCGCAAAGCGCGACGCCGACGTCAGGGCCCTGCTCACTGTCGAACAGCGGGACTCCTACGAGCAGTTCGTGAAGCGGGAGGGTCTGGAACCGGTGTTACGGAAACGGGAGTAGGGCGTCCTTTCCGGTGGTAAGTTGATGCCTTCACCCCCGTTTCACGGAGTCGCCCGGTGAGATCCCTCTCCGTCCTCCTCTGTCTGCTGGTCGTACTCCCCTGCTCCGGCGACGAGCCGAAAACCGCCGCCGAGTTCGTCGCGCGCGGCTCCCGGCAGCTCTCCGAGGGAAAAATCGACGAGGCCATCGCCGATTTCGACGCGGCCCTCAAGCTGGATCCCGCCTCCGCCGACGCCTGGCTCAAGCTCGGAAACGCCCACTACAAGAAGAAGGACTGGACGCGCGCCGCCGCCGACTACCTCGAAGTCACCAAGCTCGACCCGAAAAACGCGAAGGCCTGGCGCTTCCTCGGCGACGCCTACTACAACGCGAAGGACTACGAGCAGGCCTCGGGCGCTTACGGCGAATGCGTGAAGCTCGATCCGAAAGACGCCAAGGCCTGGCGGTTCCGCGGCGACGCCCGCTACAACCTCGAAGACTACGCGGGCGCCATCGCCGACTATACGGAGTCGCTCAAGCTCGACCCGAAAAACCCGACCGCGCTGGTGTACCGGGCGGAGTCCCGCTACTGGAAGGGCGACTACGACGGAGCGGTCGAGGACGGGGCCGCGGCGGCCCGGCTGGACGCGAAGAACGCGCGCGCGTACGCGATTTCCGGGCGCGGGCGCCTGGCGAAATACGACTACGCGGGGGCCATCCAGGATCTCTCGACGGCGGTCCAGCTCGACCGCACGAACGCCGCCGCGTGGCGCGACCGCGCGCAGGCGCGGCAGGCGACGGGAGACTCGGAAGGAGCGCTCGCGGACTACGGGCAGTCGCTGCAGGCCGACCGCGACAGCGCCCTCACCTGCGAACTGCGCGGCCGCCTGCGCTACGATCTCGCCCAGTGGAACGAGGCGCTCGGGGATTTCGCGCGCGCGTACACCCTCTACCAGGAGGTGCCGTCGCGGGACTTCTGCATGATCCGCGCGTGGCTGGTCCGCGCCCGGACCGGCCGGGAGGCGGAGGGAACGAACCTCGCCCGCGGCTGGCTGGGCCAGCGCAAGGCGCCCGAAAAGGACGACTTCGACGGCGCGCGCCTGAAGTACCTCCTCGGAGACCTCACCGAACCCAACCTGTTCGCCGCGGCCCAGAATCCAGACGCCGCCGTCAGGAAGTCGCGCGAAGGGAGTGCCTGGTTCCTCAGCGGCTCGAAGAAGGCCATCGCCGGCGACGTCGAGGGCGCCAAGCGGGCCCTCCAGAAAGCCGTCGAGCTGCTCGGTCCCGGCTCGCCGGACACCGCGGCCGCGAAAGCCGAGCTGGCGAGGCTCGGCTCCGAAAAATAACCACCTCCGAACCGCCCGCCGACTTGCCCTTTTCCCTTTGAAGTTGAAGTTGAATTTGCCCTTCACACCACCTGATGCCTCTTCCACCGCGCATCGTCCGTCTCCGGATGGTCGGTCCTGTAGTGCGTCCCCCGGGACTCGTCCCTCGCGAGCGCGCACCCCGCGATCAGCCCGCACAGGATGAGCATGTTCTGCAGTTCCCAGCCCGCCGCATCCGGAAACTGCCGCGTCAGGATGTAGCTCTTCCAGAATTCGATCGCCTCCAGGCCGCGTCTCAGCCCCTCCGCGTCCCTCTCGACGCCGACTTCGCGCCACATGAGCGCCTTGAGCGAGGCGCGGACGTCGGCGACGTCGACGGGGGGCTCCGAGGAAGACGCGAGGGGGCCGTCGTACGAAAAGTGGCCGGGTGACGCCATCGCCCCTTTCGGCCATTGACGCAGTGCGTCAACGGCGGCGCGCGAGCCGAAGACGAGCCCTTCGAGCAGCGAATTCGATCCGAGCCGGTTCGCGCCGTGGAACTCCGCGCACGCGCACTCCCCCGCCGCCCACAGGCCGGGAAGGTTCGTGCGTCCGTTCATGTCCGCCCTGACCCCGCCCACCATGTAGTGCGCCGCGGGCCGGACCGGAATCGGGTCCTTCGCGATGTCGATGCCGTACGTGCGGCAGAGCTCCGCGAGGCCGGGAAACCGCTCCCGCACGCGCGCGGCCGGGAGATGCGACAGGTCCAGGTAGACCTGCGTGTCGTCCGTCTCGCGCATCCTCCTCACGATCGCCCGCGACACCGTGTCGCGCGGGGCCAGCTCCGCCTGCGGATGCACGTCCGGCATGAACCGCCGCTTCTGACGGTCCCTCAACCACGCGCCCTCGCCCCGGACCGCTTCCGAGATCAGCGCGCGCGCCGCGCCCGCGATGTACAGCGCCGTCGGGTGGAACTGCACGAATTCGAGATCCTCGAGCTTCGCACCCGCACGGTGCGCGATCGACAGCCCGTCCCCCGTCGCGACCTCGGGATTCGTGGTCTCGCGATAGATCTGCCCGCAACCTCCCGTCGCGAGAATCGTGCACGGAGCCGAGATGCCCTGCAGGCCGCCGCCGGGAAGCGACGCGAGCGCGCCCGCCACGCGGCCCTTGCGCGTCAGCAGGTCGAGCACGAACGTGTTCTCGATCACCTCGATGTTCGGCTCGGCCCGCACGTGCTCGATCAGCGCGCGCGCGATCTCCGCCCCCGTCGCGTCGCCGCCCGCGTGCAGGATCCGCGCGCGGCTGTGCCCGCCCTCGCGCGCGAAATGGATCTCGCCGCCGCGCCGGTCGAACTTCGTCCCCCAGGCGATCAGCTCCTTCACGCGCGCGGCGCCTTCCTTGATCACCGTCCGCACCACCTTCGGGTCCGAAATCCCCTTCCCGGCGTCCAGCGTGTCCCTCACGTGGCTCTCGACCGTGTCCCCCGAGTCGAGCGCCGCCGCGACCCCGCCCTGCGCCAGCTGCGTGTTCGACTCCCCCAGCGTCCGCTTCGCCACCAGCAGCACCCGGGCGCGCTTCCCCGCCTCCACCGCCGCCCGCAGCCCCGCCACACCCCCGCCGATGATGAGCACGTCGGCGCTGCGCCACGGAATGCGGCGGCCGTCGAAGTTCACGAGGTAGCGGCGCATGGGTGCTGATTAAAGCCTGAAGGGGGGCGGATGGCTATGTCCGCGTAAATGGCGGGCGTAGCGCGGGGCCAGCCATAAGCCATATGCCATAAGCTATAAGCGGCG
>JACPRD010000076.1 GCA_016190145.1 Planctomycetota bacterium | reverse complement strand
GGGGGGCAAAGCACTTCCTGAGAGCGTGAGAAAAATCGATCGCAGGCGCGGTCGGGGCGAGCTCGCGAAGCGAGCGAGGTCCGACCGCACCGTAGATCGATTTTTTCTCACGCTCTCAGGGCTGGAACGTGACGATCGGGCTGTTCTGCGGCTGGTACGTCGTGCTGATTCTGCTTTCCGCGTACGGGTGGATTTCCGGCTTCCTCTCCGCCCGCCGCCGCGCCGGGGCGGGCTAACCGGGAAGCGCGTCAGCCTCTTCACCCGAAAAGAAAAACGCGCCACGAGGGGAGGCAGGCCCGCCAGGGGCCGTCCGACGGCTCCGCGGCGGGCCGCAGGACGGGGAGCAGGAACAGGACCATCCCGAGCATCCCGAGCCCATGCATCGCGAACGTGAACAGAAGTGTGCGCTCGAGGAACACCGGGAGTCTACCGGTCCGACCAGACCGCAAGGACGTTGCCGGAGGGATCGGCAAAGTGGAAGCGGCGGCCGCCGGGGAAGGTGAAGAGCGGCTTCACGATTTTTCCGCCGGACGCGGCGACTTTTTTCGCCTGCGCGTCGAGCCTCGACGAGTAGATCACGACGAGCGCGCCGCCCCGTTTCGGGCGCGCTTCGGTGGTGAAGCCCCCGGTGAGCCGGCCATCCGCGAAGCTCGAGTACCCGGGGCCGTAATCCGCAAATTTCCAGCCGAACACCTTTCTGTAGAAGGTCTTCGTGGCGGCGAGGTTTGTTGCAGGGAACTCGATGTAGTCGACGCAGTTTTCAAGGCGGGGGCGGGTCATGGGGGAAGCTCCTGAAGGGGGCGGGAAATCGGGTGGGCGGGCCAGAGGACCAGGCAGCCGAAACCAAGCGCGAATCCGCCGGCGACATCGGCGACGTGATGCTGAAAGGTGAATAGCGTGGCGACGACGGAGAGAACCAGCCACGCGCGCACCGTGATACGGCCGGGCCGGCCGAGGCTTCCGTAGACCGGCCAGAGGATCGTGGCGTAGGCGACGTGCAGCGACGGGAACAGGTTGTGGGGGCGGTCGACGCCGTCGAGGAGGCGAAACAGCGCCCCGAGGACGCCGCCGACGGCCGGGCGTTCCCAGGCGAAGGTCAGGGGGAACGCGAGAAAGAACGCGCCGGCCACGAGCGTGGCGGCGGCGGTCCGGGCGGCGTGGCGGCGCAGGACGGGGGCGGTGGGGCAGAACAGGGGCGCTGCGAAGAAGAAGAGGTCGATCGACCAGTACGGCAGGATCGCGGCCGGCACGAACGGGATATGGCGTTCCCACTCGGCGAAGAGCGTGGGGTGCCCGGTGGCGCGGTCGGCGATCGCGTTGCAGGTCATGTAGACGGCCAGGAACAGGAGCGTCAATCCGACCGCGACGGCGAGCGCGAGGCGGCGGGAAGGTCGCTCCGGGTCGGGACTCGCGATTCTCCGTGTGTGCGTTTTCCTGGCTCCTGGGATTCGCGCTTGCCGCGCCCCGCTCCTACCGCACAGGTTGCACTTTCGCGCGCAGCTCCTCAAGGATGGCCGACCGGACGGCATCCCGCGCCGTGTCGACCGGCGGCCTCGCCAGGACGGTCCAGAGCCGCCGGCCCTGGTCGAGAACGCCGCTCCGCCGCATCCACGCGAACGCCTTCGTCGCCTGCGGATGCCCGGTGAGCGCGAAGACCTCGACCATCCCCAGCCAGAGCGTCCGCCCCTTGAACGTCTCGTGCACGGAGAGACTCTCCATGTGGTGCGCGTCGCACCGATGGAGCCGGCGAAGCGTCGCCCGGACCTCTTCGATTTCCTTTTCGTCCACGGGGGCATTCTACGACGGGAGCGCGGCGGGATTTCGATCTTCCTTGCCGGCGGTTCGCCGGCGTCTACCGCCGCAGGACGCCGAACAGGTCGCTCGTGTCGTCCGTCCACGCGCGCCTCCGCGGATCCGCGACCAGGTCGAGCCCCGTGTTCGATCCCGCCGACAGCCGGATGGATTCGGGCCGGTCGCACAGCAGCACCCACGTCGACCCCCGCCAGAAATGCGCCTCGTCGGGCGCCGATTCCACCTGCCGCGCCTTCAGCCCGATGTCCGACGCCCCCTGCGCCACCACGGGCCCGAGGTCCATGTAGCGGTTCGTGATGTGGATGGCCATCATGCCGCCGATCCTGAGATGGCGCCGGTAGAGCGCGAACGCCTCGCGCGTGAGCAGGTGCGTGGGAATGGAGTCGCCGGAAAACGCGTCCACGAAGAGCACGTCGAACTGCTGGTCGGGCTCGCGTTCGAGCGCGAGCCGCGCGTCGCCGACGACGACCTCGATCCGGGCGGGCGAATCGGCCAGCCACGTGAAACGCGTGCGCGCGAGGTCCACGATGAGCGAGCTGAGCTCGTAGAAGCGGTACTCGTCGCCTTCCCTGCCGTACGCCGCGAGCGTCCCGGACCCGAGGCCGATCACGCCGACCTTCTGTCGCCGGGGGCGCGGTTCCCGGGTGATCGCCAGCGCCGCCCCGGACGTCAGCCCGTAGTAGGACGTCGGCAGCCGGCGGCGGACCGGATCCAGGAACTGCTCCCCGTGGTTGATCACCCCGTGCAGCAGCATCCGCACGTCCTCCTTCCCGCCCGCCGTCCTGCGCTCGCTCACCCGGAATCCGCCGTAGAAATCGCGCACCATCACGACATGGCTCGACTGCAGCCTCTTCACCTGGACCTCCAGCCCCGCCACCGAGACGACGGCGGCCACCGCCGTCAGCCCCCACGCCGGGCGGAACAGCGCGGGCCCGAGACGCTCCGGCGGACGGCGCCAGAGGGCGGCCAGGAGCAGGAGCACGCACGCGCTGAGTCCCAGCGGCAACTCCCAGATGCCGCTGAACACGCGGGGGGCCGCCAGGCCGACGAAAAGCCCGCCGAGCGCGCCTCCCGCGGCCACGCAGAGGTAGAACGCCGTGAGGTGCGACGGATGCGGCCGAAGCAGGGCCAGCTCGCCGTGACAGACCATGCAGCAGACGAACAGCCCCGCCGCGAACACCGGCAGCACGATCCACAGCGTCAGCGCCTCAAGATCCGGTCCCAGCAGCAACGTCATCGCCCACACCGCGAAAAACACCGCGGGCACGAACGTCCCCCGCCGGTACCAGCCGCTTCCGTCGAAACACAGAATGAACGTCAGCAGGTAGAGGCCAAGGGGGAGGACCCAGAGGAAGGGGATGGCGGCGACGTTCTGGGTCAGATGGCTGCTGACGGCCATGAGGAGGACGGAGGCGCAGGCGGAGAGAAGGACCCAGTGGACGGCGTCGAGGCGCGGGGGGAACGGAACGCGGTCGGGCCGGAGGGGGCCGCGGAGGACCGCCGCGGGCCGGGCGGAACTCCAGGCCACGGCGGCCAGGAGGAGCGCGAAGACCGCAAACGACGCGGACCAGAGGTGGAGCTGCCGCGCGACGCCGAGAACGGGCTCGAAGGCGAACGGATAACTCAAGAGGGCCGCGAGGGACCCGGCGTTGGAGAGCGCGAAAAGGCGCCAGGGAATTCCCTCGGGTCGCGTGCGCACGTACCAGGCCTGGAGGAGCGGCGACGTGGCCGCGAGAAGGACGTAGGGCAGGCCGACGGAAACCGAAAGCAGGCCGAGAATGCGGAGGCCCGGGTCCTCGGTTCCCAGGGGCTTCCACGCGGAGGAGGGGTTCACGGGAAGCGTGGCGAGCGCCGCGGCCATCAGGGCCATGTGAACGCCGGCCTGTCCGCGCGGCCCGAGGAACCGGATGAGCCCGTGGGCATAGAGGTACCCGGCGAAGAGCGCGACCTGGAAGAACACGAGGCAGGTGATCCAGACGGCCGCGGTGCCTCCGAACCACGGCAGGATCGCGCGCGCCGCCATGGGCTGCACGAGGAACAGGAGGAAGGCGCCCAGGACGATGGTCAGGCCGTAGAGGAGCCTCGAGGGGGGCTTGGAAGGGGGCGTCACCCAGCGAGTGTACAGGTTCGGGTCTCTCGAATCCGGAAATCCGGCTGGTGAGCGACGACGAGTACGTGATGGAGTACTGGTTCCCCGGCGAGGGCGGGAAGCTGTTCATGGCGGGCGAGTACACGAACCGGCGATGAAAGCAGCTAATCCGGCCGGCTTCGGAAGCGGGCCTTGTCGAGGGTGCTGATCGTCACGGCCTGCTCCGTGCTCGAGGCCTTGAGGTGCAGGTCGTGGATCAGCCCGTCCTCGACGCCGTAGATCCAGCCGTGGACGGTCAGATCGCGGCCTTCCTTCCACGCGTTGCGGACGACCGTCGTGCGCCCGACGTTCTTGACCTGCTCGAGGACGTTCAGCTCGCAGAGGAACCGGAACCGCGCCGCGTCGGACACGATCGCGTCGAGCTCCTTCTGGTGCGCCTCCTGCACCTCCCGGACGTGCATGAGCCAGTTGTCCACCAGGCCCTTGGAGGCCTCGTCGCACGCCGCGTGCACGCCGCCGCAGCCGTAGTGGCCGCAGACGATGATGTGCTTGACGTGCAGTTCCTCGACGGCGTAGTGGATCACCGAAACGCAGTTCAGGTCGCTCGGCACCACGACGTTCGCGACGTTCCGGTGGACGAACAGCTCGCCGGCCTCGAGCCCGCAGATGTCGTTGGCGGGAACGCGCGAATCGGAACAGCCGATCCAGAGGTACTCGGGCCGCTGGTGGTACTGGAGCTTCTTGAAATAGTCGGGGCAGTCCCGCTTCTGACGGGCTGCCCATTCGCGGTTCTTGCGGAGCAGGTTCTCGAGGCTTTTCATGGATCGCGGACCAGTTTACTCCGCAGGTCGGAATCTCAGAACCGGATCGTGAAACCCCTCTAAATGCTTGCCCCGGGAACTCGAAAATACGGGATGATGGCCGTCAACGGTGCCGGCGCACGAGGACACCCCGGAGTCTTTGTGCCGCAACAGTATCCGCGACGTGAGCAGCACAGGGGGAATCGATGATCCAGGCGAAAGATATCATGACGAAGGACGTCACCACGATCTGCGAAGACATGCCGGTCAGGAATATGATCCACATCATCCGCACAACGAGCTTCAGCGGCTTCCCCGTCGTCGACAAGGACGGGAAGGCCGTCGGCATCGTCTCCCAGAACGACATCCTGCGCGCGCTGGCTTGGGCGCTCGAGTCCGACAAGCTCTCGAAATCGTTCCAGACCGGGAAGCACCGCGCGGCGGTGAAGCTCCTCAAGAGCAAACGAAAGGTCGGCGTCGGAGGCCTGCTTTCCAAGCCGGTCCGCGAGCTCATGACCTCCGGCATCATCTACTGCGGACCCGACACCCCCGTGGACGAGATCTGCGAGACAATGGTGTCGAAGCGCATCCACCGCCTGGTCGTGCTCGACGGCGATGGGAAGGTCCTCGGCCTGATCTCGGCAACCGACCTCGTGCGGAAGTACGGCGAGCAGTTGCGGTGCCTTTAAGCCGGGCGGGCAAGTCCTTTCGGAATGGCGGAGGCCATCCTCGGCCCGGCTTACCCTGAGCGAGCCCGAAGGGCGAGTCGAAGGATAAGCCGGGCCGGATCGCCTACATCTCCGTCCCCCGGTCCCTCAACCGCTCGGAACGCCGCCGCTTCGCCTCAAGGCGGCGCTCCTTCGACCCCTTCGTCGGCCGCGTCGGCCGCCGCACGCGCGGCTGGACCAGCGCGGCGCGCAGAAGCGCCGCGAGCCGCGCCAGGCAGTCTTCCAGGTTCTGCGGCTGGCTGCGGTGCACCTGCGACGTCAGCAGAATCTCGCCGCCCGCCGTGATCCGCGCGGCCTGGCGCTCCCGGAAGCGCTCCTCGACGTCGGGCCGCGGAAAGGCGAGGTCGGCGACGCGGACGCGCAACTCGGCCTTCGTGTTCAGCTTGTTGACGTTCTGGCCGCCGGGCCCGCCGCCGCGCGCGAAATGAACGCGGAGCGCCGACGCGGGGACGATCCAGGTCCCGGTCACCTGCAGGTCTTCCATGGAGGCGGCCCCCTGAGTTCCTATTTCTTTTTCTCTTCCGACTTCTTCTCTTCCTCCCCCTTCTTCTCCTCTTCGGACTTCTTCGCTTCTTCCGCTTTCTTCTCCTCGTCCTCCGCCTTCTTCTTCGCCTCCTCGGCCTTCTTGTTCTGCTCGCCGGCCTCCTTCTTCGATTCCCCCGCCTTCTTCTTGGCCTCCTCGGCTTTCCTGTTCTCCTCGTCCGCCTTTTTCGCCGCCTCGTCCGCCTTCCGGCTCTCCTCGTTCGCCTTCGAATCCGCCTCCTCCGCCTTTTTTCGCTCCTCTTCCGCGCGTCTCTTCGCCTCCTCCGCCTTCTGCTTCCCCTCCTCGTCGCCGCTCTTCGCCGCTTCCTCCGCCTTCCGGGCCTCGTCGTCGGCCTTCCGCCTCGCCTCCGCGGCCGTCGCCTTCTCCGCCTCCGCCCTCCGCTTCGCCTCCGCGGCCTTCTTCTTCTCCGCCTCCGCCTTCTTCGCCGCCTGCTCCGCCTTCCGCTTCTCGTCGTCCGCCTTCTTCTTCGCCTCCGCCGCCTTCCGCTTCTCCTCGTCGGCCTGACGCCTCGCCTCCGCGGCCCTGAGTCTCCGCTCATCGTCCTCCCGGCGCTTCGCCTCCGCCGCCTGCCTGCGCTCCTCCTCCGCCCGCTGCCGCGCTTCCTCGTCCGCCTTCCGGCGGGCCTGGGCGTCGGGATCGGCGTTGCCGCCGAAGCCGCGCTTCACGGCCTGCCCGTAGTGCCCGTGTCCCGCGTCGGCGTACCGGTAATTTTCCGGGTGGACGTGCCACTGGCCATGATGGAAGTGGTGTCCGCAATTCGAGGCATGGATGTGTCCTGCGACGAGTATCCACGTGCGCCCGTCCCAGGCGTGGCCGCAGCGCGCGTCGTGGATGTGATCGGGATCGCCGTACGCGCCGGCGTAACCGTGGCCGGCCTCCGCGTAGACGTGGCCGTCGGGGTGGACGTGCCAGCGGCCGTGGTGGAAATAATGCCCGCATCCCCCGCCGTGCGTGTGGTCCCGGATCACGATCCAGACGATGCCGCTCCATGCGTGACCGCAGAAATCGTCGTGCACGTGGACGTGAGTGTCGGTTTCGCCCTCGGTGTGGATCACGACGGTCCGGCGGCATCCGGGAGAGACGATCAGGGCGGAAGCGAACACGGCCAGGGCGAGGAGACGGCGCATGAGGAGTCCTCCTTGGAAGCCCCTGTGGCGGTTCGGGGGGAGCCGGCATGGTAACTCAGAGTTTGAGCAAAAATCGATGGGGGCACAGCGGCGCCGGCGAGAAGAGTGTTTTCAGTCCGGGAACCTCTGGAGCGCCGTCGGCGGTCGGACCTTCGCGACCCGCCGTCGCAGACGGCCTGGATCAGAATCCGATCGAAAACGACCCTGAGAACGTGAGCAACGGTCGCCCGGAGGCGTGCGGCGTCAGCCCGTCCGGCGCGCCTCGTCAGCCCCGGTTCCTCACCTCCACGTCACGCGCGCGCCGGATGGACTGACGTCGCGCGCCGCAGGGCGATTGTTGCTCACGTTCTCAGTCCCGCTTGAACATCTCGTACTTCAACACCCGGCACTCGATCTGCCCGTTCATCACGACCCACTTGCGGGACGCGCGCAGCCCGAGGTACTTCGTCAGCTCGGCGTTTCCCGACAGCACGAACGCGGCCGCGCCGGGGCAGCGGTGGAGGAAATTGCCGAGCGCCTTCCAGGAGTCGACGAGGTCCTCCCCTTCACCGAGACGCTCGCCGTAGGGCGGATTGGTGAAGACGACGGCGGGGGTCGTCGAGGGGATCCAGTCCTTCGCGTCGGCGAGGTCGAACTTCACGAGGTTGCCGACGCCCGCCGCCTCGGCGCCTTTCTTGGCGAGGTTGACGGCGCCGGGGTGGCGGTCGGCGCCTTCGACGGCGAAGCCGAGGCGGGTTCTGGCGCGGCGCTGGGCGTCGGCGCGGGCGGAGGACCAGAGGGCGGGGTCGAAGTCGGGCCAGCGCTCGAACGCGAAGGAGCGGCGGAGGCCGGGGGCGCGGTCGGCGGCGAGGAGGGCGGCTTCGATGGGAAACGTGCCCGAGCCGCACATCGGGTCGGCCAGGGGGGAGCGTCGGTCCCAGCCGGAGAGGAGGAGGATGGAAGCGGCGGTGGCTTCGTTCAGGGGGGATTTGACCTGGATGGGGCGCCAGCCGCGTTTGTGGAGCGACTCGCCGGCGAGGTCGCGGTAGAGGAGGGCTTCGTCGCGCTTGAGGACGAGTTTGAGCGGGACGTCAGGCGATTCCGTGTCGACGCTCGGGCGGTCGCCGGTGCGGTGGCGGAACTGGTCGACGATCGCGTCCTTCACGGTGAGCGCGGCGTAGCCGGAGTGCGTGACTTCGGAATCGCGGACGGAGGCGTCGACGGCGAGGGTGCGGCGGAGGTCGAGGAAGCGGCTCCAGTCGACGTCGCGGACGGCATCGTAGAGGGCGTCGGGTCCCTGGCAGGGGCGGCGGAAGATCTGTTCCTGGACGCGGATGGCGGAGCGGAGCCAGAGGCAGGAGGCGTAACCGAGGGACTTGTCGCCGGCGAAGGCGACGCCGCCGCGGCGCTCTTCCAGATCGCGCGCGCCGAGCGCGCGGAGTTCCTCGGCGAGGACGGGTTCGAAGCCGCGGCCGCAGGCGGCGAAGTACGACAATGCGCGTTCGGCGTTCGGAGTTCGGCGTTCGGCGTTTCGTCTCGCGGGGGGGTCTGGACGCAGGGGGTGGCTCTTCAAGGTCGACGGCTCCCGGGGACAGGGGCGAAACGCCGGAAATTCCTACGGCGCTTCCACGCGCGCCTGACGGAGCGCGGTCTCGACCCGCGCGAGCGCCGTTTCGAAATTCTCCTGCCCCGCGACGATATCGAGGTCCACGCCGAGGACCCAGACGGGGACGGTCCAGCCGCGCTCGGAGAGGCGCGCGGCGTCCTTTTCGGTCGTGACGAGCGCGTCGACTTCGAGCTCGCGGGCTTCGGCCTCGAGGCCGTCGAGCTCCGTTTCGGAATAGGGATGGTGGTCGGGGAAAGCGCGGAACGCCGCGACGCGCGCTTTCTGGGCGCGCAGCGTGGCCTCGAACCCGAGCGGATTGCCGACGCCGCAGAAGCCGAGGATTCTGCGGCCGGCGAGGAGATCGGGCGCGGGGTCGCCCGCGAGCGCCTGGGGGGGCCGCGGGCGGTGCACCGCGGCGGCGGTCGGGCGGCCACCGGAGAGCGTCGCGAGCTGGTCGCGCAGGAGGGCGAGCTCGCCCGCGTTCAGCATGTCGGCCCGGGAAACCACGATCAGGTCCGCGCGCCGGAGGGCGCGGGGCGATTCGCGGAGGAGGCCGCGGGGGAAGAGCCGGCCGGCGCCGAAGGGGTCCGAGGCGTCGACCATGGCGATGTCGAGATCGCGGTGAAGGCGGAGATCCTGGAATCCGTCGTCGAGGACGACGAGGTCGGCGCGGAGCTCACCGAAGGCGCGGCGGCAGTTGGCGAGACGATCGGGACCCGTGACGCGGAACCCGGCGTCGAAGGCCTCGTCGTCGACGCCGCCGGCCTGGCGGCCGTAGCCGCGCGAAGCGACCGCCACGCGGAGGCCCCGGGCCTCGAACCGGCGGACGAGGAGCTCGACCATCGGGGTCTTGCCCGTGCCCCCGAGCGTGATGTTGCCGACGCCGACGACGGGGCCCGGCATGTGGTGGCGGCGGCGGAGGCCGAGCGCGAAGGCGCCGTTTCTGAGGGCGAGCACGCCGCCATAGAGAAGCGAGGCCGCGGCGAGACCTGTCCGTGCCGCCATCGCAACCGCGCCGCGACGGCGGCCGGTGACGATTTCAAGGTAAGTGCGTTTCCAGTGAGTGGCCATCTTGCTGCTTTCATTATATGTATCGGCCGGCCGCGCGAAAACCCTGTCTCCGGGCATCAGCCGCGCCCCTTTGCCTTTACCTTCTCCCTTTACCGTTCCCAGCCGTTCGCCGGGGACAACGGCAGGGAAAGGTAATGGGGGAAGTTGAAGGTAAAGGGGGCCGCTTCGCGGCCTAGTCCTCAAAGAAATCCTCCGCTTCCTTCTTTCCGGAATCCTCCCACAGCTTGAGGATCTCGCGCCGCGTCGGCTCGGAGAGTTTTCCCTCCTGTCCGGTTCTCCGCAGGGCGAGGTAGGCCATCACGCGGTCGGAGACGGGCTTGCGGGCGTCGTTGGCGACGCCGGTCAGGACGCCGGTCGCCTCCGGGGTGCCGACACCGCCCAGCACGATGAGCGCCGCCGAGCGCGCCCGCGGGTCCGTGTGCTCGGTCGCCCAGGAGACGAGCACCGCGCGCTCCGCTTCGCCGGCGCCCGGCGAACCGAGCGGCACGAGCCCGAGCAGGTCCTCGATCTCCTCGACCGGGAGACCGAGGCGCCCGGGCGCGCCCATTTCCTCGAGCAGAAGCGCCGTGGCGCTGTCCGTGAACGGTTTCCCCGCGCCGGCCTCGAGCCGCGAGGTCTCGTGCCGGGGCTCCCTTTCGAGCAGGGAAAAAATGTCCCGGAGGTCCGTGCCGCGCTCTCCCATGACCTGGCAGGACAGCGCGCGGAGGATCATCCGCCGCGCGTCGCCGGCGGGGACGTCGCGGGCGGTCAGGAGGAAGAGGTCGCGCAGGCGTCCTTCGCGGAGCGCGGGCCCGGCCTCGTCGAGGATGAAGCCGTCGGCGCCGAAGAGGTCTTCGAGGACCCGGGCGCGTTCTTCGACGGGAAGGGCCGCGAGGGCCGCGGCGAGGCGCGCGTCGAGCTCCGCCCATTCTTCCGCGGTGGCCCCGTAGAGTCGGTCGCGGAGCCAGGCGAGCGCGGCATCGCGCTCTTCCGGTTTCCCGGAAGCGAGCAGGGCGAGGGCCTGGCTGTCCGACGTCACGGTCGGCCGGCCCTCCACGGATTTCGGAGGTTCTTCTTCCCGGCGACCCAGCGGCAGGCCGCCTTCCTTCCGGTCGTCCCGGCCCGCCGCGGGGGCGGCGCCGCCCGCGGATTTCGACGCCTCGCCTGAGGGCGCCGCGGCCGGTTTTTCCTTCACGACCTCCACGATCCTGGCGGGCGCGGTCCTGCGGCCGTGCCAGACGCCGAACAGCGCGCCGCCCGCGGCGCCCGCGAGCAGGCCGGCGAGAAACAGGTAATGTCCCTTCATATTCGGTTCCCTCTCAGACTTGACACGTCCCGCGCGAAGCGGGACAACGGTTCCCCTATGAGAACCCTATTCTACGCCGTGGCGTTCGCCTGTATCGCCGGTTGCGGGAACGGACCCGCTCCGGGGCCCGGGCCCGGCTCCGGAGGTCCGCCGCCCGCCGTCAAGGAAGATCCGCCGGCGGAGCCCGGAAAACCGATCGCGAAAGAGCCGGGCGAGCCGGAGGAGGCGGTGCCGCTCGCGACGGTGGCGCGGCACGTGATCGGCGTGACGCTCGATCCGGCGTCGCACGGGATCGAGGGAAGCGACGAGATCGAATTCGAGGGCGAGGGGGTGCGCGAGATCGAGCTCGCGCTCAACCGGACGTTCGAGGTCACCTCGGTGCAGTTCGGACGGGTGGCGGCGGGATGGGACTTCAAGGAAGGAAAGCTGAAGGTCCGCTTTCCGGCCGCGAGCACGGCGAAGTTCACGGTGACGGTCGCGTGGCGCGGGACGGTATTCGATCCGCCGAAGCGCGACGAGGTGCGGTTCGTGACGGGGGAGAAATCGAGCGGGACGATCCAGCCCGAGGGGGCGTACCTGCCGCCGAACTGCGGGTGGTATCCGGACGTGCCGGGGACGATGGCGCGGTTCACGGTCACGGCGAGGGTCCCGGAGACATGGGAGTTCATCGGGCAGGGCGGGCGGCACGAGTACGACGCGAAGACGCGCCGGTGCACGTGGTCGAGCCCGCTCACGGTGGACGGGCTCACCGCGGTCGCGGGGCCGTACGTCGCGGAGGAACTGCAGGCCGGGCGCGTGACGGTGCGCTCGTACTTCTTCGAAGCGGATGCGAAGGACGCCGCGGCGTACCGGAAGGCCGCGGCGGAGTGGATCGAGCATTTCTCCACGCTCCTCGCGCCCTACCCGTACGACGACTTCTCGGTGGTCGAGAACTTCTTCAGCACCGGCTACGGCATGCCGTCCTACACGCTTCTCGGCCAGGACGTCGTCCGCATGGGCCCGCGCTACCTCGGCGAAGGCGGTCTGGGCCACGAGATCCTGCACTGCTGGTGGGGCAACTCGGTGTTCATCGAGGGCGGCAACTGGTGCGAGGCGCTCACCACGTACTGCTCGAACTACCACTGGGTGGAGTTCAAGCAGGGCGAGGAAGAGGCGCGGAAGTACCGCCGGCGCCAGATCGTGCGTTTCTCGATGATGGTCCCGCCGGAGGCCGACTATCCGGTGCGCAAGTTCGAAGGAAAAGTCACGGAGGCCGACAACGAGATCGGCTACGGCAAGGGCTCGATGCTGTTCCACCTCGTACGGCGCCGGATCGGCGACGCGGCGTTCTGGGAAGGGCTCCGGCGCGTCATCCGCGAGCGCACCGGGCGGCGGGCGTCCTGGGAGGATTTCCGCGCGGCGTTCGAGGCGCAGTCGGGCGAGAAGCTGGAAGAGCTGTTCCGGGGCTGGCTGGACGGGACGGGGGCGCCCGAGGTCACTGTGGCGAAGACGGGGAAAGGCGCGAAGGTGACGCTGGGCGGGCCGCTCAAGGACCTGCGCCTGCGCGTGCGCTCCTGGCGCCCGGACGGGCCGGTGGAGGCAGACGTGGACGTGAAAGGCGGCGTCGCGGAGTGGGAGGAGCCGGCGGGAACGACGCGGGTCGAGGTGGACCCGGGGTTCGACGTGTTCCGCAGACTCCCCGCGGAGGCCCTTCCCATCTGCCTGAACCGTGTCGTGACCTCGACTCCGCACGCGGTGGTCTACCCGGCCGGCGACGAGGCCTACAAGGAGCTGCTCGAACGGCTCGCGGACTGGGAGAAGATTCCGGCCGGGGAGGCGACGCCGGAGAAGCTGAAGGGAAAGTCGGTGCTGGTGCTGGGGGGACCGGACGTAAACGCGGTGGCGAAGCGGTGGGCGGAGGGGGGCAAGCTGAAGCTGGCGGGCCTCGAGGTAGGGGCGGACGGGTGGACGGGCGCGGATGAAGAGGTGAAGCTGGGCGCGCACCGCGCGCTGCTGGTTTCGTTCACGAACCCCGATGACGCATCGCGTCATGCGACGCTTTTCTTCCCCGCGTCGCCCGCGGCGGCGAAGCCCGCGCGCCTTCTCCTCTACTATTCCTGGGAGTCGTGGTTCGTGTGGCGCGACGGCCAGATCGCGGCGCGCGGGGAGTTCCCGGTGAACGACGTCCCGACGGCGGACCTGCGGTGACCCGGAGCCGGTTTTTCCTGGGGGCGTGCCTGGCCGCGGCCTTCCTGGCCCTGTTCCGGCTCGCGGCGGAAGATCCCGGCCGGGCGATGGACCCGGCGGAGCACGCCGGGCGCTGGACGTCGACGGAGTCGCTGGCGCGCGACATGGAGAGACTCGCTTCCGCGGAATTCGAAGGCCGGAGCGAGGAGGACGGCGGCGCCTGGCGGGCGGCGGCGTGGATTGAGGAGCGGTTCCGGCAGATCGGGCTGCAGACCTCTTTCCAGCCGTTCGAGATCGTGCGGCGGGAGCTCGCGGAGGGAAACGCGATGTCGGTGGAAGGCCGGGCGCTCGTGGCGGGGAAGGACTTCCTGCCGCTGACGTGGAGCGCAGCGGGAGCCGCGGAGGGGCCGGCGACGACGGGAGGCGACGGGCGGAGGCTGGACGGACGGATCGCCGTCGAGACCGTCGCGGCCGCGCCGGGAATGATGCGCACGCTCGACCCTCCCCTCTCCGAACGCGCGCTGCGATACCAGCAGCGGGGAGCGAAAGGGGTGGTGTTCGTCGCGGACGAGCAGGATCCGGAAGCGGGGGGGGAAGCGGTGTGGCCGTCGCATCTGCCCGCGCATTCGATGCGCCGCCTCGCGGGGCTCACGGGGGACCTCGAGGCCTGGACGCGCCGGCGGATCGCGACGGGCGTGCAGGCACGGGCGCCGCGTCCGGCCGGAACGCTCGGAATCCCGGCGCTGCTCGTCCCGGCGGCCGCCGCCCGGACGGCCTTCGGCGATCGGATCGAAGGCGCGGAGATCAAGCTGAGCGTCGCCTTCCGCGTCGTCCGCACGCCCGGCGTCAACGTGCTCGCCGACCTCCCGGGCACGGGCGCGGACGAGCGGCGCCTCCTTGTCTGCGCCCACTACGATTCCCACGGACGCGACCCCCGGGGCCGCATCTACCCCGGGGCCTGCGACAACGCCTCCGGCGTCGCCGTCCTCCTCGCGGTCGCCGAAGCCTTCGCCCGCGCGCCCTCCCGACCCGCCCGCGGCGTCGTCTTCGCCGCGTTCGGCGGCGAGGAACTCGGCCTCTGGGGCTCGCGCGGCTTCGCGGCCCAGGACGTCCGCGTCCCCGGCCGCATTCTCGCCGCACTCAACATCGACATGGCCGGCCGCGGGCCCGTCGACGAAATGTACGTCGTCGGCGCCGCCCACTCCCCGCGCCTCGCCGAACTCGCCGAAATCGGCCTCGGCCGCGCCGGCGTCCGCACGAAAGCCACCATCGACTTCTCCTTCCCCAACGGAAGCGACCACTGGCCCCTCCACCGCGCCGGCGTCCCCGCCGTCCTCGTCACCAGCAGCCGCTTCCCCGAATGTGACCAGCTCGGCGACCGCCCCGAGCTCGTGAGCATCGAGAAAATGCTCCGCGTCACGACGGGCGTTTTCGCCGCGGCGTGGCGGCTCGCGGACTCGCCGGAAAATCTGCCGAGGCCGAAGGACGTGTGGGTGAAGTTCCCGGGAGAGCGGTAGGGCGTTCCGCGTTCGTGCGGTCACCGCGCCCTCAGCACCCGGTTCTTCGCGCGGAACGAGTAACGAGAAACGATGAACGAGGAACGAAACGGTCGCCGCGCCCCAGACCCGCCGATATACTGACACCATCTTCATAGGAGTTCCGCGCTTGGACACCCAGCCGCGGACCTCGCTCCCCCCCGAGCGCCTGAGGACGCTCGAGGAGGCGCTCGAGGTCCACTTCTCCCATCCCGAATACCTCCTCCACGCCCTCGTCCACTCCTCCGCCAAGGACGAGTCCCTTGCCTGCAACGAGCGCATGGAGTTCCTCGGCGACTCCGTCCTCGGCATGGTGATCTCCGAACATCTCTTCCAGCTGTTCCCCAACCACCCGGAAGGCGAGCTCTCGTCGATCAAGTCGGTGGTGGTTTCGGCGCACAGTCTGGCGCAGTGCGCCAAGACGCTCGCGCTCGCCGATCACGTGATTCTGGGAAAGGGGATCCTGCAGAAGAAGACGATCCCGGATTCGGTGCTGGCCAATGCGCTGGAAGCGGTGGTCGCGGCGATTTACCTCGACGGGGGGCTGGAGCCGGCGCGGAGGTTCGTGCTCCGGATCCTGGAGCCGCGGATCGAGGAGGTGCTGACGGACCGGCACCAGAAGAACTACAAGTCGCTGCTGCAGCACCTGACGCAGAAGGAGCTGCAGTCGATTCCGGCGTACCGGGTTGAAAAGGAGAGCGGGCCGGACCACGAGAAGGAATTCGAGGTTTCCGTGGAGGTGGCGGGGCGGCGCTACGGTCCGGGCGGCGGGAAGACGAAGAAGGACGCGGAGCAGCAGGCGGCGCGGATCGCGCTCGAGCAGATTCTGGCGGAAAGGGAGCGGGCGGTTTGAAGGGCGGTGCGCGGCAGGATGTCAGGCCGGGATGGCGGTCTGCCCCACGTGCCCCTGCCCGTCCGGAAACCGGGACTGTCGCTCGAAGTCCATCTACATTGCCCGTCGCCTTTCTCCCCTGCCCCGCGCGCACGGCCCCGCCGATGCCGTGGCACGGGAATGGAGGCATGGGCAGCTGAGGCGGACTTGAATCGGCGGCGCTCGGTTCATGAACGGACACGGGCAGAGGCACGGGCAGGGGCACGTAGGCCGACCCGCATGGCCGACCATGCACGGCACGGCCCGACTCGGATTGCACCGCTTCCCCAGTCCCTGTAACATCTGCGCTTCGCGACGGACGCGGGGAAAAGCCCCGCGCCCGCCGCCGTGCATTCGTTTCGAGGCCTCCCCTGAAAGACTTCGGCCTTCTCGCGCGCACGCTGCCTGAAATCCAGGCGGCGAGTGTGATTGTCCGCGACCGCAACGCGTGCGATCTGG
>JACPRD010000073.1 GCA_016190145.1 Planctomycetota bacterium | reverse complement strand
GTCGGCGACGGCGTCGTCGAAGTCCGCGCCACCAACGGCGACACCCACCTCGGCGGCGACGACTTTGACAAGCGCGTCATCGATCACATCGCCGACGACTTCAAGAAACAGACCGGCGTCGAACTCCGCAACGACCAGATGGCGCTTCAGCGCCTCAAGGAAGCCGCCGAGAAAGCCAAGATCGAGCTCTCGAGCGCGATGGAGACCGAGGTCAACCTGCCGTTCATCACGGCCGACGCTTCCGGCCCCAAGCACCTCCAGATGAAGATCACGCGCGCGAAGCTCGAGCAGCTGATCGGCGACCTGCTCGAAAAGTCCCTCGGCCCGGTCAAGCAGTGCCTGGCCGACGCGAAGCTCAAGCCCGAGGAGATCGACGAAGTCCTGCTCGTCGGTGGCTCGACCCGCATCCCCATGGTCCAGCGCCTCGTGAAGGAACACTTCCGGAAGGAACCCAACCGCTCCGTCAACCCCGACGAGGTCGTGAGCGTCGGCGCGGCGATCCAGGGCGCGGTGCTCAAGGGCGAGGTCAAGGACGTGCTGCTGCTCGACGTGACGCCGCTGTCGCTCGGGATCGAGACGCTGGGCGGGGTCTCCACGAAGCTCATCGAGCGCAACACCACGATCCCGAAATCGGTGAAGCAGGTCTTCTCGACGGCGAGCGACAACCAGCCAGGCGTGGAGGTCCACGTCCTGCAGGGCGAACGCCCCATGGCCCGCGACAATCGCACGCTCGGCAAGTTCCATCTGGACGGCATCCCGCCCGCGCCCCGCGGCCTGCCGCAGATCGAAGTTACCTTCGACATCGACGCCAACGGCATCCTGAACGTTTCCGCCAAGGACCTCGGGACGGGGAAAACCAACTCCGTCCAGGTCAAGGCCTCGACCGGACTGTCGGAGGACGAGGTGAAGCGGATGGTCAAGGAGGCGGACGCGAACCGCGAGGCGGACGAAAAGAAGAAGGTGCTGATCGAGTCGCGCAACAAAGCCGACACGCTCGCCTACGCGACGGAGAAGACTCTCCGGGAACACAAGGACGTGGCCTCGCCCGAGGAGCGCAAGAAGATTGAAGAGGCGATCGAGGCGCTGAAGAAGGTCAAGGACGGCGAGGACCGCGACGCGATCGAGAAGGCGATCGAGGAGCTGTCGAGCGCCGCTCATCCGATCGCGCAGAAGATTTACGAGGAAGCTGCGAAGAAGTCCGCCGCCGGCGCCGCTCCCGAGGGCGAGCCCGGTCCGGAGGCCGCTCCGCGCGGTCCGGCGAAGAGCGGCGCGAAGAAGGGCGACGACAACATCATCGACGCCGAATTCGAGACCAAGTAGCCCGACAAACCGTTCGGAGTTCGGCGTTGCGACCGTGGCCAACGCCGAACACCGAACGCCGGACGCCGAACGTCTTTTGCAGGGCCGACTGGACTCGGCGCGGTCATTCCGGCACAATGCGACGCGCTTCCCGAAGGCCGTGGCGAAATCCCCAACGGAGCCCCCATTGATCGAAGTTCGTGACCTGGTCAAGAAGTACGCCGGCGTCACCGCGGTCGACCGTATTACCTTCAGCGTCGAGAAGGGCGAGATCGTCGGATTCCTCGGCAAGAACGGCGCGGGGAAATCCACGACGATGAAGATGCTGTCGTGCTATTTCCCGCCCACCGCCGGGGTTGCGCGCGTCGCCGGGTTCGACTGCGTCACGCAGTCGATGGAGGTGCGGCGGCGGATCGGGTACATGCCCGAGAGCGTGCCGCTTTATCCCGACATGCGGGTCGAGGAGTACCTCACGTACCGGGCGCGGCTGAAGGGCGTGCCGAGGCGGGAGCGGGCGCACGCGGTGAACGAGGTGGTGTCGTCCACGGGGCTCATGGACGTGCGGCGCAAGCTGATCGGGTCGCTCTCCAAGGGATACCGGCAGCGCACGGGGCTCGCGGAGGCGATCGTCCACAAGCCGGAGCTGCTGATCCTGGACGAGCCGACGGCGGGACTCGACCCCGGGCAGATCCGGCAGGTGCGCGAGCTGATCAAGGAACTCGGGAAACGGACGACGCTTCTCCTCTCCACGCACATCCTGAACGAAGTCGAGTTGACCGCGACGCGCATCCTGCTCATTCACCGCGGGCGGCTCGTCGCCAGCGGAACGCCGGGGTCGCTGGTCGGGGGGCACCAGACGGCGCGGAGGTACTACCTCGAGGTCCGCGGGCCGGGCGACGCGGTGAACGCCGCGCTGCAGGCGATCCCCAACGTCACGGGCCTGTCGTGGTCTCCGGCCGCGGACTGGCACGGGTTCAAGCTCGAGTCCGTCCCGGAGTTCGATCTCCGCGCGGAACTCGCGAAGACGGTCGTCGGCAACGGCTGGGACCTGCGCGAGCTGCGCGAAGAAAAGATGACCCTGGAGGACCTGTTCGTGCAGATCACGCGCACCGACGAGGCCGCGCCGGGCGGCGGCGTGACCCAGATCCGCCCCGCGCCCGTCGAACCTGCCCCCGCCGCGGGTGGCCCCGCATGACCAACCTCCCGGCCCTCACCAAGCGCGAGTTCACCGCCTACTTCTACTCCCCGATGGCCTACGTCATCGCCACCGGCTACCTGATCTTCAGCGGCCTCTCCTTCTATATCCTCCTCAAGGACACGCGCGACGCCAACGCGATGCGCAACCTCCTCACGTTCCTCGGCTTCATCCACACCATCTTCGTCCCCATGGTCACCATGCGCCTCATCGCCGAGGAACGCAAAACCGGGACGCTCGAAATGCTCGTCACCGCCCCCGTCAGCGACGTCGAAATCGCCGTCTCGAAATTCCTCGGCGCCCTCGGCTTCACCGTCCTCATGATCGCCCCGACCCTCCTCTACACCTGGATCATCACGCGAGTCGGCGGCCGCCCCGACTACGGCCTCGTCTGGGCCTCCTACATCGGCCTCGTCTGCCTCACCGCCGCCTACATCTCCATCGGCCTCTTCATCTCCTCCACCACCGCCAACCAGATCATCGCCGCTATCCTCACCTTCGTCGTCCTCTTCACCGTCTACTTCCTCCTCGGCTTCTTCGCCGGCTCCGTCCGCGGCCTCCCCTGGAAAGACACCATCAACTGGCCCGAAGTCGTCACCTACGTCCACTTCAGCTCCCACCTCGAGTCCTTCGGCAAAGGCCTCGTCGATACCCGCGACATCGTCTACTTCCTCTCCGTCGTCGGCCTCGGACTCTTCCTCACCGTCAAATCCCTCGAGTCCCGGAGGTGGAGATGACCGCCCCCGCGCCCGCCGCCTGGAGCGCCCAGCGCCGCGCCGGCGTCGCGACCAACGTCGCGATCCAGCTCGCCTGCCTCCTCGCCGTCCTCATCGGCCTCAACTGGATCTCCTCCCGCCGCTACGCCCGCTGGGACCTGACCGCCCAGGCCGAGTACTCCCTCGGCGACAAGACCCGCCAGCTCCTCGGACGCATCGGGGAGGGCGAGGCAAAATACCAGGTCGTCGTGTTCTACGCCCCGGACGAGTACGGGGCGTGGGAAGCGGCCCTTCGCAAGACGAAGGACATCCTGGAGGAGTACCGGACGAACTCCCACGGCCGGATCGAGTACGAGGTGCTGAGCCTGTACACGGGCGGCCGCGAGGCGGTGATGGACGCGGTGAAGCGGCACAAGATCCGGACGGAGCAGTTCTCGCCGAACGACGTGCTGTTCAAGAAGGGGGACACGGAGCGGATCGTGAACCTCTCGGAGTTTTTCCAGCAGGACTGGAGTTCGGCGCCGCAGGGGCAGCCGCCGAAGCTGACGGCGTTCAACGGCGAGCAGATCATCACATCGACGCTTCAGGCCCTGTCGCAGGAAAAGCCGATCGTGATCGGGTTCACGGCGGGGCACGAGGAGAGTTCGCCGGCGAAGGCCGGGGGCGAGGGCTACTCGATTTTCGCGCGGCAGATTCTGGAGAAGCGGGAGGGGTACGAGATCCGGCAGATCCAGATCGGGGGGCCGGAGGGGGTGCCGAAAGGCGTCGACCTGGTTCTGGTGGCGGGCCCCCTGCGGGACTTCACCGAATCGGACGTACGCAACCTCAAGCTGTACCTGAACGCGGGGGGGCGCGCGCTGTTTCTGCTCGACGCCTACCCCGACCGCGACGGGCGAAAGCTGGTGATCCTGAATGCGTTCCTTGCGGAGTGGGGGATCATCGCGGGGCACGACCTGGTGATCGCGGATGCCGATTCGGCGCTCGCGGTCGAGATCCCGGGCGAGGGTGGAACGTCTCTTCGCACCAAGGACCCGACGATGTTCAGGCCCGCGAAGTACGAGAACAGGCACCTGATCACGTCGAAATTCGACTCCGACAAGGAAATCCACTTCGTCGGCGCCTGTTCCGTCCTGATCGACCCGAAGCAGGCACCGGAGGGGATCAAGACGACGGTTCTCGTCTACACGAACGCGGACACCTTTGCGACGCCGCTCTTTCCGCAGGTGAAGACGTTCGTCGCGGGCAAGTGCATGGACGGCCCGTTCGGGCTTGCGGCGGCGGCGGAGGGGAAGATCAAGGGGAATGCGGGACCGGAGACGCGGATCGTGGTCATCGGAGACTCGACGGCGCTCTGCGACGGGATCTGGGGGATGAAGGTGGCGCGGCCCGATCTCGTGCTGAACTCGATCCGCTGGCTCGCCAACCAGGAGTACATCATCGGCGTGGATCCCAAGACCCCGGAGGACCGCAGCCTGGTCCTGACCGACAGCGAGGACGGCTACGTGTTCCGGGTCGCCGTGTTCTTCCTTCCTCTCATCGCCATCGCCTTCGGCGGCACCATGTGGCTCACCCGGAGGTCGCAGTGAACAAGCGGACCGCGATCGTCTTCGTCGCGGCGGCCCTCGCCGTCGGTATCGCCGTCTACTTCGAGAGCCGCCACGGGGGGAATTCCGACAAGCCGAAGGAGGAAAGCGTCGAGGTCTTCCCGTTCCCGGGCGAAGAAGTGCGGAAGATCGAGTGGAAGCGGCCGGACGGGGAGGTGGTCGCGGAGAAACGCGGGGAGCTGTGGTGGCTGGTGAAGCCCCGCGAACTGATGGCCAATCAGGTCGCCATCGTGGAAATGCTCACGAACCAGGTCCATTCCGCCACCGCGGCCCGGCGCCTGCCGAAAGGCCAGCAGCCGGACGCGAAAGTCCACGGGCTCGACACGCCGGGGCTCGTCATGGTCCTCTCGAAAGCCGACGGAACCCGGGCGCAAGTCGCCTTCGGCCTCCCGCTGGGCGGCGTCCGCAGCGTCTTCGTCCGCGTCGGCGACTCCGCCGAGACCCTGACGCTGGACGACTACGTGCTCCTCGCGTTCGACAAACCCTTCCAGGCCCTCCGCGACCGCGGCCTCTGCCGCGTCGGCCCCGACTACTTCGAAAAGGCCTCGAGCGTGCGCGGCGGCGTCCAGTCGAGCGTGCGGCGGCAGGGACAGGCGTGGAGACTGGAGGGCGCCGTCGACGACTTCGCGGGGCAGAAGGAATTCCTCGACTGGCTGACGGCGCTCGCACGCGTCGAAACAGGCGGCTGGGAGACGAAGAGCCGCGAGTCGCGGATCGAATACGGCCTGGACCCGGCGCACGCGATCCTCGAAGTCACCTCCACGGAACGCACGATCAAGGTCACCGTCGGCGGCGAAACGGAGCCGGGAAGCGGCAAGCGCTGGGTCGAGGTCAGCGATTTCCCGACGGAGATCGCGACCGTGAAGGCGGCGGACGTCGACACGCTGGTCATGGATGCGGAGAAGCTGCGCGCCACGCGCGCCTTCCCCTTCCCCCTCCAGACCGCGAACTTCTATGCCGCGAAAGGGCCGGGCGGGCTCGACGTGGAGGCGGAGAAGAAGGACGACAAGTGGAAGCTGGTGAGGCCGGTGGTCGAGGTTTCGCGGTTTTTCGCGGGGCGAGGCGAGGAGATCCTGAAGGAGCTGTCGCAGCTCGGCATTTCGCAGCGGCTTCCCGTCGCGGATCCGCCGGCGGAATCGATCACGATCACGATCGGATGGGGCGAGGGCGACAAGGCCGTGCGGCACACGGCGCAGGTCTGGGGCGACGCGAACGTGGCGCGGTTCCTGTTCCGGGATCCCGACCGGCTGATCGAGATCTCGACCTGCTCCTCCTGGGACCACATCCGCGCCGGCGAGGCCTTCTACAAGAATCCGCTCATCTACGAAGACCTGATGGCCCTTCAACTCCAGCGCGTCGTCGTGCAGGACGAAAAGGGGGCCGAGCTCGACCTGCATTTCGACGGCCGCGCGTGGACGCTGGCCGTGCCGGTCCCGGGAAAGCAGCTCGACGTCGCGGTGATGCCGCAGTTCAGCTCGCTCGTGGCGGAGCTGATGGCGGACACGTGGGTGCGCGGCGACCCGAAGGATCCCGCGTTCGGGCTGGAGAAGCCGCTGTGGCGGCTGCAGATCGAGCCGAATCCGGCGAAGATCAAGGATGCGTCGGCCCGGATCGTGATCATCGGCGCGCCGGGGCCGCGGGAGACGCACTACGCGCAGCTCGAGGGAACCGGGGGAGTGTTCCTCGTGAACGCCGAGCTGATGGGCGTGCTCAAGCGGGGCCTCCTCAAGTAGGCGTTTTTCTCGCCTAAAACCCCGATTGCCCCTATGATTTCCGCGGTTTCGGAGGGAGAAACAGGGATGGATGTCGAAGGCATCAAGAAGCTGCTCCTGCTCATGAACGACAACGATCTCTGCGAGCTGGAGGTCGAGGAAGAGGGCAGAAAGGTGCGGCTTCGGAAGCACGAGCGGCACCCGCCGGCCAACGGCGTGATGCTGCAGATGCCGATGGCCGCAGCGCCTGCCCGGGCGCCGGGTCAGACCCCTTCGGAAGCGGGGAAGCCCGCCGTAAAGGTCCCCCGGCCCGACATTTACGAGGTGAAGAGCCCGCTCGTCGGGACCTTCTTCCGCGCACCCAAGCCCGGCGCCCCGCCCTTCGTCGAGTCCGGCGCCCGCGTCACGGCCGACAAGACCCTCTGCATCATCGAGGCCATGAAGGTCATGAACGAAATCAAGGCCGAGATCGAGGGGGTTGTCGAGGAAGTCCTCGTGAACAACGGCGAGCCGGTCGAGTTCAACCAGGTTCTCTTCCTCATCCGGAAGGCGTAACCCGCCCCCGTGTTCACCCGGATCCTGATCGCGAACCGTGGGGAAATCGCCCTTCGAATCCTGCGCGCCTGCCAGGATCTCGGCATCGGCACCGTCTGCGTCTACAGCGAGGCGGACCAGGACGCCGGGTACCTCAAGTACGCCGACGAGGCCATCTGCATCGGCCCGCCTCAGGCCGCGAAGTCCTACCTCGACATCAGCCGGATCGTGAGCGCCGCCGAGGTCTCCGACGTCGAAGCCATCCACCCCGGCTACGGATTCCTCTCCGAGAACGCGCACTTCGCCGAAATCTGCCAGTCCTGCAACATCGACTTCGTGGGTCCGCCGCCGGAGGCGACGCGGATCCTCGGCAACAAGGCGCGCTGCCGCGAACTGGCCAAGAAAGTCGGCGTGCCGACCGTCGCCGGGTCCGACCCGATCGACAACGAGGAAAAGGCGGTCGCGATCGCGCGCGAAGTCGGGTACCCGGTCATGATCAAGGCAGCCGCGGGCGGCGGCGGCCGCGGAATGCGCATGGCCCACAACGACGTCTCCCTGGTGAGCGGCATCATGTCCGCGCAGGCCGAAGCGGGCGCCGCGTTCGGAGACGGGTCGGTTTTCGTCGAGAAGTACATCGAGCGTGCCCGCCACATCGAAATACAGGTCCTCGGCGACCGCCACGGGAACATGGTCCACCTCGGGGAGCGCGACTGCTCCCTCCAGCGCCGCCACCAGAAGCTCGTGGAAGAGACGCCCAGCCCGGTCGTGTCGCCGGAGCTGCGCGCCGAAATGGGCGCCGCCGCCGTGAAGCTCGCGAGGGCCGGCGGATATTTCAGCGCCGGAACCGTCGAATTCCTCCTCGACCCCCACGGCCGCTACTACCTGATCGAAATGAACACGCGCATCCAGGTCGAGCACGGCATCACCGAGCTCGTCACCGGCGTCGACCTCGTCCGTGAACAGATCCGCATCGCGGCAGGGGAGAAACTCTCGTTCTCCCAGGAAGACATCCGCTGGAACGGCGTCGCCATCGAGTGCCGCATCAACGCCGAAGATCCGGACAACAATTTCCGCCCCTGCCCCGGACAGATCGGCCGCTTTTTCCCCCCCGGCGGCCCCTGGGTCCGCTGGGACAGCCACGTCTACAGCGGATACGTCATCCCCCCCTACTACGACTCCATGGTCGGCAAACTCATGGTCCACCGGCCCACCCGCGCGGATGCCATCACCTGCATGCGCCGCGCCCTCGAGGAAATCGTCATCGAAGGAGTCCGCACGACCATCCCGCTGCACCTCGAAATTTTCGGCCACACCCATTTCATCCGCGGACAAGTCGATACGAACTTCGTGGAAGGGTATTTCGCGAAGAAGTAGAGCGCGCGAAGCAGGCGAGCGACGGCGAGCGGTCGGGGCGAGCGAGCGAAGCGAGCGAGGTCCGACCGCCGACGGCGCCCGCCTGCTTCGCGCGCTCTTGGAACGGCCGGCCGGATCGGGTGCTCCCCGCAAGTCGCAATGAGACCGGCATCGCGCAGGGGAAGCAGATTCCTCTTCCCTCCACAGGGTCTCCTTTCGTAACCTGAACAGACCCCTGCGCCAGCACCGAGGTCACCGTGGAACGATTCAGAATCCCGCTGCTCATCCTCGACGGACTCGTCGCCGTCGCGGCTTCCGCCATCGCCCTGCTCTGGGCCATCAACGTCGTCGACGTCACGCATTTCGCGGCAGCGGCCCACTACGTCGGCCAGTGGGGATTCTGGGCTCGCGCGGGCGCCGTCGTCCTGGCCGTGTACCTCGCCCTCTTCAACGTCCTTTTCGTCTCCGTCAACTTCCTGTTCTCCAAGTACGCCACGCACCTCGAGTTCGCCACCGCCGAGGGGCAGGTTTCCGTGCACATGGGCGCGATCGAGGAGTCGCTCACGCGCGCCGCCAAGGCCATCCTCGAGGTCGAGGACGTGCGCGTTTCGCTCTACAAGGAACGCCAGAACGCCGCGAAGCCGCTTCATGTGTTCTGTTCCTGCACGACGTGGGAAGAGGTCAATCTTCCTGAGTTGACGGAGAAGATCCGGGGAGTGCTGAAGGAGCGGATGAAGGAAATTGCGGCCCTGCCGGAGGCGCCGGTGTTCGACGTCCACATTTCGAAGATTCTGGAGCGCCCCGAGGAGAAGGAGAAGCCGCCGTCGAAGAAGGACGCGAAGAAGGCGGCGGAGTTGTTCCACGGGCCGGAGTATCCGATCGGCCTGGACAACTAGGGGCGAAGGGGAACGGCGCTCCAACGCAGCCATAACCCAGAAGCCATAAGCTATAAGCGGCGCCCTTCGCGCGCCACCTGATGCGGAGTGGACTTCAGAGTTCCCGGGCTCCCGGCGGCCCGGCAAGTCTGAAGTCCAGCCCGCTCGACATGGCGCGCGAAGCGCGCCGCTTATAGC
>JACPRD010000069.1 GCA_016190145.1 Planctomycetota bacterium | reverse complement strand
CTCCCGCCCTTCCGCCCTCCGGCCCTTCCGCCCTACCTGACCTTGTCCAGCGCCTCCTTCGCCCTCGCCACCTCCCGCTCCTGCTCCTCCACCGCCGCCTCAAGCTCCGCCACCTCCGCCTCCGCCTCCCGTACCTTTTCGTCCGCCCGCTCCCCGTCGTCCTTCGCCTCCGACAGGTCGCGCGCCGCCGCGTCCTCCTGCGCCCCGATCGCGGACAGGGTCTTGCGGGCGGTAAGGATCCGCCGCTCCGCGTTGGCGATCTCCACGTGCACCGATCCCAGCGACCGCTTCGCCTTGCGCAGCTCCAGGTCCGCATACCCCGCGCTGTTCGGCTCGCTGCGCGAGGCCTTCAGCCGCTCCGTCTCGTAAATGATCTCCCACTTGGCGACGTCGTCCTTCGCGTCGTCCAGCCGGCGCTCCGCCCCCCGGATCGTCGCCTCCGCGTCCGCAAGATCTTCCTCCGCCGCCGCGCGCGCCCGCGGCGCCGCGTCGAGAATCCGCCGCGCCGCCACCGCCTGCTCCTCCGCCCGCCGCCTCTGCGCTTTCGCCGACCCGAGCCGCGCGCGCGCCCCGGTCAGCTTCGCCTCGTATTTCTCGAGAAGCGCCCTCGAGAGTCGCCACGAGTGCTCGATCGGGTGGATCCAGCGTCCCTCAAACCGGACGTAACCGCGGCCCGGGTAGTACGTGTCGGGGTCCTGCCACTCCCCCGCCACGAGGTGGTAGTCCTTCTTTTCGAGCGCGTCGAGCGCCCGCGTGCATTCCGGATCGAGCGTCGCGGCCTGGATGAAATGCCCGACGGCCTCGTCGTCGAGCTTCTTCGACGCCGCCCATTCCGCGAGCGCGAGCTGCTCCTTCGCGCTCGTCTCGTCGAGCTTCGCGCGCCGCTCGGCGTATTCCTGCTCGGGCGTCAGCTTCTCTTCTATGGAAGCGACTTCCGACTTCTCCACGGTGAGGGATCCGTACTTGAGCTGGATCTTGATGGTGCGGCCGTCGTCCTTGACGACGTCGCCCTCGATCACGCGGCCGTTTTTCAGCGTGATGATGTCGGCGGCGGCGGGGAGGGCGAGGACGGCGAGGAAAAGGCAGGAAAGGGGGGTGCGCATGGCGGGGTGTCCTCGGGAGGGGGGGATTGAAACTAGGGCTGCAAGCCCTGTGCCTCCCCGATCGATTTCTGTAAGATATTTTGCCACAAAGACTTGTGTTAAACTTGTTGCCGGCAGACTGGACTCAATTGTCCGATTGCGGTGACAGCATGTCCGGATTCGTGACATCGAGGCCAATTCATGGGGCCCGATCCACGAACGCGGGCACGCCGGCCTCGAGGCAGGCGCTTCGCAAGGTCGCCGATCGGGCGCGAAGTTGCAGAGAGTCGCCGACCTCGGTGAGAATTGACTCCGTTTTTCGCCAGGCCAGCCGCGCCTGCCGGTACCTGCCGCGAGCCAGCAGTGCCAGCGATTCGTGGAAATGGTGCTCGGCCTCGAATTGGGAGTTTCCAACCTCCCGGTGGATCGCAAGAGCCTGCCGGGCTGCAAGTTCCGCCTTGGCCTTCCGACCGGCCTGCCGATGAAGCATCGCCACGCGACTCAGCGTGATGCCCTCGAATCGCCGGTCTCCGACCTGCCGATGGAGAGCGAGCGCCTCTGAAAGGAGGGAGCCGGCCTCGGCAATTCTGCCGGCTTCGAAGCATCGAAGACCCAGACTCGAAAGCGCGACACCTTCGGAGCGCTTGTTGCCGATCTCCCGGTGGATCGCAATGGCCTCCCGGCAGGTCCGCTCCGCCGCCTCGCGACGCCCCGATTCACTGAGAAGATTCGCCAGATTGCCCATTGTGATTCCCTCGGATCGACGATTCCCGAGGCTCCGATGGATCAGGATCGCCCGCCCGTAGATCCTCTCGGCCTGCTCAAACCTCCCGGATTCCCGTTCCAGACTCGCCAGGTTTCCCAGCGTGATTCCCTCGGAGCGCCGGTCGTTCGTCTCCCGTGCCAGCCGTAGCGCCTGGGTCCATGACCTCCGAGCCTCTCGAAGGCGTCCCGTGTGCTTCAACAGGCCTGCGAAATTGCCAAGCGCAATGCCGAGCGAACGGCGGTCCCCGGCGAGGCGACCGATTCTCAGGGCACGTCTGAAAGTCCTCTCGGCCAGACCGATGCGACCCGCCTGGTGATAGACAATGGCCAGATTCGCCGTCTCGACGGCCTCCCCAAGCCGGTTGCCCACGCGCCGATGAAGCGCGACCGCCGTCTTGTGGGCGCTTCCAGACTCCTTGAGCCTTCCGGTCTCCGCGAGCAGACCGGCGAGGCTTCCCAGGGTCATGGCTTCCAGGCGACGGTTTCCTGAGCGGCGCTGAATGGCCAGCGACCTCCTGTAAATCGGCTCCGCGCGCGCGGGATTTCCGGCAAGGTACGTCGCGACGGCTTCGCGGCGAAGAGCCTCGCCCCGTTCGACGCCGCGGACCAGTTCGGCGTAAGCTCTCCAGAAAGGGACTGACGCGTCCCGCTCGAGCCTCCGGTCGAGATTCTCGGCCGCCCGGAGGAGGTAGAGCCTGCGCCGCCGTCCCATCCCCCCGAAGCCGATTGCCAGCCGCGCGTGTTCCGAAAGTTCGGGCGCGAAGGCATCCGCCGAGTGCGGGCGCAGGAGAGCCTTGCGTTCAAGTGCCGACAGGACCGGTTCCGGTGGCCGGCCGCCGGCGAGGTCCTCGAACGCCTCGATCGCCAGCGCGTGCAGCCGCGCGCGGTCGCCGGGCATCTGCAGCTGATAGGCGGCATCGCGCAAAAGGGCGTGGCGGAAGAGATAGGCCTGCTCGGCGTTCACTCGGAATCCCTCCCGGAGTCCCCGACCCCGGCCCTCGTGCAGGCCTGCCGCCACTCGGCGGACTTGCGCTCGAGTTCCCCGAGATCGCCCTGCTCCCGGAGCAGGCCGGACCCGCGGCGCCACTCCTCGCGCGCCTCCGCGGCCCGGCCGAGCCCCAGCAGAAGGGTCGCGTAGTCGCATCGATGCGCGCCTTCGAGCCGGAGATTCCGGACCTCGGCGTGAATGGAAAGCGCTTCGCGATAGCCGCGCTCCGCCTCCCCGACCCGGCCCGCGACGGCGTGCACGCCCGCCAGGTTTCCGAGATCGGCTCCTTCGGAGCGCCGGTCACCGACATCCCGATGGATGGCCAGGGCTCGCTCGTAAGTCTCGCGGGCCTCGTCGAGCCTGCCGGCGCGCACGAATAGCGTGGCCCGATTCCCCATCGTGACTCCTTCGGCCCGGCGGTCGCCGATCTCGCGAAGGATCGTCTGTGCGTGGTCGAAGGTCTGCGCGGACAATTCGAATCGCCCCATTTCGGCGTACAGCACGGCGAGGTTCCCGGCGATCACTCCCTCCGACCTGCGATTTCCGGTTCCCCGCTGGATGCTTTCCGCCAGCATGTAATGCCGCTCCGCCGCCTCCAATCGCCCGGTGACCCGATAAAGCGTCGCCAGATTGCCCAGGGCGATGGCCTCGAACTCGCGCTCCCCGACCTCGCGGTGAATGGCGAGTGCGCGGTAGAGAGTTTCCTCCGCCGCCTTCGACCTTCCGCTGTCCGCGAGAATCATGCCCAGGGTGGCCTGGGAGAGACCTTCGAGGCGCCGATCGCCGATTTCCGTAAAGATGGTCTGCATCTGCGCCTGTGCGCTCTCCGCGAGCGACACTCTTCCGGTCATGTGGTAAAGGTTTGCCAGGTCGCCCTGGATCAGGCCCTGAAGTCGGCGGTGCCCGACGCGGCGGGCTTCCGCGAGCGCCCGGTCGTAGAGCGGTTCCGCCGCGCGGGCACGGCCGGCGTCCCGATTGGACATCGCGGCCCGGCGGAGGGCTTCGCTCCGGCCGACGCCCTCCAGCAGCTCCGCGAGTTCGCGCCAGCTCCGCTCGGAATCGTGGTGCCGGTACTGGCTCATGGCATTCTCGGCAGCGCGGCGCAGGTAGAGGATCTGCACGGCCCGAAGGGGATCTCCGTGGACCGGTTCCGCGGCAACTGCCGACCTCGAGAGCCGGGCGTGCGTTGCGAGTTCGCTCGCCCATGGGTCCGACCGGTGCGCCTTAATCGTCTTCTCGCCGATCGAGCCCAACGGCGCCGGTTCCGGGGCTCGCCCCCCGACCAGATCCTCGAATGCCTCAATCGCCAGCGCGTGCAGCCGCGCGCGGTCGCCGGGCATCTGCAGCTGATAGGCGGCATCGCGCAGAAGGGCGTGGCGGAAGAGATAGGCGCTCTCGGCGTTCATCAGGGCGAGAGGATAGCAGGACCTTCCGCATCGGCCTCCTCGATCGGAGGGATCCCGGCCCTCGCACAGGCCTTCCCCAGCAGCGCGGCCTTCCGCTCCAGCGTGTCGCGCATCCCGAGTCCGCGCAGCAGCGCGGCGCCCTCGGACCAGCGGTCGCGCGCCTGCGGGGTCCGGCCGGTTCCCTGGAAGATGTTCGCGAGATTCCCGAGGGCGATGCCCTCGAAGCGCCGGTTGCCGACGTCGCGGTGAATGGCGAGCGCGCGCGCGTGGGCCTCCTCGGCCTGCGCCATCCGTCCGGTTTTCTCGTACAGGCTGGCCCGGTTTCCGAGGGCGATGCCTTCCTGGCGCCGTTCACCGACCTCGCGGGGGATCGCCAGGGCCTCCCGCCAGCGCCTCGATGGCCTCCAGCGCAAGCGCGTGCAGCCGCTCGCGGTCGCGGGGAAGCTGCAGCTGGTACGCCGCATCCCGGAGGAGAGCGTGGCGGAACAGGTAGGCGCGCTCGGCGTTCACGCGCGACATCCTACCCGCGTATCCCCGGACGATCGCGACGCGGTGAGTCATTCGTTCGTTCCCCCTTTCCCCCGTTCCCCGTTCCGCAGCCTCCCCCCCCATCCGGTACACTGCGCCCCCTTCCCCAACCACGGAGCCACACGATGCGCCGATTCCTCCTCCTGCTCGCCGCACTTCCCGCCGCCGCCCAGGAACCCGGCATGTACCGCTTCCCCTGCGCCCACGGCGACCGCGTCGTCTTCACGAGCGAAGGCGATCTCTGGGTCGCGCCGCTTGCGGGGGGCGAGGCACGGCGGCTGACGACGGATCCGGGGAAGGAGCACCATCCGGCGTTTTCGCCGGACGGGAAATGGATCGCGTTCACGGGCGAGTACGAGGGGAATGCGGACGTCTACGCGATGCCGTCGGGGGGCGGGACGCCGCGGCGGCTCACGTGGAATCCGGAGGCGGACCGCGTGATCGGCTGGACGCCCGGCGGGCGCGTGCTGTTCCGCGCGCGCGGCGACCTGCCGTTCGGGAACTGGCTCGTCTGGTCGGTCGCGCCCGAAGGCGGCGACCCCGAGCGGCTGCCGCTCGGCGAGGCCATGCAGGTGTCGCTCGAACCCGGGGGAAAGCGGTGCGCGCTGGTGATGTGGATGTGGGAGAACCAGCACTGGAAGCGGTACTCGGGGGGGCTGGCGGCGGACATCTGGGTGGGGGATCCGGCGGCGGGGGAATTCCGGAAGCTGACGGACTGGAAGGGGAACGACGCGTACCCGATGTGGCACGGGGAGTGGGTGTACTATTTGACGGACCGGAACGGGACGCAGAATCTGTGGTCGTCGCGGCCGGACGGGACGGACCTGAAGCAGCACACGAGCCACTCGGGGTGGGACGCGCGGTATCCGTCGCTTTGTGACGGGAAGATCGCCTACCAGCTCGGCGGGGACATCCGGGTGTTCGACATCGCGGCGGGCGAGGACCGCGCGGTGGAGATCCGGCTGCCCGGCGACCGCCGCCAGGCGCGCGCCAGACGCGCGGAGCCCGCGGAGCGCGTCGACCGCTTCGGCTGCGCGCCCGGCGGCGCCCGGCTCGCCGCGGGCGCGCGCGGCGAGCTGTTCACGCTTCCCCTCGAAGAAGGCCGCATCCTGAACCTCACGCGTTCCCCGGGGGCGCGCGACCGCGGCGCGGCGTGGTCGCCGGACGGGAAGTCGATCGCGTTCCTGTCGGACGCGACGGGCGAGTACGAGATCTGGCTCGCGGACCCGACGGACGCGGCGCCGCCGCGGCAGCTGACGCGGGACGGGACGGGCTGGAAGATGCCGCACGTGTGGTCGCCGGATTCGAAACGGCTCGCGTACGGGAACATGCTCGGGGAGCTCTGGCTCGTGGACGCGGCGAGCGGCGCCCAGACGAAGGTGGACCGCTCCGAGACGTGGGAGATCACGACGTACGCGTGGTCGCCCGACTCGCGATTCGTCGCGTACGACTTCCCCGCCGCGGCGTGGAACAGCGTCATCCGCATCCACGACACCGCCGACGGCTCGACGCACGACGTCACCGACCCGCGATGGAATTCCTTCAGCCCGGCGTGGGACCCCGACGGCCGCTTCCTCGCCTTCCTCTCCGCGCGCACGGTCAATCCGAAATCCGGGGACTACATGTACGAGTACAACTTCGCGATCGGCGACACGGTGAAGCCGTACCTGCTGCGGCTCACGCCGGGGGCGAGGGCGGCGTTCGAGCCGCGGGAGAAGGGGCTGGTGGCGGAGGAGGAGGGAGCGAAGCCGCTTCAGAAGGTGGAAGTGGTCTGGGAGGGGATTCTCGAGCGGGCGGTGGAGGTGCCGGTGAAGGCGGGTGAGCTGAAGGAGCTGGCGTACGTGAAGGGACGGCTGGTGTGGCTGTCGGTGCGGAACGAGGGGTGGGCGCCGGAGGGGGAGGACGCGGAGGAGCCGGGGGAGAAGCTGTCGCTGTACGCGTTCGACCTGGCGTCGAAGAAGCGTGTGAGGCTCGCGAAGGTGGTGGAGGCGTACGCGGTGTCGCCGGACGGCGGGCACCTCGTGGTGCAGCAGGAGGGCGGATTCACGCGGATGAAGTCGGACGCCACCGCCGTGCCTTCCGAGCCGGGCGAAAAGTACCTGACGGAGGGCTGGACGGTGCCGGTCGAGCCGGCGGCGGAGTGGCGTCAGATCTTCGACGAGGTCTGGAGGCTGGAGCGCGACTTCTTCTACGACCCGAACCATCACAAGGTGGACTGGGCCGGGGCGAAGGCGAAGTACGCGGCGCTGCTGCCGCGCGTGTCGAGCCGCGACGAGCTGAACGACCTGCTCGGGGAAATGCTGGCCGAGCTCTCGAACTCGCACGCGTACATCGGCGGCGGCGACGACCGCGCCACCGAGCCGGTCGCGACGGGCTCGCTCGGCGCGCGGCTCGCGCCGGACCGCGGACGGTACCGGATCGAGAGGATTCTGCGCGGCGACCCGTGGAACCCGAAGGCCTGTTCACCGCTCCTCGCCGCCGGCGTGAAGGAGGGCGAATACCTGCTCGCGATCGACGGCGTCGCGGTGAAGGCAGGCGAGGGCTGGCAGCGGCTCCTCGTCGACAAGGCGGATAAGCCGGTGCTGCTGACCGTGGCGGCGACGGCGGAGGGTGCGGGCGCGCGGCCGGTTTACGTGCGGACGCTCGCCGGGGACGGGAAGCTCGTGTACCGCGACTGGGTCGAGCGAAACCGGCTCTACGTGGACGGGAAGACGAAGGGACGCGTGGGATACGTGCACGTGCCGGACATGGGAGGGGCAGGGCTCGTGGAATTCGGCCGGCAGTTCTTCTGGCAGTCGCAGAAGGACGCGCTGGTCATCGACGTCCGCTGGAATTCCGGCGGCAACACGCACGGCATGCTCCTCGAGCGCCTCCGCCGCTCCACGACTCACTTCGACAAGCCCCGCCATTTCCGCCCCGAGCCCACGTACTGGCGCTCGGTGCGCGGGAGCCTCGTCGCGCTCATCAACCACGACACCGCGAGCGACGGCGAAAATTTCGCCCACGCGTGGCGCCACGCCGGCCTCGGCCCGATCGTCGGCACCCGGACGTGGGGCGGCCTTGTCGGCTACCGCGGCGACAAGGACCTCGTGGACGGCGGTTTCAATTCACAGCCCGAATACGCGCATTTCGGATGGGACGGAACGTGGATCGTCGAGGGGAAGGGGTGCAGCCCGGACGTCGAGGTGATGAACGATCCGGCCGCGATCGCTTCGGGAAATGACCCGCAGCTCGACCGGGCGATCGCGCTCGCGCTGGAAGCTTCGGAAAAGGACCCGCACGTTCCCCCGGAAACGCCGCCCTACGAGGACAGGTCCAAGTAGCGGGCGGCAGGCTTCCTGGAAGAACTGCGGGCGCGGGGCATGCCCCGCGCCCGCCTTCATCTTATTTCGGGTTTTCTTCCGGCGGGTTCTCACCCACCTCCGGAATCTTCTCCATCTTGATGAAGTCGTACTTCATGTCCATCTGCTCGTCCATCAGCTTCCAGCCGTGCGTCGTCCGGATGAACCGCTCGCGCAGCATCAGCGCCACCTTCGACGCCTCCTCGGGCTTGCCCTGGTGGTGATACGCCCAGACCTGCGCGTAGAGACAGGCCGCACGGGGCGGCGAAGCGTCCACCGGGAGCCTGTCGAAAATCTCCTGCGACTTCCGGATCACCGAGTCGTACTTCGCTTCCTTCAGATCGCAGAAAACGAGCCCGATCTGCGCCGTGATACCGCGCCGCATGTCCTGGGACTTCGCTACCTCCTCGTAGTGCTTGCGGGCTTCCTTCCACTCCTGCGCCCGGAAGAGCGCCTGCGCGTAATCGAGATGGAACATCTCGTCGGCCCGGAAGTTCTTGTCCTGCATCCGGTCCTCGAGACCCTTCCGGTGCCTGCCCGACAGGACGATCTTGACCAGCTCCTCGAGCTCGAACTGCGTAAGCTTGTCGACCGTCACGTCCACGATCTTCCCGTCGTCGGGATCGATGAAAATGAACGCCGGCGCGGTCGACACTCCGGCCTCGGCCAGCTTCGCCGACGTGTCCCCGTTCTTCTGAAGCTCGCTCAGCGTTCCGCGGAACGGGCCGAAGTCGGTGTTCATCTTCAGGAGGAAGGCGGGGTTGCTGAAGAACTGGCCGAGCAGGCGCTGCGTGTAGAACGAGGGCTCGCCCTTCCCGTTCCGCTCCTCCGTCACCCAGAGGAACGCATACCCGTTCCGCTTCGCCGCCAGCGAACGCGCCTGGCGCCAGCTTTTCGCCCAGTGCGTCGCGGAAGCCTCGAGATCCTTCTCGGGATCGTCGTCGGGCTTCGCCGGGTCGCCCTCCTTGGGCGGATCCTTGGGCGGATCCGCGGGCGGATCCCCGCCCTGGGCGAACGCCGTCCCCCCGATCGCGATCGACAGCACGAACGTCAGCCATGACCTCACGGTGGCACTCCTAATTGACCCCCAGGCGACAGCGTGAAGATTGTAACAGATTGCCAGTTTCCTGTTTCCAGTTGCCAGTGGCGAGTTGCCGATGGCAGAGGCCAGGAGGGAAGGCCACCGGCAACTTGCCACTGGCCACTGGCCACTGGCAACTGGTCACTGGTCACTGGCAACCGGCAACCGACAACTTCTTCCTCTATCTTTGACCTTGCTCTCAACATCCCACCCTCCTATCCTCAACCCGATGCCCGCCAGCGCCGCGCCCGGGGGAGTCTTCCGCAAAAAGCTGCCCGTCCGATTCGCCGACGTCGACTTCGCGCGCATCCTCTACTTCCCCCGCTACTTTCACTTCGTCCACCTCGTCATGGAGGACTTCTTCCGCGAAGTCCTCGACCTCCCCTACAGCGTCGTCCTCAAGGAACACAAACTCGGATTCCCGACGGTCCACGTCGAAGCGGACTTCACGGCGCCGCTCGAGTTCGGGGAAGAGGCCGACATCGCGATGCGGGTGAAGGAACTGGGGCGGAGCCGCATTGTGTTCGACTACGAGGTCACGCGGCGCGGGAAGCCCGCGGGCCGCTGCATCCAGACGACCGTCGCCGTGAGCATGGATTCCTGGAAACCGGTCGAGCTGCCGGCGCGCTACCGCGAGGCGCTCGAAAACGTCCGCAAACTCGCCGTCTAACGGAGGCAAAACCCACGTGTGCCGCAATTTCATCGAGATCCGTGAAGAGGTCCTGACGTTCGACACCGCCGACCAGGAGCGCTGGACGGGAGGCGACAAGGCGCTTCTGCCCGAAGAATACAAGGACGACCCGCGGTTCACGAAGCAGCCGCGCGCGCACTTTCTCGAGATGTCCGCGCTCAACCATTTCCGGAGCGCGGGATACAAGGTGCTGTACTCGGGCTGGTACGAGCTGTGGGCGAAGACCGAGAACCGCAAGCCCTGGCTCGAGCGCGGCGCGTCCGAGCTCGAGGCGTTCCTCGGGCCGGAACTGGACGCGTTCCGCAAGGTGGTGGGCGCGACGGCCGAGAAGTTCGCGAAGGCGCCGGACCTCGTGGTGTGGAAGACGGACCCGAAGCGGCTGATGTTCTGCGAAGTGAAGCAGAAGAACGAGACGGTTTCCCAGCCGGAGTGGGCGGGGCTGGCGCTGGTGAAAGGCCACCTGGGGGCGGACGCGCGGGTGCTGCGGTACTGCGAGCTGGGGGATTTCCGGGATCCGCGGAAGTGGAAGGTGCGCTGTCCGGGGGTGCCGACGACGAGCGGTTTCGAGCGGCACGACATCCAGAGGGTGGAGGAGTAGGATCCGGCGGACGGACGGGGGTTTCCCGCGGAGGAAATCCGGATCAGGAGGATCCGGTTCCTCCTGATTCGCGGCGCGGAACGGAGATTCGAAGGGGCGATCGCATGGGCAGCGGCTTTCCGGAGCAGTTCAGCCTGGCCGACTATTTTCTCGACCACAATCTCCGGGAGGGCCGCGGCGACAAGGTCGCGGTCTATTTCCGGGACGAGACGTGGACCTATCGGCAGGTGCACGAGGGCGCGTGCCGGGCGTGCGGGGTGTACCGGGCGCTGGGCGTGAAGCCGGAGGACCGGATCCTCATCGTGCTCCCCGACTGCCCGGCGTTCGTGACCGCGCTCATGGGGGTCCACAAGGCCGGCGCGGTGCTCGCGATGGCGAATCCCCTGCTCCCGGTCGAAGACTTCGTCCACTACTTCAACTACACGCGGGCGCCCGTCGCCGTCGTGCACCACTCGCTCGCTGCGGGGCTCGCGAAGCTCCGGCCGCAGCTTCCCCACCTCCGGCAACTCCTCGTGGTCGGGGGCGACCCGGGCCCCTTCCTCTCCTGGGAGAAAACCTGCGCCGCGCAGCCCGCGAGCTGCGAGAACGCGGCGACGCACCGCGACGACCCTGCGGTGTGGCTGTTCACGAGCGGCTCGACCGGGAAACCGAAGGCGGCGATGCACCTCCAGCACGACTTCGCGTGGAACACCGAGCGTTTCGCGAAAGAGATCCTCGGGATGCGGGAGTCGGACCGGACGCTCTCCGTGCCGAAGCTCTTCTTCGGTTACGCCACCGGCACGAACCTCTGGTTCCCGTTCGCGGTCGGCGCCTCCACCGTTCTCTTCGAAGAGCGCGCCACCCCCGACGTCCTCTTCCCCCTCATCCGCCGCTATCGTCCGACCGTCCTCACCAACGTTCCGACGACGATCAACAAGATGCTGGCGGAGCCGGGGTGCGAGAAGGAGGACCTCTCGTGCCTGCGCATCACGGTGTCCGCGGGAGAGGCACTTCCGGCTGAGCTCTACACGCGCTGGCGGGAGCGGTTCGGCGTGGACATCCTGGACGGGATCGGGAGTGCCGAGATGTTCCACATTTACATATCGAACCGCATCGGCGAGGTCAAGGCGGGGAGCCTGGGGAAGATCGTGCCGGGGTACGAGGCGAGGATCTGCGGTCCGGACGGGCAGGTCCTGCCCGACGGCGAGGTCGGCACGCTCTGGATTCACGGCGACAGCGCGATGACCGGGTACTGGCAGGACGACGAAAAGACCCGTGCGGTGCTGCACGGCAATTGGTGCTGCACGGGAGACCAGTTCCGCCGCGACGCGGAGGGCTTCTACTGGTACGAGGGACGCGCGGACGACATGTTGAAGGTCGGAGGGATCTGGGTGAGTCCGCTGGAGCTGGAGAACTGCCTGCTGGCGCATGCGGCGGTGAAGGAGTGCTGCGTGGTGGGGTGGAAGGACGAGGCGGGGCTGGTGCTCCCGAGGGCGTATGTGGTGGTGAAGGAGGGGGTGAAGCGGGACGACGCACTGAAGGGGGGGCTGATCGAGCATGTGAAGGGGAAGCTGGCGCGGTACAAGGCGCCGCGGTGGGTGGAGTGGATGGACGTACTCCCGCGGAACGATCGGGGCAAGATCGAGCGAAAGAAGCTGTCTCAGGCGTAGCGTAGATCAGGTGTGGACAAGGGGTTACAAGGGGAAGCTCGGCCGGAGTTTCCGCGCGGTCCAGCCAGCCATAAGCCATAAGCGGCGCGCTTCGCGCGCCATCTGGATCGGAGTGGACTTCAGAATTCCCGGACTGCCGGGAGCCCGGGAACTCTGAAGTCCGCCCCGCACCCTGTAGCGCGCGAAGTGCGCTCCTTATGGCTTGTGGCTTGTGGCTGGCTGGACCGCGAGATCCCGCCCGACACCCGCTCGAAAGCGAATTGTTTTCAATTCACGACCTGCTCATTATCATTCCCGCCAATGTCCCAGCAAAGCAACAGCCTCACGGACCTGACCTGGCGCGAAGCCGACGACCTCTTCCACAAGAAACCCCTCGCGCTCCTGCCCATAGGCGCCGTGGAAGCCCACGGGCCCCACCTGCCGCTTTACACCGACGTGTTCCTCTCCAAGGAACTCTGCGAGCGGCTCGCGAAATCGCTCGCGCCCAAGCCCACGATCATCCTGCCGCCGGTCAACTATGCCGTCGCGAACTACGCTGCGGAATTTGCCGGGACGATTTCACTCTCGCCGCACACCGCGAAGGAACTGCTGAGCGACATTTTCCGCAGCCTGGGCCGCCACGGCGTCGAGTACGTCGCGATGATCAATTCCCACCTGGAGCCTGCGCACATCTCGGTCCTCGAAGAGGTCGCGCAGGATTTCCTCGAACGCCCGCACGTCATCTTCACCAACCACTGCCGCAAGCCGCTTGCCCAGCGGCTTTCCCCGGAATTCCAGAGCGGCGACTGTCACGCGGGGAGCTACGAGACCTCCCTCATGCTCGCGAGCCGCTGGAAGGACCTCGTGAAGAAGGAAAAGATGAAGACACTTCCCCCCATCAAGCTCGGCCTCGTGAAGCAGATGAAGCAGGGGGTGGCGACGTTCGGGGCGATGGGGGCCAACGACGCGTATTTCGGCGAGCCGGCGGTCTCGACGGCGGAGCACGGGGAGATCCTGTGGCAGACGCTGATCGAGATCTGGACGGAGGCGATCAAGTCAGAGGTGGGGTAGGGGAACTTCAAAGGCAAAAAAGCAACTTCAAAGGACAACCGCGGCGATGGCGCGGGAAATGAGGAAGCCATGGGCCTCCGCGGTGAAGTAGCGCTGGTCACGGGGGCCGGCCGCGGCATCGGGCGGGCGGTGGCCCTCCGGCTCGCAGGGGACGGGGCGAAGGTCGGACTCATGAGCCGGACGCCCGCGGAGCTCGCCGTGACGGCGGCGGCCGTCCGCAAGGCAGGCGGCGAGGCGATCGAACTCCCCGGCGACGTTCTCCTCTCCGAGGACGTCGACCGCGTCGTCGCCGAACTGGACCGCGCCGCGGGCGGGCTCACGATCCTCGTGAACAACGCGGGCACCGGGAAGAGCGCCGCGTTCTCGAAGACGTCGCGCGCCCTCTGGGACGAGATGATCGCGCTCGACCTGACGAGCGTCTTCACCGTGACCCAGGCCGCCCTCCCCCGCATGCTCGCGGCCGGCCACGGCCGGATCGTGAACATCGCCTCCGTCGCCGGCCTCCGCGGATTCCCCTACATCGCCGCCTACTGCGCCGCCAAGCACGGCGTCGTCGGCCTCACGCGCGCGCTCGCGGTCGAGCTCGCCGGGAAGAAGATCACCGTGAACGCCGTCTGCCCCGGATACGTGGACACGCCCATGACCGAGAAGAACCTCCAGGTCATGGCTGAGAAGACGAAGCGCACGATCGATGAGCTCCGCCACGAGATCGAACTCATGACGCCCCAGCACCGGCTGTTCACCCCGGACGAGGTCGCCGAGACCGTCGCCTGGCTCTGCCGGCCCGGCTCGCGCGGGATCAATGGCCAGGCGGTCTCGATCTGCGGCGGGGAGATGGCGTGTTGACGCGCCTCTCGCTCGTGATCCTCGCCGTCGGCGATCTGCCACGGGCGAGGCGTTTCTACGAAGAGGCGTTCGGGTGGACGCGGGCGGTGGACGTGCCGGTCTACGTCGAGCACGCGCTTCCCGGCGGGATGCGCGTGGGGCTCTACCAGCGGGAGGGGTTCGGGCACAACACGGGGCGGGTTCCGTTCCGCGTCCCGGAGGGCGAGCTGGCGCCGACGGAGCTGTACCTGGGGGTAGAGGACCTGGAAGGGGCGGTCGCGCGGGCGGCGGCTGCGGGGGCGCGGCTTTTGAGCCCTGCCGCGCCGCGCGAGTGGGGGGACACGGTCGCTTACCTGGCCGATCCGGACGGGAACGTCCTTGCGCTGGCGCGCGCCGCGGGGGCACAGTAGGCGCATGCCCGTCTACGACGTCCGCGACGACGAACTTCCGCGGGGCGCCGGCACCGGGGACCCCGGCGTGCCGGTCGTCGCGGCCGGCTGCGTGGTGGCGATGCGCGGCGACCCGCTCGAGGTCCTGCTGCTGCGGCGCCGCGAGGAGAGCTCCTACGCGCCCGGCGCGTGGGTCTTCCCCGGCGGGGCGGTCGAGCCGGTCGATCGTCGCGTGCTGCCGGGCGATCCCTTCCGCGCCTGCGCCCTTCGCGAGCTGTTCGAGGAAACCGGCATCTGGATCGGCGTTCCGCTGGATGACGCACTGCGTCAACGCGAGGTCCTGCTTCGCGACACGGACACGTTCGCGAGTCTCTGGGACCGCGCGTTCCCGACGTCGCTCGTCGCGGCGTCCCGCTGGATCACCCCCGTCGGCATTCCGCGCCGCTACGACACCCACTTCTACTACGCCCGCGTCCCCGACGCGACTGCCGCGACCTCCGATCCGCGCGAAGGCGAGGCCTCCCTCTGGATCGCCCCGGCCGACGCCCTCGAGCGCCACCGCGCCGGCGCCCTTCCCATGCTCTTCCCCACCCTCCGCCACCTCGAGTCCCTCCTTCACTTCAAGTCCGCCGACCAGCCCGTTGCCGCCCGGCGCGGCGTCGAGCCGCCGACCGTGAGGCCGATCCTGCGCTTCGAAACCGGACGCCGTCGGATCGAGATTCCCTGAGAGCGCGAGAAAAATTCGATCTACGGCGCGGTCGGACCTCGCTCGCTTCGCTCGCTCGCCCCGACCGCGCCTGGGATCGAATTTTTTCGCGCTCTCAGGAAGTGCTCTGACTCCCGGATTTTGAGAAAAACCGCCCCCAAGCCGCAGCCGCCTGCACGAACCCCGTGATTGGCAGCCGCGAGCCCCCGATCTCACGACGGCCGTTCCCGGCGCCCGAATTCTTCACGCGCCTCGAAACGGCGCATTACAATCCGCACCCCATGAGCTTCCTCAAGGCCGTCAATCCCGCGACGCTCGGCAAGCCCTCCGGTTACAACAACGGCATGCAGGCGCCCGGGAACAGCGCCGTGCTCCAGGTCGCCGGGCAGGTCGCCTGGGATGCCCAGCACCGCATCGTCTCGAAGGACTTCGTCGGCCAGTTCGACCAGGCGCTCCGCAATTTCCTCGACGTCGTCCGCCAGGCCGGCGGCGGCCCCGAGCACGTCGCGGAAATGACGATCTTCATCACCGACAAGCAGGCCTACAACGACAGCCTCCGCAAACTCGGCGAGATCTGGCGCGCCGTGATGGGCAAGAACTTCCCCGCGATGGCGTGCGTCGTAGTGGCGGGGCTGGTGGAGGAAGGGGCGATGGTCGAGATCAAGGGGACGGCCTACCTTCCCTGAAGAGGAATCGATGAAGCCGAAGACCTTCAAGTTTTCCGTCGAGGGCCGGGTCGGCCGGATCGTGCTCGACCGGCCCGACACGCTCAACTCCCTCACGTTCGAGGTCTACGGCGAACTGCGGGACCTGTTCCGCTGGCTCGCCACGCAGCCCGCCGTCCGCGCCCTCACGATCACGGGACGCGGGCGCGGCTTCTGCAGCGGCGGGGACCGCGAGGAGATCATTTCGCAGCTGTTCGGGCGCGACGCCGAGGACGTCTACCGCTTCGCCCGCATGACCTGCGACCTCGTCGAGGCGATGCGGGGCTGTCCGCAGCCGGTCGTGGCGGCGATCAACGGCGCGTGCGTCGGCGCGGGCGCGATCATCGCGATGGCGAGCGATTTCCGCTACGCGGTCCCCGAGGCGAAATTCGGATTCGTCTTCACGAAGGTCGGGATCAGCGGCGCGGACATGGGCGCGACGTTTCTCCTGCCGCGCATCGTCGGCTGGACGAAGGCGACGCAGCTCCTGATGACGGGCGAGGTGATTTCCGCCGAGGAAGCCCTTCGGATCGGCTTCCTGAACGAGCTGATGCCGGCCGGCGCGCTGGAGAAGAAAGCCTCCGAAATCGCGGATTCGCTCGCCGAAGGCCCCGCGTTCGGCCTCGCCATGACGAAGACCCTTCTCAACCGCCAGTTAGGCGCCTCGCTCTCCCAGGCCCTTGAATCCGAGGCCCAGGCCCAGGCCCTGTGCATGCTGCATCCCGACTTCAAAACCGCCTACGAAGCCCTCCGGAAGAAGGAACAGCCCCGGTTCAAGTGACTGTCCCGCGTGACCGCCGACCGGCCGATCGCCCAACGCCGAACACCGAACGCCCAACACCGAACTCCCCGAGGACGCCGACCGCAATCGATGCACGACCTCCCGTTTTTCGAAGAGACACACCGGAAGCTCGCGATCGGCCTCGAGACCTTCGTCGAGCGCGAAATCGCTCCGCTCGCCGCGCAGGACGAGGCGGCCGTCGAGGACAACGCGCGCGAATACGTCCTCCGCCTCGCCAACGCCCAGCTCCTCCAGTACGCCGTGCGCGGCGAAATCCGCGCGTGCTCCCTCATCCGCTACCAACTCGCCCGCGCCTCCGCCCTCGCGGACGGAATGTTCGCCATGCAGGGCCTCGGAGCGCTTCCCATCCTGCTCTCCGGTAACGACGCCCAGAAGAAGGCCTGGCTTCCGAAAATCGAGGAAGGCGCCATCGCCGGGTTCGCGCTCACGGAGGAGGGGGCGGGAAGCGACCCCTCGGGGATGCAGCTCAAGGCGTCGAAGGTCGACGACTTCTACCGGCTCGACGGCGAGAAGACCTTCATCTCGAACGCCGGCATCGCCGACGTCCTCTGCGTCTTCGCGCGCACCGAGCCCGGAGACAAGGACGAGTTCAGCGCGTTCGTAGTGCGGGGGAACGCGAAGCGCCTGAAGGCGAAGCCGATCGAACTCATGTCGCCGCACCCGATCGGCACACTCGTCTTCGACAGCGTCGACGTCAAGGCCGCCGAGCGCCTCGGCCCCGAGGGCGACGGCCTCCGCATCGCCCTCCACACGCTCGACCGCTTCCGCACCACCGTCGGCGCCGCCGCCTGCGGCATGGCGCGCCGGGCGCTCGACGAATCGGTGGCGCGCGCGAAAAAGCGCGTGCAGTTCGGCAAACCGATCGCCGCCTTTCAGGGAATCCAGTTCATGCTCGCCGACATGGCGACCGAGCTTTCCGCGGCCGAGCTTCTGGTCGCGCGCGCCGCGTGGGAAGCGGACCGCGGCGGCGAGGGTCTGAAGACGGCCGCGGCGATGGCCAAGCGGTTCGCGACGGACCGCGCCCATGCCGTGATCGACCGGGCGGTGCAGATCCACGGCGGGTCGGGAGTGGTGAAGGGCTCGATCGTGGAGCGCCTCTACCGCGACATCCGGGCGCTTCGGATCTACGAGGGAACGAGCGAGATCCAGCGGCTGGTCATCGCGCGGGCGCTCACGCGGTAGAATCCGGCTTCACGTCAGGAGTCCCGATGGACCTCATGTCCCACCCCGCCTTCATGATCGGCACCGGCGCCGTGCTCGGGCTCGGACATGCTTTCGACCCGGACCACATCGCGGCGATGACGGCGTTCATCGGGCCGGCGCCGAAGGTGCGCGGGGCGATCGGGTACGCGGTGCGCTGGGCGGCGGGGCACGGGATGATGCTGCTCGTGGTGGGCCTCATCGCGATGAATCTCAGGTTCGCGCCGGAGGCGATGGGCGCCTGGGCGGACCGCGTCGTGGGCGCGACGCTCATTCTGATCGGCCTCTGGTCCATCCGCCGCGCGCTGAAGCTGCACTTTCACGTCCACGAACACCCCGACGGGCTCGTCCACGTCCACGCCCACTCCCACGCCGGCGGGCCCGCGCACGTCCACAAGCACGCGCCGACGGCGATGGGCCTGCTGCACGGGCTGGCGGGAAGCGGCGCCGTCGTCGTGGGAATCCCGGCGGCGCTGGCCGGCTCGCAAGCGCTCGCCTTCATCTTCCTCGCGGCCTTCGGCGCCGGCGTCGCGCTCTCGATGATCGGCTACGCCATCTTCCTTTCCGTCATCATCCGCAGCCGCGGTACGCCCAGCCTCGACTTCCAGAAGACGCTGAGCGCCGTCGCCGGCGCCGCCAACCTCCTGATCGGCACTCTCTGGATCCTGGGCCTCCACGCCTGATCCCACGCGCCCTTCAATTCAAAATTCAAAATTAAAAATTCAAAATTGCCCTTCCCCCTCAACGGGATGACCCTCCCCAACCGCATCGTCCTGCCCGCGATGGTCACGCGGCTCTCGGGGGAGGACGGCGCGGTGAACGCGGACATCTTGGACCGCTATGTCCGCTACGCGCAGGGCGAGCCGGGGCTGATCGTCGTCGAGGCGATGGCCGTCCACACGGCCAAGAGCGGGCCGCTCCTGCGCATCTCGACGGACGAGTTCAAGCCGGGGCTGACGGAACTCGCGAAACGCGTTCACGCGGCGGGGCCGGCGAAGGTCGTGCCGCAGATCATCCACTTCCTCAAAATCGCGCGAAGCGGCTGGCGGCAGCTGCCGTCGGATCTCACGAAGGAGGAGATCCGGGAGATCGTGCTCGCGTACGGGCGCGCGGCGGTGCGGGCGCGCGAGTGCGGGTACGACGGGGTCGAGCTGCACATGGCGCACGCGTACACGCTGTCGAGTTTTCTGTCGGCGAAGAATCTGAGGAAGGACGAGTACGGGGGGTCGCTCGCGAACCGGCTGCGGCTGCCGTCGGAGGTGATCGTCGAGGTGCGGCGGCAGGTCGGCGCGGACTTCCCCGTCGGCGTGAGGTTCGACGGGGAGGAGTGCATCAAGGGCGGGTACAGCGTGCCGGACTCGCGCGAGATCGCGCTGCGTATGGCCCGCCTCTCGGTGGACTACGTCTCGATTTCCGCGGGCGGAAAATTCGAGGACGCGATCCACAAGCCGGGGGCGCCGCTCTATCCGTACACGGGGTACTCGGGGGACCGGTGCATGCCGGGCGCCGACTATCCGGACGGGCTGAACGTCTACATCGCGGACGGCATCCGGCAGTTCCTGCGGCAGAACGGGGTTGAGACTCCGGTGGTCGCGACGGGGAAGATCTCGAACCCCGAGTTCGCGGAACGCATCCTGCGGGAGGGGAAGGCGGACCTGATCGGAATGGCACGGCCGCTGCTGGCGGATCCGGACTGGCCGAAGAAGGTGCGGGAGGGGCGCGGGGACACCGTGATCCGGTGCGTGTACGGGAACATCTGCAAGAACCTCGACGAAAACTTCCGGAAAGTGGTGTGCGTGCTGTGGCCGGCGGGGGCGCTTCAGGCCCCGCAGAGCAGCGACCGGACGCCGCCGGTCTGGGCAGGGGCGCTTGCGGGGGGGTACCGGGACGGACGCGTCTACCTGAAATGGGAGAAGGCGACGGACAACGAGGGCGTGCAGGGGTACGCGATCTACCGGGCGACGGCTCACGAGCCCGAGCGGCACCTGACCTCGAACAAGGCGTGGCAGTTCACGGATTCGGACGTGGTGCCGGGCGTGGCGTACACCTACCGCGTGCAGGCCTACGATTTCGCGGGGAACCGAAGCGGGTTCAGCAATCCGGTGACCGTCCAGGTGCCGGAGTTCGAGGCAGGCCTTACTTAGACTTCCCGTCGCCTTCCTCGCCCATCCTCCCGCGCACGCGCACCGCCACTTCCCAGCGCTTCGCGCGGGGATTGTGAAGGGTCACGAGCGTCCGGATTTTCATGCGCCCCACCCGTTTCCGCACGCCCTCGAGGAGATCCTCTTCCTCGGGGATGTGCATGGTGATGCGCGCACCCTGTTCGGCGAGGCCCATGAGGGCGGCGAAGGCGCGGAAGACGTCGGATTCGGTGAGCATGCCGACGACGCGGTCGGCCTTGACGACGGGCAGTCCCGAGATGCGGTGGTGCAGCATGAGCAGCGCGGCGCTCTCGAAGGTATCGTCGGGGCCCACCGTGAAAGGTCCCGGGGTCATGACGTCCTCGACGCGCTTCTTCGACGTCGCGCGGTCGCCTTTGTGCTTGCCCAGTTCGGCCTCGAGGTCGCTCTTGGTCACGATGCCGACGAGCGTGCCGGACTCGACGACGGGCAGTCGGCGGATGCGGTGCTTCTGCATGAATTCGAGGGCGACCGGGGCAGGGATGCGGGCCTGAATCGTGACGGCGGGAGTGGACATCCAGTCGCGGACGAACATGGGGGCCTCCTTGGGGGAAGGCCGGGGATTCTACGCAAAGGAAGAGACTTCGTGCGGAATTGAGGGCCGCCTCAGAAGGGCCTGGATCCGCCGCGCGCGCAGAGGCTGAGCCGGACCGACGGTTCAGCGGCCGAAATCCCCAGCGCGTCGCAAAGCGCGTGCAGCACCTGCGTCTGCGTGATCATGCCCGCCACCTGGCCCTCCGCGACGACCGGGAGGCACTCGAGATCCAGTTCGAGCATGCGGCGGGCGATGTCGTGCAGGGAGTCGTCGGGCGCGGCCGTGACCGGGTCGGAACTCATCAACTCCTCCACCGTCGTCTCCCCCGCCCCGGCGGAGCGCCGATTCAGGATCACGCGGATCGTGCGCGAACTCAGCACGCCCTGGAGCCGGCCCTCCTCGACGACAGCCACATGCCCCACCCCGTACTCCTCCATGAACTGCAGGACATCGACCGCGGCCACCAGAGGGGAAGCGGTGATCGCGGGGGCGGACATCCAGTCGCGGACGAGCATGGGGGAATCCTCTCGGGTCGCGCTAGCTGATTGCACATCCCGTGCCACCTCGCGCCCAGTTCGGTGAATCTCGCTCACGAGCGGGGATTCATCCGCTCATTCGCGGCGCAGAGTGATGTCCTGCATGAAGTTGCGCGGGAGTAACACGGAAGGCGATGGGAACATTATCTCGTGCCAGGACGCTGGTTCGCGGCGTTACAGCGGGCACCCGTTTTGCGATCACGATTCGCCGCAACACAATGAAATCGCTGAGGTAATGAGAAGCGGCCTCGCCGATTCGCGCAAAACTCCGCTGTAAGCGACCTTCTCATTTCGGAAAAAAGGGTCGGAATGACGTTCCGATTCGGAACTCGCCGGTGCACCGCGATCGCCGCGTTGCTGGGCTATGCTCTGCTCGGAAGCGGTGTTCTGCGCGCGCCCGACGCGGACTCGCGTCCTGCGGCCCCGATTGCGGCCCGCACTCTTCCCGCCGCCTGCTGCTGCGGGCCCGGCCACCACGCGGGCGACGGATGCTGCTGCACCTCGGATTGCTCGACCACCGACGGCCCGTGCGTGAGTTCCGGGCAGTCCTCGAATGGCGAACAGGTCGCCGGTCCGCTCCAGCCGCTTCGGCTGGCGCCCCACGATGCCGGCGCTACCGGGGCGACCGATTCCTCTCCCTCTCTCATGACCGAGACCGCGCTCGTTGACGGCCTGCCTGCGTCCGTCCCCGTTCCACCTCTCGACAAGGTCCCCCTCCGCGCCTTCCGCGCCTGAGAGTCTGAGAAAAAATCGAGCTCCGTATCAGACGCCCGAGCGGTGCGGCGCGGTGGCACGGGCCGGCGCGGGCACCTGAGCGGACTTGCTTGTCGGAATGATTG
>JACPRD010000071.1 GCA_016190145.1 Planctomycetota bacterium | reverse complement strand
GAGAGTCTGAGAAAAAAGCGAGCGCAGGAGCGGTGGCCGGGACGGCGCGGGCACGCAATCATTCCGACAAGCAAGTCCGCTCAGGTGCCCGCGCCGGCCCGTGCCACCGCGCCGGAGCTCGATTTTTTCTCAGACTCTCAGCTGGCGCCCTTCGGCACAAGGTACTGGTAGTTGTCGGCGAGCGCGCGCAGGAGCTCGCGCGCGGGCTCCAGTGGGAGGGTCTTCCACTCCCCGCCAGGTTGCAACGGGCAAAACTCGGCCTTCTCCAACTCCTCCGCCGGCGGAAGAACCAGGGGAGGTCCTTCCCAAGCCTCCTCCTGGAGGCACCGCGGGGCGGCCCAGGGCCACTCCAGCGGGACATTCAGCACCAGCCACGCCGCGGCGATCAGGAAAACACCCGAGAAAGCGAGCCCCCAGAGTCGCCTCACGCGCCGTTCTGCGGCCTTGTCTTCGGAGCCGATCCACATCGACGCTGACCCCCGACCGATCCCGCTTTGGAACCCATCCATCGGACGCCGCCACCTATATGACGCTTGCGAGATCCGATTCCTGACGGAAATCGGGTGCATGTCCGGTATTGCGGTCTGCCTCTCGTGCCCGTGCCTGTGCCGGTGCCCCTGCCCGTCCGTGAACCGGTACTGTCCGTTCAAAGTCCACCTGCATTGCCCGTCGCCTTCCTGCCCTTCCCCCTTGCCCAGGGCGGTCAACGACCGGGCAGGGAATGAGGGGGACCGGCAGCCGAGGCGAACCTGAATCGGCGCAGCTCGGTTCATCCACGGGCACGGGCAGAGGCACGGGCAGGCGCACCTGGGCCGACACGCAATACCGGTCATGCACCCACGGAAATCCCGCCTCCCTTGCGCTCACGCGAAACGAGAAACGAAGCACGAGAAACGAGGAACGAAACGCCGCCCGGAGCCCGCCGCCGCGAGCCGCGCCTCGATCCCCGCGCGGCCGCGCCCCCCCGGCTACAGGACTCGCGGATCCGCCCTCTCCGGATCCAGCCCGAACTCCGCGATCGCCTTCGCCACGACCGCCGGCTTCACCAGCCCGCGCCGCGAGAGCTGCGAGAGCACCGCCACCGCGATCGACCCGGCGTCGATCTCGAAATGGCGCCGGAGGGCCTCGCGCGTGTCGCTTCGGCCGAACCCGTCCGTGCCGAGCGCGTACATCTGAGGGACCCAGCGGGCGATCTGATCGGGGACCGCCTTCATGGAGTCGCTCGCGGACACGATCGGTCCCTCGGCGCCTTTCAGGACCTGCTGGACCAGCGGCACGCGCGGCGCCGAATCGGGATGGAGCAGACTCCAGCGCTCGGCTTCGAGGGCCTCGCGCCGCAGATTCAGATAGGAAGTCGCGCTCCACACATCCGCGGAAACCCCGAACTTCTCGGCGAGAATCGTCTGCGCGGCGAGCGCGCAGGTCATGATCGACCCGCTTCCGAAGATCTGCGCCTTGATGCCCTTCGCGAGCGGCGACTTCCGGAACAGGTACAGGCCTTTCAGGATTCCGTCCGCCGCGCCCTCCGGCATCGCCGGCATCGCGTAGTTCTCGTTCTGGATCGAGATGTAGTAGTAGCAGTCCTCGTGTTCCGCGAACATCCTGCGGAGCCCGTCCTGGATGATGACCGCGATCTCGAAGGCGAACGCGGGGTCGTAGGCGCGAATCGTCGGGATCGTCGAGGCAAGGAGGTGCGAGTGGCCGTCCTGGTGCTGCAGCCCCTCGCCGTTCAGTGTCGTGCGCCCAAACGTCGCGCCGAGCAGGAACCCGCGGCCGCGGGCGTCGCCCACCTGCCACGCCTGGTCGCCCACGCGCTGGAACCCGAACATCGAGTAGAAGATGTAGAACGGGATCATCGGCTCGCCGTGCGTCGCGTACGAGGTCGCCGCCGAGAGGAACGAGGCCATCGAGCCCGCTTCGGTAATCCCCTCCTCCAGCACCTGCCCGTCCTTCGCCTCGCGGTACGAGAGCAGCATCTTCGCGTCGACGGGCTCGTACAACTGCCCGACGCTCGAGTAGATTCCCAGGCTCTTGAACAGCGCTTCCATCCCGAACGTCCGCGCCTCGTCGGGAATGATCGGCACCACGCGCTTCCCGATCGCAGGGTCCTTGCACAGATCCGCCAGGATCCGCACGAACGCCCCCGTCGTCGAGACGTCCTCTTTCGTGCCCTTCAGGAAGTAATCGAATTTCTCGAGCGGCGGCACCGCCAGCGGTTTCTTACGCACGACCCGCTGCGGCACGTACCCGCCCAGCGCCTTGCGGCGCTCGCGCAGGTACTGCACCTCCGGGGAATCCTCGCCGGGATGGTAGAACGGCGCGTCCCCCAGCTTCCCGTCCGCGATCGGCAGGTACAAGACGTCGCGGAACTTCTTCAGCTCCTCGATCCCCATCTTCTTCTGCTGGTGCGCGACGTTCTTCGCCTCGACCGACCCGCCCAGCGTCCAGCCCTTCACCGTCTTCGCCAGGATCACCGTCGGCTGCCCCTTGTGCCCGATCGCCGCCTTGAACGCCGCGTAGTTCTTCTTCTGGTCGTGTCCGCCCCGGCGCAGCCGGCGGATGTCGTCGTCGGACAGATGGTCGACGAGCTTGAGCAGGCGCGGGTCCTTTCCGAAGAAGTGCTCGCGCGTGTACGCGCCGCCCTCCGTCGAGTAGCGCTGGTACTCGCCGTCCACGGCCTCCCCCATGCGCCGGACGAGCACGCCGTCCTTGTCGGAGGCGATCAGCGGGTCCCAGCGGCGGCCCCAGATGACCTTGATGACGTTCCAGCCGGATCCGTGGAAGATCGCCTCCAGCTCCTGGATGATCTTGCCGTTCCCGCGCACCGGCCCGTCGAGCCGCTGCAGGTTGCAGTTCACGATGAACGTCAGGTTGTCCAGACCCTCCCGCGCCGCCAGCGACAGCGCGCCCAGCGCCTCCGGCTCGTCGCACTCCCCGTCGCCCAGGAACGCCCACACGTGCGATTCGTCCGTGTTCCGGATCCCGCGGTCGCGCAGGTACCGGTTGAACCGCGCCTGGTAGATCGCGGACATCGGGCCGAGACCCATGGAAACCGTCGGGAACTCCCAGAAGTCGGGCATCAGCCACGGGTGCGGATAACTGGAAAGGCCCTTGCCGCGTTCGACTTCCCTTCTGAAGCGGTCCATCTGCTCGATCGTGAGGCGTCCCTCGAGGAACGCGCGCGCGTAGATGCCGGGGGCGGAGTGGCCCTGGAAGAAGACCTGGTCGCCGTCCTGCGTGTCGGTCTTGCCGCGGAAGAAGTGGTTGAAGCCGACCTCGTAGATGTTGGCGGCGGAGGCGTAGGTGGCGAGGTGACCGCCGATGCCGGGGAAGTTGTGGTTCGCGCGGACGACCATGGCGACGGCGTTCCAGCGGATGATGCGGCGGATGCGCCGCTCCATCTCCTCGTCGCCGGGGAAAACGGGCTCGGCCTCGGGCCGGATCGTGTTGATGTACGGCGTCTGGACGAGCGCCGGCAGGCGCACGCGGTTGACCTGGGCGCGCTTGAGAAGCGTATTGAGCAGGAAGTACGCGCGCTCGACGCCGTGGTGCGCGACGACCGCGTCCAGGGACTCGGTCCAGTCCCCGGTTTCGGCGGGGTCGACGTCGACCCGGTAGGCCTCGAAGTCCGTCGATTTCTGCGGGCGCTGCGGCCCTTCCTGGTCTTCCATCACCCAATGCTGCGTTGTGTAGCGGGTTACTCGATCCGGCATAAAGGCGCGATCTCCCGGAGGTTGTGGCCGAACCGGGGAGGATACCAGAAGCGGCGAGGCGTCGCCAGACGAGGATTCGGAGGTGGACGGTCGGATTAAGGGCGTTCCTCGTTACTCGTTACTCGTTGTGCGCGGGATTGGGCGCTCAATAGGGAAGGCGCACGTCCTGGACCGCGCCGTGGACGTGGCCGTCCGCGGCGGCTTCCACCGCGACGTCGTTGTCGGCGAGCCAGGAGAGATGCGCGGGGACCCAGATCCGCACGCCGGACGCGATGAACTCCGCGTGATCGCGCGGGCGCGCTTCCTCCAGGAAGAAGTCCAGCAGCATCGGCCGCGCGTGGACCGGCCCCGGCCGGACCTCGAGGCGCAGGCCGCACCCCTGGGAACCGGCGGCGGCGGCGGCGCGGACGGAGACGGTGAAAGGCATGGAGGTCATTTTTGCCACAAGGGCGGCGGGGAGGCAAAGTGGTTTCTGAAATTCGGCGGCTGCGCTTGACATTGATGAAATATGTGATATCATTAATGGTGATTGACATCACACAACAAACACATTCATCCTCCGGTCCCTCCACCCTCTCCTGGAGTTGCCCCGCCATGCGCCCACGACGTAAGCTGGTCTTCATGCCCCGACGCGAATCCACGCTCAAAACCGTCGACGACTACATGGCCCTCGACGTCGAACACGGCGTCGAACTCATCGACGGGGAGTTCGTCGTGAGCCCCTCGCCCGGCCGAAAACACCAGCGGGCCGTCCTCCGCCTCGGCGCCTTCCTCGATGCGGGCGTCCGACGCCTCGGACTCGGCGATGTCTTCATCGCCCCCTTCGACGTCATCCTCTCCCCCCACAACGCCCTCCAGCCCGACGTCATCTTCATCGCCCGGGCCAATCTCCACCGCCTCAAAGAACGACTCGAAGGCCCGCCGGACATCGCCGTCGAGTTCCTCTCCCCTTCGACCGCCTCGCGCGACCTGAAAAAGAAGCGGGACCTGTACGCCCGCTTCGCCGTCCCTGAATACTGGATCGGCGATCCCGAGGCGCGCACCTTCCGCGTCCACGAACTCCGGGACGGCGCATGGTCCGAGCCGCGGATCTACGGGCCGGGAGAGGTAATCGAATCGGCGCGCCTGCCTGGATTCCCGGTTCCGCTGGACGAGATCTACCTCGAGTAGCCGTCCTTCAATACACCTCGGCCTTGATCCCCGCCTCCCGCACCCTCTCCGCGATCGCCTCCAGCTTCGCCTTCGGCACACGCTTGAGCGTCGGGTCCGCCGGAAACCGGTCCAGTGTGTAGACCTGCACCAGCACCGGCTTCACGACCTCGAGGCACCGGATCCAGTCTTCTACGTCCGCGTCCCCCGTGTTGTCCACACTCCCCGCCACGAACATCGCCTGGATCGTCACGTCCCCCAGCGTCCGCATTCCCTCGAGGATCTCGGGGAGATCGAATTTGAGCAGCGGCTTGTCCACCGCCTGGATCACCCGCATGTTCCCGCCGTCCAGCTTCAGGATCCGCCGGTCCAGCAGCCGCAGCCCCGCGCGCACGGCCTCACGGTTCACCGTCTGCGCGTTCGACAGACAGTCCACGATCGCGTCCGGGTAGAACCGCTTCTTCAGCGCCATCGTCCCTTCCACGATCTCCCGGAACTTCGGATGAAGCGTCGGCTCGCCGTTCCCCGCGAACGTCAGGGTGTCGATCCGCTCCTCCGCCGCCTTGAGCTCGGTGAGCCGCTTCTCCACCTCGCCCAGGATCTCCGACACCTTCGGATAAGCGAGCTTCTCGCCGCGCCCGCGCGCCGTGGGCTCGGTCCATCCGCACTGGCAGTAAGGGCAGTCGAAGGAGCAGACCTTGAGGTCGGGGGGAAGTGTGTTGAGCCCGAGGGAGTTCCCGCAGCGGCGCGATTTGACGGGGCCGTAGGTGTAGGAACCCGCGAGCTGATAGGACTTGTAGGAGGCGTCGGGCATAGACAGGTGATTATCAGGGCGGCATGCTCGTCACGCAACCGGGGTTCGGCGTTCGGGGTTCGGCGTTCGGCGTTGACGGGGCCAGGGGGGTGCATGGCCGCAGTTGCCCCCTCCTTCTCCTCCTCCTTCTCCTGCTGCCCCGGACCCGCCCCCCCTTCCCCCTGCCCTGCCCCCGCCCCACGCCCACGTCGGGCCCGGACATTTCTCGGTGCCGCGCCCCGCATTCGCCGGGTGACGCCTCAGAGGGGGGCTCCAGGTAAGGGCCCGGGAGGCGGGGGGGGGGCGAGGGAGAGGGACGAGGGTATGAGGAGAAGGAGGAGGAGAAGGAGAGGGAGAAACCAAGCAACTGCGGTCATGCACACGGGCCAGGGCTGGAGATTGCGCGGGAGGCGCTCAGCGCCTAGACTGCCGTTGCCGCGCGCAACGTGGAGATCTCCTCATGTCGCACCTGCTCCTGCCCGTCGCCGCGCCCGCCGAGGGCGCCGCGGTCTCACGCGTCGGCGGCCGGCCCGTCGCCCCCGCCGGAACCGCGTGGCCGAACTGCCGGTCGTGCAAGAAGCCGATGCTGTTCCTCGCGCAGATCCGGCTCGCCGATACCGGACTCGCCGGACTCCCGGACCGGCTCCTTCTCGTCTTCATGTGCCAGAACGACCCCGGCATGTGCGAAGACTGGAGCGCGGATTCCGGCGACAACTGCGCTCTCCTCGTCCCCCCGACGGGCTTGACGATGCCCCCCCCGCCCGCAGGCGTCACGCTCCTCAAAACCGTCGACGGCGTCCGCTTCCAACCCTTCCCCGCCGGACAGGACTACCCGGTTACCCTCGATTCGGTGGCTCGCGGGCTGGGCCAGGCCGGCGACAAGCCCTTCTGGATCCAGGCCGACGAAACCCCGGCCTGCGCGTGCGGCGCCCGCATGCGTTTCGTCATCCAGCTCGAGGACAACGGCGGCGGCGGAATCAACTTCGGGGACGCCGGAGCCGGCTACGCCTTCGTCTGCGGAAAGTGCCCGGACAAAGCGAAGTTCCTCTGGCAATGTTGCTAAGCGGGTTAGGCGAAGCGATGGATCACATACAACGCGCTTAAGTTGCTCGCGCAGGCCTGAACCTCCCGCCGGAAACCGGATTCCGCGCACCGGGATCCCTGAGAACGCGGGCAAAAGCCGACCGAGGATGCGCGGCGCGGGTCCGGGCGGCGCGCGCCAAAAGCCCGGGCTCGTCCCAAAGCCCTGGTTGCGCGCCGGCCGGGCCCGTGTCGCGCGCCGCAGGGAGGTTTTTGCCCGCGTTCTCAGACCCCGCGGGCGAGCCTGAGCCCCAGCGTCTCCGGAAGCCCGCTCTGTTCGATCTTCTTGATCGTGGTCTCGAAGTCGTAGGCGACCCGCCGGTAACGGATGATCCGCTTCTCGGGATCGAACAGGACGTAGCACGCCCGGTTGTCGCCGTCGCGCGGCTGCCCGACCGAGCCGACGTTCACGAGCAGCTTGCGCTCGCCCTGCATGTACTCGTTATCGATGTCGACCGGCGACAGGAAAAGGTAGTCCTGCGTGAAGACACCGGGAATGTGCGTGTGCCCGCAGAATCCGATGCGGGGGATCACTTCCATCAGCTCGTCGATGAAGGCCTCGTTGTACGCGTCCATCGGCACCACGTACTGGTTGGTCGGGTCGACCGGCGAGGCGTGCACGTACAGAACCTCGCCTTCCGTGAGCTTTGTGGGCATCGAGTTCAGGTACTTCCAGAACACCAGGTTTTCGTCCTGGTCGTATTCTGCCCCGGTCAGCTGGTCCTTCGTCCACTCCACCGCCTTGCGCGCCTTCGGGTTGAACCCGTTCGCGCCCTCCATCACGGCCTGCTCGTGGTTGCCGAGGAGGTTGAAGCGGAAGTCCTTCATGGCGATGCGGAGGCACTCGCGGGGGTTCGGGCCGTAGCCGATGACGTCGCCGAGGCAGAGGATTTCCGAGATGCCCTCCTGGGCGCGGATATCCAACAGGACCGCGTTGAGCGCCTCGATGTTGCTGTGTATGTCGGAGACGATGGCCAGCATCGTGGCGCCCGGCTCGTCCTCCGCCTAGCTGACGAGGGTTGAGGGAGGCTGATTGAAGCTGAGGAGCGGCTCGCCGCGAGGATCGAGTTTACCGGCCTTGTCCGGCCAGACCACCTTGATGGCTTCCTTGTCGCTGCACGCGACTTCGCACAGCTTGCAGGCGACGCAGGCTTTGGGCTTCGCGAGGTACGAAACGGTGAAGAAATGCCCGGCTTCCCCTCCGGTTTTCATCGCGAGGCAGTCGAACGGGCAGATGATGACGCAGGCTTCGCAACCCGTGCAGTTCTCCTCGAGGACGACGGCCAGCGGGCGGTTCTTCGCCTGCTTGATCATGAACGTCTGCTGGCCGAACTGGTCGTAGATGCAGTCGACGGGGCAGTACGATCCGCAGACGCCGCAGTCGATGCACAGCTCGGGATCGATGTAGTGCATCTTCTTCGTGGAGCCCGTGATCGCCTCGGTCGGGCAGCGCTTGGCGCACACCGTGCAGCCGATGCAACCTTCCCGGATCGTGTAACCGCCCATGTCCTCCGTCTCCTGGGAACCCAAACCCGGCTCATCCTAGTGCCGCCGGGCAAACCGCGTCCAGCGCTAAATGCGGGGAACGGGGAACGGGGGAACGGGGAATGGGAAGGCGGAGTTATGGTTCCACCGTTTCCGCGTTCCTGATAAGCTCCGCCCCCTTGCGGGCGCCCGAGCAGTCTGGAGAGGTGGCAGAGTGGCCTATCGCGGCGGCTTGCTAAGCCGTTGTACGGGTTTCTACCTGTACCCAGGGTTCGAATCCCTGCCTCTCCGTCGCAAATCGTGAGCGGGTCGGGCCGCGGCGGCCGCCGGACCTCGCGCGCTGCGCGCGCTCGCCCCGGCGGCGCGCCTCCGCCCGGCCCGCTCACGATTTACGGAACGGCTCCTTCATCTGCGGTCCTGGAAAAAAAACGGCCGGACGTCTTCGCGACGCCCGGCCCGATTGTTCCCGTATGGCGAACGGCTAGCGCAGCCGCTCCATCACCTCTTCCAGCACCGCCTTCGGCGGTCGCGTCAGACTCTCCGGCAGCGTCGCCAGCGGCTGGTCCACCAGGTTGAGCTGGGTGCAGAAGTCCGGCGTCTTCGTGTCCGTGTATAGCAGACCGGTCAGGAACAGGTTCTCCTCCCGGGCCTTGAGAAGGGTCAGCAGCGCCTGCCCCTTGTTCGTCGGATCGTAGTCCTCCCCCACGCGCTTCAGGATCACGTGCGACCCGTCCGGGAAGTCGATCCTCTTCGTCTCCCCCGGCTTGACCTCCGCTTCCACCTGCTCGAAGAACGGCACGAAGCCGATTTCATGAAGCGGCATTTCGTGTTCTTTGGCCCACTTGTACGCCTTGGTAGAACCCTCGTGGTTGTTGAAGGTGATGCAGGGGGACACGACGTCGAGGAGCGCGAGCCCCTTGTGGGCGACGGCACCCTTGAGGAGCGCGAGGAGCTGCTTCATGTCGCCCGAGAAGGATCGCGCGACGTACCCGCAGCCGAGCTCGATCGCGAGCGAGCAGCAGTCGATCGGCTGCATCTGGTTTTCCTGGCCCCATTTCGACTTCGAGTGGAGGTCGGCGGTCGCGCTGAACTGGCCCTTCGTGAGGCCGTACACCCCGTTGTTCTCGATGATGTAGATCATGGGGACGTTGCGGCGGACGAGGTGGATGAACTGTCCCATGCCGATCGACGCGGTGTCGCCGTCGCCGGAGACGCCGATCGTGACGAGCTGCTTGTTGGCGAGCATCGCGCCGGTCGAGATCGCGGGCATGCGGCCGTGGACGGCGTTGAACCCGTGCGATTTCCCGAGGAAGTAGGCGGGAGTCTTGGAGGAGCAGCCGATGCCGCTCATCTTGGCGACCATGTGCGGCTGCACGCCCATCTCGTAGAACGCCCGGATGACCTGGTTGGTGATCGCGTCGTGCCCGCAGCCGGTGCAGAGGGTCGAGGCGGAGCCCTGGTACTCGGGAAGCGTCAGGCCGAGGCGGTTCTTCTTGCGCTCTTCGGCGGGAACCTGCGGTGCGGCGATTTCGGCCATATCAGCGGCCCTCCTGGGTGAGGATCGAGCTGGTGATGAAGCGGGCGTCGATGGCGACGCCGGTGTAGTGGCGGATGCTCCGGAGGCGGCCGCAGTCGGCGCCGACTTCGAGCGCGAGCAGGTCCCGCATCTGGCCGTCGCGGTTCTGCTCGACCACGTACACGTGCTTGTGGCGCGCGACGAATTCCTTCACGCGCGGGCTGAACGGGTAGCCCCGGAGGCGCAGGTAGGAGGTTTTGACGGACTTCTCGTTGCGGAGCTGATCGCGGGACTCCTGGAGGGCGTCGTGCGTGGTGCCGAAGGCGATGAACCCGATTTCCGCTCCCGGCTCGGCCTGTTCGACGGGGGCCGGGACGAGCTTCCGGGCCGTGTCGAACTTCCGCGCAAGGCGGTCCATGTTGTTGCGGTAGTCGTCCGGTTTCTCGCTGTAGAGGGCCTTCTCGTTGTGGCCCGAGCCGCGGGTGAAATAGGACGCGGCGGGGTGGCTGGTGCCGGGAAGGGTCCGGTAGGGGATGCCGTCGCCGTCGACGTCGCGGTAGCGCTCGAACTTGCCGAGCTTCTGCAGATCCGCCGCGGAGAGGACCTTTCCGCGGTCGAGCGGCCGGGTCGGGTAGGCGAACGGATCGCCCATCCAGTTGTTCATTCCGAGGTCGAGGTCGAGCATGACGAACACCGTGGTCTGAAGCCGCTCGGCGAGGTCGAAGGCGTCGCCGGCCATCTCGAAGCACTCGGAGAGGTTCGCGGGGAAGAGCATGGGGTGCTTCGTGTCCCCGTGCGAGGCCGTCGCGCAGAGGCCGATATCGCCCTGCATCGTGCGCGTGGGGAGGCCGGTCGAGGGGCCCGTGCGCTGCACGTTGAAAATCACCGCCGGAATCTCGGCGTAGTACGAAAGCCCGACGAATTCCGACATGAGGCTGATCCCGGGACCCGCGGTCGCGGTGCACGCCCGGGCGCCGGCCCAGGCGGCGCCGAGCACCATGCCGATCGAGGCCAGCTCGTCCTCCGCCTGCACGTGCGCGAACGTCTGTTTCCCGGTCGCCTTGTCGATCCGATATTCCTCGAGGTAGTCGATCATCGATTCGCACAGCGACGAGGACGGCGTGATCGGGTACCACGTCAGGACCGTGACGCCGGCGAACACCGCGCCCAGCGCGGCGGCCGAATTGCCGTCGAGGATGATCTTCCCCTGCGTCTTGCTCATGCGCTCGACGCGGAACGGGTCCCTCTTCGCCAGATTCGCCTTCGCCCAGTCGTACCCCGCCTGCGCGGCGACGATGTTGATCTCGGCCGCCTTGGGCTTGCGCGAGAAGTTCTTCCGCAGCGCCTTGAACGTCTCCTGAAGGTCGATGTTGAGAAGGAAATCGATCGCGCCGACGTAAATCATGTTGGTCACGAGCCTGCGGAGCTTCGGTTCCGGACAGCACTCCTTCACGATCTTCGCGAACGGCACCTTGTAGAAGATCAGATCGGTCCGGATGTCCTCCGAAACCGGCAGTTCTTCGTTGTACAGGCAGACGGCTCCCGGCCGGATGTTCCTGATGTCCTCGAACACCGTGTCGGGATTCATGCAGATCAGGATGTCGGTTTCGGCCTTGCGGGCGATGTAGCCATCCCCGTTGGCCCGGATGGTGAACCAGGTGGGAAGGCCGGCGATGTTGGAGGGGAAGAGGTTCTTACCGCTGCACGGGATGCCCATCTGAAAGATCGACCGCATGAGCATGTTGTTGGCGGTCTGGCTCCCGGATCCGTTGATGGTGGCGATTTCGATGGAGAAGTCGTTGATGATCTGGGTCTGGGCCTTCGGTTTCTCCGGTGCTGCGAGCGTGGTCACGGCAAGCTCCCAAGTTGTCCGTACGAAAACTGTCCCGAAACGACGGACCCTGAATTTTATTCCGGACATGGCGGGTCGACAATGAAAACTCTGGGCGCGCGAAAATTACCGCGGGCCGGGACACCGCGGGGCGCTCTTCGGGCACCGTGAAACCGATGGAGGGTGAAGGATTCGAACCTTCGGCCCCCTTGCAGGGGCTCCGGTTTTCAAGACCGGCGCGATAGACCGCTCTGCCAACCCTCCGGAGGGACGCGGGCGGCGCCCCTGCGGGAGGATAACGCAAGTCCCGCCTAAAACTGAACTCCAAGAGCGACGAATACCCCGCTCAGCGACACGTCGATCTCGAAATCGTCGCCATGGTTGAACTCGAGATCGAGGCCGGCATAGCGGTAGCCGAGCCCTACCCAGACGGAATGGTACAGGAACAGCTTGGCGGAAATCGAGCCGTCGAGAAACAGCCCCTCGATGCCCAGATAGTCGAACCACAGCCCCGCGAGGTTGGCGTCCAGACGCAGGAAGTTCATCACGCCGAGGCTCGCGGAGGCGCTGATGACCGGCACGACCGTGTTCTTGCGCTCGCGCTCGGATATGCCCGTGGTCTCGCTGTGAAACTCCGCCGAGACCGAGAGGTACCGGGCGCCGATTCCCAGACCGATTTCGAGGCCGATCTTCGCCGCCGAGCCGACGTTCAGGAGCAGCCACTCGACCTCGACCCCGCCAATGCGGAACGTCGTCTCCGCTTCGACCGATTCCGAGACCGAAAACGTGGTTCCCGCGAACGTGAACGACCGCTCCAGCGTCTCCGTGTCCTTGAACGTCGCTTCGACGTAGGCCCCCCGGATGAGGAGGCTCTTCGCGCGGAACAGAATCACGCCCTCGATCTCCTCTTCCGCGCTGTCGAGGTTCAGGTCCTCGTCAAATTCGATCAGCGTCCCGAACGAGTTCTCTTCGACCCGGATGCTCCCGCCGAGCTCGCTCCGCCAGAGCCTGCCTTCGAGCGCGAATGTGAATTCGTCGATGGGCTTGCCGTTCAGGTCGATGAGGCCGGCGGAAGCGGTGGAGCAGAGAGCGAGGAACACGAAAGCGCCGCGAAGCATTGAGGCCCTCCCGGAATGAACGCGCCTAAAACTGGATTCCCAAGGTCACCATCGGGCCATGGTACTCGTATTCGAGGAGACGCCCATCTTCTTCGGAGTCCCCGCGCTCGAGGGAGCCGCTGGAGAAGCGGTATCCGCCGCCGACGTAGAAATTCTTGTCGATGTAGATGCGGAGCTCGGCGCCGCCGTTGATGGATTCGTAGTCGTAGGTGCTGACGTCGAGGACCATTCCGGAGGCGTAGGCTTCGATTTCGAAGATATTGAGGAAGCCGACGCAGAGGGTGAGGCCGAGGTCGGGAAGGACGGCCTGGGCGCCGCTGTGGAGGCGCTCGTGCGTGGCGGTGGGGCGGATGTCGGCGTCGAAGCGGGTCCAGCGGGCGCCGACGATGACCCCGACTTCGAGGCCGAAGGTCTTGGAGGAGCCGAAGTCGAGGAAGACCCATTCGAAATGGACGGCGGCCTGGACCACGCGGAACCGGGCGCTCAGGGCGTCGCCGGCGAGGATAATCCGCCCGTCGAAGCCCTCGTCTTCTCTCGAAGTCGTGTTGTCGCCCTCGGCCGAATACCAGGCCATGGCGTGAAGTGCGAGCTCTTCGGTGCGGAATTCGAGGTCCAGTTCCGGGATGAGGGGGTCGCCGTCGAAATCCAGGTCGTCGTCGAAATCGATGACGGTGCCAGGCTGGGTGCGGGTGGAGTCCTGGACGGCGCTGTCCTGGTCGGTCATCCAGGCGCGTCCGCGGATGGCGAAACCGTAGTCGTCGATGGCTTTCCCGGAGATGTCGGTGAACCCGCCGGCCGTCGCGGTGAGGGCGCAGGCGGAGAAGACGAGGGTGCAGAGGATTCTCATGGTTCCGGATTAAACGCCCGGACGGGCGCGGGGTTGGCCCGGGGAAAGCTAATTTGCCCCGACGGCCTTGAGGACGGACTCGTCGACGAAGATGGGCGCGCCGGTGGAGATGGCCAGAGCGATGGCGTCGCTCGGGCGCGAATCGACCTCGGTGGAGGCGCCGTCCCTGTCCAGAACCAGCTTCGCGTAAAAGGTCCCTTCGCGCAGTTCACTGACGACGACGCTCGCCAGGTGGGCTCCCATGTCGCGGATGACCCCCGCGAGGAGGTCGTGGGTGAGCGGACGCGGCGTCTTGTGGCCGCGGATCTTCCGATCGATCGCGGCGGCCTCGTAGATGCCGATGACGATCGGGAAGGCGCGGTCGCCGTCCTTCTCCTTGAGGTAGATGACCTGCTCGTCGCCCGTCTCGCAGATGATGAGGCGGGAGAGCTCCATGCGGACCACGATGCGCGGGCCTCCAAGTGACGCGACCATCGTATGCGGGCCGGGAGGCCAAGTCAAACCGCCGATTTCTTGCGGAAAAGACGGGCGTCGAGGCTAGATTTGCTCCCGTGTCAGCGTGAAAGGAGAGAGACCCGTGCCCAGCAAAGGCGACGTGGAATTCGGCAATCTGGCCATCCGGGAGAAAGCGACGACGCGGGAGCGCGTCGAGGAGTGCCTGAAGTACCAGGGAGAAGTCGAAGCGGAGGGGCAGGCCACGACCCTCGACCGGGTAATGCTTCAGAAGGGCTACCTGACGGAGCCGCAGGTCTTCGACCTGAACAAGAAGCAGGGCCGGCGGGTGGTGTTCTGCACGAAGTGTCAGATGAAACTGAACGTCGCGGGGCTGGCGGTCGGGCAGAAGGTCAAGTGTCCGAGGTGCTCGACGGTGAACATCACGCCGGAGAAAATCGCGTTCGAGCTGGTTGTGAAGGGGAAGCCGGTGCCCGGTGGGGGGAAGCCGGAGGACGTTCCGTCGAAGCCCGAAACGGTGCGCGTGCAGGTCAAGCCGCCGGCGCCGCCGATCGAAGTCGGGGAGGTCGGGGAGAAGCCGCCGCCGGCCCCGATGTCGCCCGTGCCGCCGCCCGTTCCGGAGGCGAAGGCGCCGGAGCCCGCGCCCGAACCGCCGCCTCCCCCGCCCGCGACGAGCGAGGGGAAGGGGAAGAAGTTCGCGACCCGGAGGTATGGCAAGCGGTAGGGGAGGAGCGGCCTCGATTGGACGGCCTCCTCCTGCTCCTCCCCCTTCTCCTCCTCCTCAGTCGTTCCGCGAGCGCACTCCGAAAACGGACCCCCGTTGCCTCGTGCCTGCCTCACACCATCTCTTTCCCCGAGAGTGATCCCCGATCATGCGTGACTCTCACTTCATGATGAGATGGTGCTTCTTCACCTTGCGCCAGAGCGTCACGTACGGAACTTCCAGGATTCTGGACGCCTGCGCGAGGTTTCCGCCCGTGAATTCCAGCACCTGCCGGATGTAATTCAGCTCGACGGACACGAGGCTCCGTGACGGCGCGGCGGGGGCGGCCTTGGCGTCCTCCGGCATCCGCTGGAGGTTGCGGATGGCGAGGGCGGCTTGGCCGGCGAAATCGGTGACGAGGCGCAGGTCGTCCTCGGAAAAAGGCGCTCCGGCGAGGGAATTGTCGAGGCAGAGGGCGCCCAGCGTGATCTCGCCGGACGTGAGCGGCACGAACATCGTGCTGCGGAGCCCGAGCCCCTCCGGGTTCGAGCGGCCGGGGTCGGCGCTCTCGCCCCCGAGCACCGTGCGCTGCGGCGCTGAAGTCTGCTTCGCCTTGTCCACGAGGTCGCGGTAGGCGGGGCCGAGCAGCTTGTCGGCGTCGAACCGCCGGATCGCCACCACCCGGGACTCGCCCTCGCTCCGCGTGAGCAGGAAGCCGCGCTCGGCGCCCGCGAGCACGGCGGCCGCGTCCAGCACCTGGTGGTAAAGCGCGTCGAGCGACGTCTCCGCCAGCATCCCCTTGTTGAACTCCAGGATCTCGCGCAGGCCGCGTTCGCCGCCGTAGCCCGTCTTCCCGGTCTGCAGGCTCGTCGAAAGGATCGCTTCCCGCATCGCCGGATGCCGCAGCTTGTACGTGACCCGGTCCTCCTCGATCTGCTTGCGCAGGAATCCCTTCCGCTCCGCCTCGATCAGCGTCGCGCCCAGCCCCGCCCGCTCGAACCCCGCGCTGTCGGCCAGCGCGTCGAGGTCGACGGGACGGCGCATCGTGGCGAGGACCGAGAGGATGCGCCGGGCGTCGGGGGGAAGGTGATTCAGCCGGCGGACGTAGCACTCGGCGAGGGAGACGGGGAAACGGAACTCCTCGGGCTTCTCGGACATGGTGCGGTAGCGGGTGGTCTCGCAGTAGATGGCCTTCTCTTCGATGAGGAGCTTCATGAGCTCTTCGATGAAGAGCGGGTTGCCGCCGCACTCCTGGATGATGCGTTTGACGAGGGGGACGGTGGAGCGGTCCATCTGGAGCATGGAGCGGATGAGTTCGGCGGTTTCGATGGCCTTGAGGCCCTCGAGTTTCAGGTCGCGGACGCGGCCGCCGGTGCGGAGGGAGGCGAGGAGAGGGGTGAGGGCGTGGGCGGGCGACAGGTCGCCGTAGGTGGAGCCGACGAGGATCATGCGGCGGGCGGGGTCGGGGGGTGCGGAGGCGAGGGAACGGAAGATTTCAAGGGTATCTTCGTCGGCGAGGTGGAGGTCTTCGATGGCGTAGACGACGGGGATGACGCGGGCGGTGTCGAGGAGGAAGGCGAGGGCCTGCTCGCGGAAGGCGGGGCCTTTGGGAGCTTCGCCGGCGGCGCCGTCCTTGCGGAATTCGGCGACGAACCGGGCGAGGCTGGCGCGGTGCTTGTCGACGAGCTGGGTCAGGGTTTTGGGGATGGCGGTTGCGGCGAGGAGGCGGCGGGTCTGGGAGCCGACGGTCGGGCCCTGGACGCCGAGGGTCTGGTGGACCATGCGGCGGATGATTTCGAGCCAGGGGGCGCTGGCGACGTCGTCGTCGTGTGAGGTGGCGAGGAAGAAGGCGATTTCGCGGGTGAGGGAGAGGTACTTGAATTCATTGAGAAGGCGGGACTTACCGATGCCCGGCGGGCCGGTGAGGACGAGGATATCCGGGGCGGTGGGCTCGGGTTGCAGGATCCGGCGGGTGAGGAGGTCCTTGAACGACTGGAACTCGACGGTTCTCCCGACGAATTTTGCGCTGGTGATGGTGAGCAGGGGGCCCCCGCGAACTGGATTGGAGGGTCAATTGTAGGAAAGGGGGGAGACGCGGTTCAAGAAGATTTCAATTTGATAATTACATTTTGAAAGACCGCGCATCAAGAATCGCCGGCCCTGACGATGAACATAAACCACTGCTAGATCACATTTTGTATCGCAATGATGCCTGACTAAATGAGATGCCCCAGGAATTCCTTCAGCCGGGGATTCTTCGGCTTCTCCAGCAACTCCCGCGGCTCCCCTTCCTCCGCTATCACCCCCCCCTCCAGAAATACGACCCGATGCCCCACCTCCACCGCGAACTTCATGTGGTGCGTCACCACCACCATCGTCATCCCGTCCCGCGCCAACCCCTTCATCACTTCCAAAACCTCCCCCACCAACTCCGGGTCCAATGCACTCGTCACCTCGTCAAATAACATCGCCTTCGGCCTCATCGCCAGCGCCCGCGCAATCGCCACCCGCTGCTGCTGCCCCCCCGAAAGCTCCGCCGGAAACGCCCCTTCCCGATCCCCCAGCCCCACCCTTCCCAGCAGATCCCGCGCCCGCACCACGGCCTCCGCCGCCCCCAGCCCCAGCACCTGCATCGGCGCCAGCGTCAGGTTCCGAAGGACGGTGAGGTGGGGGAAGAGGTTGAACTTCTGGAAGACCATTCCGACCTGGGCGCGATGGCGGTCGAGATCCGGGCCGACGACCACCGGGTGTCCGTCGAACTGGATCTCTCCGCCGTCGGGGATCTCGATGAAGTTCAGGCAGCGGATGAGCGTCGACTTGCCCGACCCGGAAGGCCCGATGACGCAAAGAACTTCTCCGCGGCGAACGTCCAGGTCGATCCCGCGCAGGATCGGCCGGCCGCCGAGGGACTTCGTGAGGCCTCTAATGTGGAAGAGTGGCGCCACGGACACGGAGGCGGGCCTCCAGACGGCGGACGCCCCAGGAGAGGGGCAGGGTCAGGGCGATGTAGCAGAGGGCGATGACGGTCCAGACCTCGAAGAAGCGAAGGGTCAGGCTTGCGAGGGCCTTTCCGCTCTGGGTCAGCTCGGAGATGGTTACGACGGACGCGAGCGAGGTGTCCTTGAGGAGCGCGATTCCCTCGTTGCCGAGCGCGGGCAGGATGTTCCGGAAGGCCTGGGGGAGGAGAACGTGCCGGAGGGCCTGGCGGCGGGTCAGGCCGAGGGCCCGCGCGGCCTCAGTCTGCCCGCGGTCGAGCGACTGGAAACCGGCGCGAAAAATTTCGGCGATGTACGCGGCGTAGCAGATCCCGAACGCGGCCGTCGCCGACACGAACGGGTTCGGGTTGTACACCTTGCGGATCAGGTACCCGAATCCGTAGTAGATATAGAAGATCTGCACGGCCAGCGGAATGCCGCGGATGAGCTCGACGTAGACGGCAGCCGCGATCCGCAGCGGCTTGATCGGCCCGATGCGCGCGAGCCCGACGATCAGGCCCAGCACCAGGCCCACGGCGAGCGACGTCACGGTGAGAAGAGCCGTGTTCGCGAGCGCCCGCGGCAGGATCTCCAGCCAGGGCTTGGGATCCACGGGCTATTTCGGCTTCGTGATCCACTTCTCCTTGAGCTTCTCCAGCTCTCCGGAGTCGCGGACCTTTTTGAGCGCCTTGTTGATTTCCGCGAGCAGGGCGGCGTCGCCCTTGCGCACCACGATGCCGTACTGCTCGTTCGTGAACACCTCCCCGACGCACCGGAACCCCGGCTTCGTGGCGGCCAGCCGGCGGCTCACCGGCTCGTCGTTCACGACGGCGTCGATCTGGCCGTTCAGCAAATCCTGGAACGCCATGTTCACGTCCTCGTACTCCTTGACCGTGCTGCCTCCCAGCAGCTTCGCCTGTGCAAGCCCCGTCGTGTTCGACTGCGCGCCGATGCGCTTCCCTTTCAGGTCGTCCTTCGACCGGATCTCCTTCTCCTCGGCGCGCACGGCGACGATCTGGCCGGCGTCGTAGTAGGGATCGCTGAAGTCGACCTCCTTCTTCCGTTCCTCGGTGATCGTGACGCAGGAAATCACGGCGTCGAACTTCTCGGCTTTCAGGCCGGGGACCAGTCCCTGGAATTCGGCGTTCTGGATGTCCACCGGCCTCCCCATTTCGCGGGCCACGGCTTTCATGAGATCGACGTCGAAGCCTTTCATCTCGCCGCCTTCCTGGAATTCGAAGGGGAAGTAGGCGGCCTCGGTGCCGACCCTGAGGGTATTGGCGGCGGGCTTGTCGCCGCAGCCGGCGAGCGCGGCGGCGGCGCCGGCGAGGAGGAGGAGGTTTCTCATGGAGGTGGAGGGTACGGCGGGGGCGCGGGGG
>JACPRD010000070.1 GCA_016190145.1 Planctomycetota bacterium | reverse complement strand
GGAGGGCGAGAGGGCGAGAGGGCGAAATCGGCAGCGCTGGTATTTAATGGGTTGGTTGACCAGCCAACCTAGCCCACCCTGTCGCCCTGCCCTTCGGCCCTTCCGCCCTTCCGCCCTGCCCTTCTGCCCTTCCGCCCTTCGGCCCTGCCCTTCCACCCTACCGCCCTTCCACCCTTCCGCCCTGCCCTACCTCCCCGCCGCCATCGCGCACACCCGGGACATTCCGATAGCGGTAGTAAACCTCGAGCACGAGCGCGCCGAAGGCGTCCCGAACGACGGAGGCGGTCGGGCCGTACCCGCCGGGCCAGGTGCCGTCGCGCTGCCGGGTCGGAATCAGCGCGTTCTTCAACGGCTCGTTCCAGGTCTTCCACGGCTCGCCTGAAGGTCCGCAGGCCTGGAACAGCAGCAGGGACGCCATCCAGTCCCGCGTGAATTCGGGGTGCTCGGAGTCGGGGAGGTTCGCGAGGAGTTCCGCTTCAATGGCCTCGTATCCCGGAGGGTTTCTTTCGCGATCCAGGAACACCGATGCGCTCACGGCGGGCAGGTCGGGGGCGAGCGACAGCCGGGCCTGCAGTCCGGCGGACGCGCGATCGAACATCGACGGGGGGATACCGATCGAGCCGGCGCGGGCGGAGACGAGGGCGAGGGCGCCGCAGAAGTCCGTGAACGGGTCGCCCCAGGAGCCGTCGGCGCGCTGGAATGCGTCGAGGCGGATCAGGGCCTCGAGCGCGGACTGGGCGGCCGACTCCGCGCCGGAAACGCCGGCGTATTCCGTGAGCGCGAGCGCCATGAGCGCCGCGTCGAAGGCGGTCGCGGGCGGGTGGGAGTTCAGCCATTCCAGCCCGCGTTTCAGGGATCCGCCGATCGTCACGCCGTCGCCCAGGTCACGGCTCAGCGCCGTGTATCCGGCGCCAACGAAAGCGAGAAGTGCGAGCGAGGTCGCGCCGTTGCGGGTGTAGAGGCGGCCTTCGAACTCCTCGGGGAGTTCGCCCCATGCGCCGTCGGCGCCCTGCCGGCGGAGCAGCGCCTTGAGGGTCGGACCGCCGTCCGCTCCGCCGCAGCCGCCACTGCTGCCCGCGACGAGCTGCCGCCGGGACTCTTTTTCCGCTGGCGCCATCGCGGACACTTTCGCCGATTCGAACGGGGACTCCGACCAGGGACCAGGACTGCGGGGCGCGTCGACCGCCGCCAGCGCCTCTTCCCCCGATTTCCCTCTCCGAAACCCCATCGCGAGGCCGAGGGCCAGGAGCGCGATGAAGAGCAGGGCGAGGGCGAGGCGTCGCATGGGCCTATCAACGGAAGGAAGCGCCTGCGGTTCGACGCGCGTTCACTCGGCCCTGAGGGCTCCCACCGGATCCAGCCGCGCCGCCCGGACGGCCGGGACGACGCCCGCGGCGAGGCCGACCGCGAGGCTGACGCCGAGGGTCAGGGGGATGATCCACACGGGAGTGCTGACCCAGACGCCCGCGACGGCGCCCAGCGCCCACGCGCCGCCCGCGCCCAGGAGCACGCCCGCGGCGCCACCCACGAGAGAAAGCGCGCCGGCCTCGGCCAGAAAGACGAGCATCACCTGCCCGTCGCTCGCCCCGAGCGCCTTCATCAGCCCGATCTCCGCGGTCCGCTCGTGCACGCCCACCCAGAGAATCGTCAGAATCCCGATCGCGCCGACCAGCACCCCGATCCCCGCGATCGCGAGCACCCCCGCCGTCATCACGCGCAGCACCTCGTCCACTACCTCCAGCACGTCCGCCTGGCTCGTCAGCGTGAAGTCCTCTTCCCCCCCGTGCCGCTCCCGGAGAACCCGCGTCGCACCCTCCATCGCCCGCGGGATCATCTCGTGGCTCGCCGCCAGCAGGTGGATCTCGTTCACGTCCACCCGGTTGAACATCCGCATCGCCCGCTTCACTGGAACGATCGCCAGGTCATCCATGTCGAAGCCGAGAACCTGGCCCTTGGACTGCATGACGCCGACGACGGTGAAGCGTGTTCCTCCGATGCGGACGCGTGCGCCGAGGGGATTGGATCCGGGGAAGAGGTCGTTTGCGACGGTGGAGCCGAGGACGCAGACGGCGGGGATCTGATCGGGGTCGCCGTCGGGGAGAAACGAGCCGATGCGCGGTTCCCAGCGGAGGACGCGGCGGTCGTCGGCGACGGTGCCATAGACGAGGGTGAAGCGGGTCCGGTCGTTCGTTTCGACTTCGCCGGAGCCGACGATGTGGGGTGCGCTGCCCACGACGCCGGGGAGGCGGCGGAGGGCGAGGCCGTCCTCGACGGTGAGGGGGTGGGTGGTGCCGCCGATCGACCCGGGGCCCACGCCGAACGTTTTCACCTTGCCGGGCTGGACGCCGACAATCGTCGAACCGAACTGTGAGAACTGGGCGAGGACGCCCTGGCGCGTGCCTTCGCCGATTGAGCTCAGCAGCACGACCGAGCCCATGCCGATCACGATGCCCAGCATGGTGAGGAACGTGCGGAGGCGCTGCGTTCGAAGCGTCTCGAGGAGGAGTCCCCAGAGGTCGCCCAGGGGCATCAGGCTTTCCTCCGAAGCGACTCCAGGGGTTCGAGGCGCGCGGCGCGGGCGGCGGGGAGGATTCCGAAGGCGATTCCCACGCCGACGGCGGTTCCGGCGGCGAGGCCGAGGGCCCAGGGGGGGACATGGAAGGGAAAATCCGGGAAGGCGAGGCGTGCGGCTGCGGCGAGGCCGGTGCCGCCGGCGATGCCGACGGCGCCGCCTGTCAGCGAGAGCACGACGGCTTCGGCGAGGAAGAGACCGAGCACCTGGGCGTTGCTCGCGCCGACCGCCTTGAGCAGCCCGATTTCCGGCTGGCGTTCCGCGACGGAGACGACCATCACGTTCATGACGCCGATGCCGGCGACGCCGAGGGACACGGCGGCGATCGCGACGAGGGCGGCGGTGATGAGGCCGATGATGTTCCCGAGCGAGGCCGCGATCGCGCCCGGAGTGAGCACCGTGAAATCGAGTTCGCCGTCGTGCCGCTCGCGGAGGAGGGCTTCCAGGCGGCGCTGGGCCAGGTTCAGATCCGCCGCGGGGGCGACCTGGACGAGGACGCGGAACAGGCCGGTCAGGTTGAAGAGCTTCATCGCGCTCGCGACCGGCACCAGCACGACTTCGTCGAGGTTGACCATCATGCTCTGGCCCTTCTCGGAGATCACGCCGACGACGCGGAACGTGGCATCGCCGACGCGAAGGCGCTCGCCAAGAGGGTTCGCGGTGCCGAACAGTTCGCGCCGGATCGTGCGGCCGATGACGCAGACCGGCATCGCCCTTCCGGCCTCGATGTCCGGGAGATTCGTGCCGGACTCGACGCGCAGTTCGCGCAGTTCCAGGTATTCCCTCGACGTTCCGACGACCGTCGTCGCCCTCCCGCGCCGCGCGTACCCGAGCGTCGCCTCCCCCACGACCAGCGGGACGACGCGGCGGACACCCGGCATGCGGCGCCGGATCGCTTCCAGGTCGGCGATCGTGATGTCGCGCGTTGAGGAGACGGCCATGGGGACGGCGCCGCGCGTTTCGGTGCGGCCGGGCAGGGCGACGACGAGGTTGGAGCCGAGGGAGGCGAAGCGATCGGCGATCCACGTGCGGGCGCCTTCGCCGAGGGCGGTGAGGACGAGGACGGCGCCGGTGCCGATGGCGATGGCGGCGCAGGTGAGGCGCGTGCGGACGCGGTGGGCGCGAAGGGCGCTCCAGGCGAAGGCGGCGACATCGAGGGGTGTCACAGGAACTTCCCGTCCTTCATGCGGAGGATGCGGTGGCCGATTTTCGCGAGTTCTTCGCTGTGCGTGACGACGAGCAGGGTCTGCCCGCGCGCGTTCAGGTCGATCAGGATGCGGACGATTTCCTCGCCGGTCTTCGAATCGAGGTTTCCGGTCGGCTCGTCGGCGAGGAGGATCGGCGGGCGCATGGCGAGCGCGCGCGCGATGGCGACGCGCTGGCGCTCGCCGCCCGACAGTTCGGGAGGCCGGTGGGCGACGCGGTGGGCGAGGCCGACGGCCTCGAGCGTCTCGGACGCTCGCTGCCGCCGCTCGCGGGGCTCGACGCCGGCGAAGACCATCGGGAGTTCGACGTTGCGCAGGGCCGTCATCCGCGGGACGAGGTGAAAGGTCTGGAAGATGAAGCCGACCTTTTCGCGGCGGATGCGCACGCGGTCGGGTTCGGGAAGCGTGGTGACTTCGCGGCCCTCCAGGCCGTAGGAGCCGGAGGTGGGCTGATCGAGGCAGCCGATGATATTGAGAAGCGTGGACTTCCCGGATCCGGAGGCGCCCATCAGCACCAGCAGTTCCCCGCGCGGGACGTCGAGGTCGACGCCGTCGAGGGCGGGCACGGGCTGGCTCCCCATCCGGTACTCGCGACGCAGCGCACGGAGCCGGATGATCGGCTCGCCTTCCGGCGCGGGCGCCCCAGGTTCCGTCATCGCGGCGTTTCCTCGCCTTCCACCCGGATCGCGGCGCCGTCCTTCAGTTCCTCGGACTCGAGCGAGACGATCACGCGGTCGCCGTCCGCGAGACCTTCCACCACCTCCACCCACTCCCAGTTGCGCAATCCGGTCCGGAGTGCGACCGCTCTTGCGCGTCCGTCGGCGCCTGCGACGAGGACGCGGTCGCCCTCGAGAAGCGCCTGTGCGGGGACGCGCAGCCGATTCTCCTCGGCGCGCAGAATCACCTCCACGTCCGCGGAGGTGCCGGGCTTCAATTCGAGATTCTCGTGGCCGCCGGAAAACTCGGCTTCGATCTCGACCGTCCGGTTCTGCTCCTCAATCTCGGAAACGACGGGCGAGACGCGCGTCACCTTGCCGGCGAACCTGCGGGCTTTCAACGGATCGAGTTCCACGCGGACGTCGAGGCCGACCCGCAATTCCGCGATGTCGACCTCGTCCAGTTCCGCCCGCACGTACAGGCGCGTCGGGTCCACGAGCCGGAGCACGATCCGTCCCGGGGAAGCCCACTCCCCCGCCTCTGCGAGCCGCTCGGCGATCACGCCGTCGAAGGGAGCCACGACGTCGCATTTCTCGAGGACCACTTTCGCCCGCGCCGCCTCCGCCCGGCGCGCCTCCACGCGCGCGAGCGCCGCGTCGAGCCCCGCCTTCGCCACCGACAACTGCGTGTCCGCCGCGTCCACGTCCGCTTCGCGCACGCTCTCCGTCTGGCGGAGCTGCTCGAGCCGCGCGCGCTCGCGCGACGCGTCCTTGTGGCGCGCGCGGGCCTCTTCCAGAAACGCCTCGGAAGCGACGAGTTCTTTTTGCGAGGCGAGAAGGGACGCGGCGGCTTCGCGGGAGTCGGTGGAGAGCAGGGGCTCGCCCGCGGCGACTCGGCGGCCTTCGCGCGCGTGGAGAGCGACGATGGTCCCGGCGACGTCGACGCTGATGTCGGCCGTGCGGCGGGAGCGGAGCGAGCCGGCCTTGGTTCCCGTCACGGTTTCTTCCACGCGCCCGCGTCGCACGCGCGCCACGCGGACGGGGAGGGGATCGGTCCTGAGGGAATAGAAGAGGATGGCGGCCGTGGCGGCGGCCACGAGGAGGAGGGCGATCAGCCAGCCGCGGAGAAGGCGCATTCGTGGATGGAATCGCAAAACGGGGGCCGGGAGCAGCAGCGGTCGCGCGGAGTCGTGCTATTCTACACCACGCGGGGGAAACGGCGCGCGGGGACCCCGCAGGAGACCCGGGATCCCTGGCGCGCCGGAAAGAGACACTTCATGTCGTGATGAGCGGGATTCTCCTGGAGCCGGGCCGCCTCAGTTCCTCCGGGCGGCACACGATGTCGATCGCCGGCACCACGTCGGCGTACAGCAGGTCGCCCCCGCGCGCCGTCCGCGGATCCCGCGCCGCCATCAGGACGTCGTGCATCGAGAGAACGCCCAACAGTTCTCCCTTGTCGTTCACCACGATCAGCCGGCGTACGTTCCGCGCCGCCATCGTCCGCAGCGCTTCACGCACGTCGTCCTGCGTCCGGCACGTGTGCACTTTCCCCGAGATCACCTCACGCACGAGGAGCTGGGAAGCGGGGACGTTGCGGGTGCCGAGCGCGATGCAGATGTCTCGGTCCGTCACGACTCCCACGACTTTCTTCGCGGCGTCCACCACGGGAAGTATGCCGCAATCCCCCTCCCACATCGTCCCGGCCGCGGCCGCCAGGTTCGTCTCAGGGGTGCAGGTCAGCGGAGACTGGGTGTACAGATCCTGAACCTTCATGTTGTCCACTCCTCAATCGGGCCCGCCGGGACGCCTTGGAGCCGGCAGCAACGCCGCTGCGGCTCGCGGGTCCCTTCCCCCAAAACGGGCTGAAGCGAGGCGCGCAACCTCCATGCCGGGCGGCCTCGTGCGGAGGCCCGTTCCGGGGCCGTTCCCTGCGGAATCCGCCCCGGCAGGACGTGAAATCCCCACACTGTTGCCCCTGTCCGGCCGGGAGGGCATGATTCCCCCATGACCCGCCGGTTTACCGCTCGCGGCACGACGATCCGGCTCCGCACGGAGCCCGGGGTGCATCCGCCCGACGGATATGCTCCGCGGGAGGCGGCCCGCATTCCGATTTCCCGGGGCGACCGGGTCCTCGACCTCGGCTGCGGCTGCGGCGCCTTCGGTCTCTGGGCCGCGCGGGCGGGCGCCGCCGAATGCTGGCTCACGGACATCGATCCCTCCGCCTGCGCGTGCGCGCGCGCCAACGCCCGGCTCAACCGCATCCGCAACGTCCGCATCGCAGCCGGTGACTTCTTCGCCCCCTGCACCGGCCGGCGATTCGACGTGATCGTCGGCAACGTCCCCCAGACCCCCGCGCCCGGACCGATCCCGCTCGCCAAATGGGGCGGCCCCGGCGGCGTGCGCCACCTCCTCCGCCTCGCCCGCGAGGCCCCGCGCCACCTCAACCCCGGCGGCCGCGTCTACTTCTCGCTCATCGGACTCACCGACGCGAAACGGGCGCTCGCGGAATTCGGGAAGAGGTTCCGCACGAGCGTCCGCCTGAGGCTGCGGAGGACGTGCACCCCGGAGGAATTCGAAAACCTGCGTCCCGGGCTCTGGGCGTGGATTCAGCGCCTGAAGAGCGCGGGGCGCGTCCGCCTGTCGCGGCGCGGCGGACGGTTCTGGTTCGAGGTGCGCCTCATCGAGGCGACGCTGCGGGGCGCCGGCGCGCCCGCGCGTTCCGGAGGACGCACGCCACGAGGTCGGTGAACGCGAATCCCGCCGCGTGCGCCGCCACGCGCAACTCGCTTCCGGACTCGACGCTCGGCCGCACGTTCGCCTCGAGAAACCAGACGTGCCCGGCGGCATCGAGGCGGAGGTCGAATCGCGCGTAGTCGCGGAGGCGGAGGGCGCGCCAGGCGCGCGCGGCGGCCCTGTGCAGCGCGGCGAGCGTTTCCGCCGGAATCTCCGGCACCGTCTTCCTCGGATTCGCGCGACCCCACTTCAGAGCGTGCGTGTAAATCCCGCCCGCGGGGATCGCGACTTCGACGACCGGAAGCCATCGGAGCCTCCCGCCGACCTCGATTCCGGTGAGCGTGAGCTCGCGCCCCTCGATGAACTCCTCCGCCAGCCGCGGCGCGTGCGAAGCGCGCATCCGGCTCCACGCGGCCGCGTCGCGCACGAGCATCAGTCCGTCGCTCCCGTGCGCGAGCGAAGGCTTGACCACGAGCGGGAATCCCAGGTCCGGCGTGCCGCGCGCGACGAGGTTCCATCGCGGGACGCGGACGCCCGCACGCTCCAGACGCCGGTGTCCCTCAGCCTTGTCGTCCGCGGCGCCCGCCGGGTCCGCGGCCGTTCCCGCCAGCCGGCAGCCCCAGCGCTCGAGAAGGCGGCGGAGCTCCGGTCGAAGGGCGTGGCGGCCGCGCCAGGTGTCCGCGTGCTCGAAGACGACGTCCGCAGCCGCGAGAGCCGCGCGGAAGCGACGGACCCGCGCCGCGGGGACGACGCGAGCCTCGTGCCCCAACGCCTCCACCGCTTCCCGCAGCGCCGCGTGGCAGCGGCACGGCGATTCGGCCGTGTGGACGATGGCGACGATCATCGGGGAAGCGTCTACCCTTTCCTCCAGTCGCGCAGCTCTTCGTCGGCATCCAGCGGCGCGAGAGGGGCCAGAGCGTCGGGCGCGGGTGCGGCGTTCACGCGGCCGATCAGCGCGTTGATCGCCGCCACGCACGCGCGAAAGGACCGCTCGTCGCGCTGGCGCGGAAGCTCGGCCCGCAAAAGCGCGATTTTCTTCCGCAGCTCGATGGGCTCCGGCGTGAAGGAGAGCTGCTCGCGCTCGAGCCATTCGCGCAGCCACCAGTCTTCATGGTAAGGCTGGTCGAGGCCCGGGATGGGTTTTCCAGCGCCGGGGAGTCCAGCAAACGCGCCCTCCTTCTCGGCGCGCTCCACCTGCTCGTCGATCCAGGAACGCCAGCTCTGCTGGAGGGGTTTCCGTTCACCCATGAGGCTGCAAGCGTATCCGTAAGACTTCGAATTGTGAATCCCCTGCCGGGAGCACCGCTACTTCAAACCCCGGGTTCGGAACGACCACGTGTGCATCTGCTCACCCGCGGCACCCGAAACTACGGCCTTCACGTCGTAAATCGTGTCCGCCTTCAGAGCCTGGTGGAGAATCATCACGATGCATGCGTCGTTGTCGGGGAACCGTCCCTTTGCTTTCCCTGGAGGGTTTTCGGGATCGGTCATATCGAACTTCAATGGCTGACCGCCGCGAGGAATCACGGATCCCTCCTTGAAGGACCCTTTCGACCCCTCGGGCAGAAGCACCGTCACGAACGGCCCGGCCCTCGGCTGAATCGGCCACGGATCCGGGTTTTCGCCGCTTCCTTCCAGCGGCACGTCCAGTGCCCGGTTGATCGGAGCGAAAACCAGTTTCCGCGACCACGCATCGGAGTGCGTGAGCACATCGCTGCAGACCACGCCGCCCCCGAAGCCGACGCCCACGCGCTTCAGCGCCGGCGTGTAATAGAGGTTGCGGTGCCAGAGGGTCTGCAGGAGCTGCCGGATGCTTGCCGTCGCGTCCGGGCTGACGCCGACGTTGGAATGCTGCCCCGCCCAGTCCCCCTCGGGCGTGTACCCCGCCCGATTCCGGTCCTCGAAATGCGTGAGCCCCCATTTCCCGCAGTAATTCCCATGCGCCTCGCAGAGCGGGATCAGCTCCTCGGCGAGCCCCGCCGGGGCCAGCCCCGCGAACCGGCGCACCGCGTTCACCTCCGCGACGTGCCGCACGTAGTCCTTGCGCACGCCGGCCGAAACCGGCCAGAGTCCGGCACTGCGCGGGTTCGCCGAGACCAGGTACCGCTTTCCTCCCGCCGTCACTTCCCCTGTGAACACCTCGAACTTCAGCCGGACCGCGTCCTTCGCTTCCCCGACCGCCACGCGATCGGCCTCCAGGTCATCGAACCATCCGTCGCCGTCCGCGTCCTGGAGACAGAGCGTCACGTCGCCCGCGCGGACTTCGAGCAGGGTCGGGAAGCGGTAAACCCACTTGCCCCGGTTCTGGAGAAACTCGATGGGGACTTCGACGGGTTCGCCGATTCCGTAGGTGAAGCTCATGCGACGGCGTTCGGGTTTGCGTATCAGGATCGGGTCCGCGTGCGACCCGTCCTCGGTGCGTGGCTGGAGGAGGAGTCCGCCGGTGAAGCGGACGTCGTAGCCCGGGGTCGGGCCGTAAAGGAACCGGCCGTCAGGATCAGGCGGGACGGGCCAGGTCGGGACGATCTTGACGGCGGCATCTGCGGGATCGAAGTCCACGAGCCTGGGTTCTCCGGGAAGCCACTCCACGTCCTGCTTCGGAGGCGGTTTGGGCCCGCCTTGTGCGGCCGCTGTGCCTGCCGCGGCGAAGAGGATCGCGATCCGGACGATGGCGGGAAGTTGCATGACGCCTCCGGTTCCCCTGTGTGGACAGGATAGCGATTTGAATCGCGGGAACCAATGCCGGCCGGCGGACGGGTTCGGTGCGATGCACGAAGGGCTTCGGGATTGGCCACGAAATGGCGCAGAAGGCACATAAAGGAGAGCGATGAAAAAGGGGCGGTCCGGAATCGTCCGGCCTTCCCCCCTTCCCCGTTCCCCGCATTCGTTGACCCCCACTCCCCCGCGCCCTAGAATTCGTGGCTCGACACGACCCGTCAGTCCTCTTTGGATCCGGAACCGGTGAGCGCCCTTCGAGCCTGCGTCCCTCCCCCGCCGCCCCGGCTTCCGCTTCACTCCACTCCCCGCACCCGGAGATAACCCATGCCGCTGTTCCCGCCGACCGACGATTTTGCGCGCCGTCACATCGGGCCGACGCCGAAGGACATCGAGGAGATGGCCGCCGCCTGCGGGGCGAAGTCGCTGGACGACCTGGTGGACCTGACGGTGCCTCCGGCGATCCGGCTGAGGAAGCCGCTGAACCTTCCTGCGGCGCGGGGGGAGCGCGAGGCGCTGGAGGACCTGGCGCGGATGGCGGGCGAGAACGAGATCTGGCGGTCGTACATCGGGATGGGCTACTACGACACGGTGACGCCGGGCGTCGTGCTGCGGAACATCCTCGAGAACCCGGGCTGGTACACCGCGTACACGCCGTACCAGGCGGAGATTTCGCAGGGGCGGCTCGAGATGCTCATCAACTACCAGACGATGGTGCGCGATCTGACGGGGATGGAGATCGCGAACGCTTCGCTGCTCGACGAGGCGACCGCGGCCGCCGAGGCGATGGCGATGGCGCACCGGCTCTGCGCGGACGACCGGCCGGACTTCCTCGTGAGCGACCTCTGCCACCCGCAGACGATCGCGTGCGTCCAGGTCCGCGCGCGCGCGCTGGGGCTGAACGTGGTCGTGGGCGATCACCGGACGTGGAAATTCGGCCCGAGGGTCTTCGGCGGGCTCGTCCAGTACCCGGCGACCGACGGGGCGATCCTCGACTACTCGGCGCTCTGCTCCGAGGCGCACGCCGCGGGCGCGCTCATGGCCGTCGCGACCGACCTGCTCGCCCTCACGCTGCTCCGCCCGCCCGGCGAGTTCGGCGCGGACATCGCGATCGGCAATTCGCAGCGCTTCGGCGTCCCGCTCGGCTACGGCGGGCCGCACGCGGCGTTCATGGCGACGAAGGAAGCCTACGTCCGCAGCATGCCGGGCCGGCTGATCGGCCTCTCGCGCGACAAGGACGGCAACCCCGCCTACCGCATGGCGCTCGCCACGCGCGAGCAGCACATCCGCCGCGAGAAGGCGACCTCCAACATCTGCACCGCGCAGGTCCTCCTCGCCGTCTGCGCCGCGGGGTACGGCATCTACCACGGGCCGGACGGGCTGAAGAGAATCGCCGGTCGCGTCGCCGCGATGACGGCGGCCCTTCGCGAAGGCCTGAAGCGCGGCGGGTTCGACACGGGCGACGCGCCGGTGTTCGACACGCTCAAAGTGAAGGCGGGGAAAAAGGCGGACGAGATCGTGAAACGGGCCGCGGCGAAGCGGATCAACCTGCGGCGCTACGACGCGGAGACGCTGGGGATCGCGCTCGACGAAACGGCGGGCGACCGCGACCTGGCGGATCTGCTGGAAGCGTTCAGCTGCAAGGACACGCTCGAGAGCCTCGCGAAGGCCGCGACGGCGCTTCCCCAGAAGTTCCTCCGCACGTCCGCGTACATGACGCACGCGACGTTCCACCGGTACCGGAGCGAGCACGACATGCTGCGCTACCTGCACCGGCTCGAGGTGAAGGACTTCGGGCTGAATGCGGGGATGATTCCGCTCGGCTCGTGCACGATGAAGCTGAACGCGACGGCGGAGATGATCCCGGTGACGATGCCGGGCTTCGGCCGGCTGCACCCGTTCGCGCCGGCGGAGCAGGCGAAGGGGTATGCGCGGCTGTTCCGCGATCTCGAGGCGTGGCTGGCGGAGATCACGGGGTTCGACACGACGAGCCTGCAGCCGAACGCGGGATCGCAGGGAGAGTTTTCGGGGCTGCTGACGATCCGCGGCTGGCACGAGTCGCGCGGGCAGGCGAACCGGAACGTGTGCCTGATCCCGCACTCCGCGCACGGCACGAACCCCGCCTCCGCCGTCATGGCGGGTCTCAAGGTGGTCGTCGTGGAGTGTGACGAGGACGGGAATATCGACGTCGCGGACCTGAAGGAGAAAGCGAAGGAGCACGAGGGTTCGCTGGCGGCGCTGATGGTCACGTACCCCTCGACGCACGGCGTGTTCGAGGAGCCGATCGCGGAAATCTGCCAGGTCATCCACGCGCACGGCGGCCAGGTCTACATGGACGGCGCGAACCTGAACGCGCAGGTCGGCCTGACGGCGCCGGGCCTCATCGGCGCGGACGTCTGCCACATCAACCTGCACAAGACCTTCTGCATCCCGCACGGCGGCGGCGGGCCGGGCATGGGCCCGATCTGCGTGAAGAAGCACCTCGCCCCGTTCCTGCCGAACCATCCGGTCGTCAAGACCGGCGGCGAGAAAGCGTACGGTCCGGTGTCGGCGGCGCCCTGGGGAAGCGCCTCCATTCTGCCGATTTCGTGGGCGTACATCGCGATGATGGGGCCCGACGGCATCACTCAGGCCACGAAGGTCGCGATCCTGAACGCCAACTACGTCGCGCGGAAGCTCGCGAAGGCCTACAAGACGCTCTACGTCGGCAAGCACGGATTCGTCGCGCACGAGTGCATCCTCGACCCGCGCAAGCTCGAGAAGACCGTCCACGTCACGGGCGAGGACCTCGCCAAGCGCCTCATGGACTACGGGTTCCACGCACCAACGCTCTCCTTCCCCGTCGCGGGCACGCTCATGATCGAGCCCACCGAATCCGAGCCGCGCGGCGAGCTCGACCGCTTCGTCGAAGCCCTCCTCGCCCTCCGCGCGGAGGCGCAGGAGATCGAGGACGGCAAGGCCGACCCCGTGGACAACGTGCTCAAGAACGCACCGCATACAGCCGCGTGCGTGACGGCGACCGCCTGGCCGCACAAGTACCCGCGCGAGAAGGCGGCTTTCCCGACCGCGGCGACCCGCGAGGCGAAGTACTGGCCGACGGTGCGCCGCGTGGACGGTCTGTTCGGCGACCGGAATCTGGTGTGCGTCTGTGGATCGCCGAAGGAGTATGAGGAAGTGGCGAAGGAGAAGGCCCGGGTCAAGGCGAAGGCCAAATGAAGAGGCTTCCGAAAGTCCGAACGAGAGTCGCCCAAGGGACGGACAGCATCGGGTGCCCCATCCCGAAGTATTCGCTCGGAAAACTGCTCAGGAAAATCACGCTCAAGAACAGGCATCGAGATGTCTTTCCGCCAGGCCGGAAGGGCGCCGAGCTGATCTGAAGACCTGAAGTTCAGGGCTTCAGGATCAGCCTCACCGCGCCCTCTTCCCGCGCGACACCGAGCTCGAGCCCGAGCCCCTGCTTCTGGGCCGATTCGACCAGCATCCCGAGGATGGTGGGATCGAGCATCTCCTTCAGCACGGCATTCGAACCCTGGAACATCTCGTCGGGGCCGAAGACCGTCCAGATCACGTCTCCGGCGCGGAACCCGCACTGCTCCGCAATGGATCCTGCTTCGACCGCCACGACGCGCACGCCGTTCCGGAGCACGAGCCGCTGCCGGTCGATGTCGTCGAGGGGACGCGCGGACAGTCCCGTCGCCCCGAGCACGACCGCCAATTCCTCCACGGCCTTCTCGTCGACGTGCCCGCTCAGCGACTCCCGGCCGGCCCGGATTCGCGCCTGCCGGGCCGCGAACTCATCCTGGCCCAACCCGCAGAGGTCTTGCAGGAGCGCGCGTTCCTCCGTCCAGCCGGGTTCCCGGCCCTCGGGAAAAGCGGCGGCGCGGGGATCGCCTGGCGCGATCTTCCGGGCGTACTCGATTTCGATCTGCAGGACATCCCGCCCCCAGCGATCCACCAGGCTCGTTCGCAGGGCCTGGGGCGTGGGAGCGTCGAGAACGGAGGTAACGAGCCCCGAGCTCGTCGGCCATTTGGGAAGAGCGTCCTCCAGGCCGAACGGGCTCACGATCGCGACGACGCCGGAGAGCACGCGTCCCTCGGAGGCGAGCTTCCATCGAACGACTTCGAGGCCCTCCCTGGCGGCGCGTGCCCGGTCGCGAGCCCCTGACAGTGCGCTCGCGAGTTCCAGCACGCGCGCCCGCTTGCGGAGTCCGGGTTCCATCGTCGAGCACGTTTCCCGGATCTCGCGGTAGGCGCCGACCATCTCCCGCCAGGACTCGAGCCACGCCGGCGGCAGCAGCTCGGCTTCGATCACGCGTTCGACCTCAGCCGGGTCGGGAGGAACTTTCTCGCCGGCGGGGAATACGAGGTTCACGCTCACCCGGGCCTGCGGCGCCCCTTCGGGACCGCATGCCCCGTTGAGGAAGGGCAGGAAGGAGTCTCCCCCCGTCACCGGCAGCCCGGCGAGCGCCCCGCCGCTCTTCAGGAGGATGCTCCCATCCACCGTCGAGGAGAACTGCCCCGGCTCGGGAGCGAGCGGGTTTTCGAGTTCCCACCGGAACCGTCCGAGACGCGGCCCGTCCGGAGAGGCGTAGAGGAACCCCTGCGTCTTCATCTCGCTCGGCTTTTCGGCGGGCGGTTCGACCGGGGGATCCTGGGTCGCGCCCGGCTTCCCGCCGTTTTTCATCGTCGAAGCGCCTGCTGCCGGACCGGCGGCGGTCTCACTCCCCGAGATGCCGGCGCCTGCGGTCGCGCGGGAATCCTCCTGATTCCGTCGAACGGCCCAGACCGCGGTCGGAACGCCGACGGCCATCGCCAGCAGCAGGGCCACCCCCGTCAGGAACCGGCGCGCCGCCTGCCGCGCCGGTCGGCCGCCCCCGTCCGAAGGCCCGCGCCGCGGACGGAGTTTCAGCAGGCGCTCCGTCAGTTCGCCCGGGACCGGCTCCCCGGCCGCACACTGCGACAGCTCGCTCTCCAGCGACGCCAACAGCGCCGCGAACGCCGCACCGGCGAGCGCGGCGCGCAGGCGCTGAAGCGCGCTCGAAATCCGGCTCGAGACCGTCCCCTCCGGAATCTCCAGCGCGAGCCCCGCTTCCCGCAACGACAGCCCCTGGAAATAGTGCAGGTCCACCGGCTGCCTCAACTCCTCCGGCAGCTCCGCCACCCGCTCCCTCACCTCGCGTCTGAACGCCGATTCCACGGGATCCATCGCGGGCCTCCTCTCGGGAGTCCGGGCCTCGTGGTCGGCGCGTCTCCGGCCCGCCCGGCGGGCGTCCAGCGCGCGGTTCAGCGCCATGCGGCAGATGTACGCGCGCGGGTTCTCGGCGCGTTCGACGGGGGCAGGGTTCTCGAGAAGGCTCAGGAAGACTTCCTGCGTCACGTCCTCGGCCGCTGCGGCGTCGCGCACGACGCCTTTCGCGACGCGAAAGACCGTTTCGTGGTACAGCCGTACCAGCTCGCGATACTCGGGCATCGGTTCGCTCCCATGGTAACCACAGGATCCGACGCCGGCCGAGCCGTCTTCCCTCGCGGAATCTTATTTTTCCGGCAGCTCCGGCGGGTCGCGGTGAAAGATGCTCAGCCGCCCCTTGCCGCCCGCAAGCGTCATCACGTAGAAACCCGTCGCGTACGCCGCCGAAGACTCCTCACTTCCCATCCACCCCGTGTTCGCCCAGGTGCCGTCCTCCTTCTGCAGCTTGATCACGGCGTCCCGGATCTCGGGAATCCACGCGAGCGCCTCGGGCTTGTGGTCGCCGTACTCCTCGTGGATCACGGACATGGACATCATGGTGTAGAACAGGGCGTAGTCGGGGAAGCGGTCCTTGAGGAGGCCTTCGACCTTGTGGGTGGCGAGGAATTTCATGGCTTCCATCAGGACTTTTTCGTCGAGCTTCTGCATGAACACGAGCGTCGCAAGGGCGCCCGCGGTGCCGGCGACCATGGAGCTGCCGGATCCTTTCTGGTACTCGAATCCGCCGTCCGGCCGCTGCGTTTCCTTGAGGTAGGCGAAGCCCTTGTCGAGCGTGGACTTTGGGACCGGAATCCCGTAGTCCTTGGCGGCGCGGAGAGCCTGCACGGCGCAGACCGTCGTCGACCCCTCGTGCTCATGCGTGCCCGCGGCCTTCTGGTAGAACCAGCCGCCGGTGTCGCTCTGCGCGCGCGCAACGAGGTCCGCCGCGTCGGCGACCAGCTTCTTCAGCTCGTCGAGCTTGATCTGCGGCGGCGGGTCCTTCGCGAGAAGGGCCCTTCCGTACAGCTCCGCGAGGAAGAGCGTGGCGAATCCCTGACTGTGAAGCCAGGTGTGGCCCTCGCCGCGGAAGTCACCGTCCTTCTGCTGGGTGAGGAGCCAGGCGTAGGCTTTCCAGAGGCCCTCGTTTTTGAACGGTTCCTCTTCGCCGGCGAGGATGGCGAGGGCCGAGATCGAAGTGACCGCGACGGGGAACTTGTTTCCCCAGTGCCCATCGGCGTCCTGCATTTTCGCGAGCGCGGCGAGCCCTTTCTTCACGGGATCCGCGGTCGAGTCCGCCTCTTCGGCTCGCAGACCGGACGGACAGAGAAACGTCGCCGCCGCAAGGCAGCACAGCAGGTATCGCGCATGTGGTTTCATTTTGTCTCCTCTTCCGGTTGGACGTCCGTACAGGGCGGGAAGTTCCCGGAGAATCAGGAGGTCACTGCGGATCCGTCCTTCACGAAACCACGCGCCCCGGGGAAACTGACTCCCGGGATCCGCGGCCGCCGTTCAGACTTTGGACGGCGACCGCCACCGGCCCATGGAGAGAGGACGGAGATGACTTCAGCGATCCTGCAGTTCGCGTCGGCAGCCGCGGTCGTCGTGCTGGCGGGCACGATCCTGACCCGGTGCGCGGACGCGATCGCGGATCTTACGGGGATGGGGCGGTTGCTGGTCGGAAGCGTGCTGCTGGCGGCGGTGACGTCGCTGCCTGAGATGTGCGTCGACATCAGCGCGGTGAGGATGGGAATGGCCGACCTGGCGGTCGGGGACCTCATGGGGAGCAGCCTGTGCAACCTGCTCATTCTCGCGATTCTGGACCTCTGCCATCGTTCGGAGGGCAGGATGCTCTCGCGGCTCTCGGCCGCTCACGCGTTGTCGGCGACGGTAAGCATGGGCCTGACCTCGCTGGCCTGCATCGCCCTGCTTCTGGGTCCACGCCTCGCGCGGTTCGCCGTCGCCGGCATCGGACCGGGACCGATCGCCATACTGGTCGCGTACGCTCTCGGCGTGAGACTCGTTTTCCAGGACCAGCGGCACTCGGCGCTTCATGGTGCTCCACGGCCGCAGAGTGTGTTGCTCCCCGCAGGGCGGAAGCTGTCCCTTCGAAAGGCCGTCGTCGGATTCGCCGTCTCCGCCGGAGCCATCCTCCTCGCCGGACCGCTGCTGGCACATTCGGCGGGGACGATCGCCGATCTCTCCGGCCTCGGCGGATCCTTCGTCGGATCGACGTTCGTGGCCCTGGCGACGTCTCTGCCGGAACTCGTGACGTCGCTCGTGGCGGTCCGCATGGGCGCCTTCGACCTGGCCGTGGGAAATATCTTTGGAAGCAACGCCTTCAACATGCTCCTCCTGTTGCCCCTGGATCTGGTGTCGCCGGGTCCGCTTCTCAGCTCGGTATCCGGTGTTCACGCCGTCACCGGCCTCGCCACGGTCTTCATCACGGCCGTCGCCCTCAGCGGGCAACTCTTCCAGGTGGAGACAAGGAGGTTTCTGATCGAACCAGACGCCACCCTGGTGATCGCGCTGACACTGGCCACGTATACGCTGCTGTTTGCCATCCGCTGAAGTCCTGGAAAAATAATCCGTTTTCCCTCCATGCCCCCTTTATTTGCGGTTGGGAAGCGTGTATAGAGGGGGCATGGGAACACTCAGGCAGACCCGGGGGTCCGGCGGATGATCCTGCCCTGGTACAGCGATCTCGTGATTTATGAGGTCTACGTCCGCGCGTTCTACGATTCGAACGGGGACGGGATCGGGGATTTGTGCGGGCTGGCTGAGAGAATCGGGTACATCCGCGATCTCGGCGTTGGAGCGATCTGGATGCTCCCGGTCTTTCCCAGCCCGCTTCGCGACGACGGCTACGACATCTCCGATTTCCGCGGGATTCACCCGGATCTCGGGTCGCTGGACGACTTCAAGGCGGTCGTCGACAAGGCGCACGCGGCGGGGCTCAAGGTGATGACGGACCTGGTGCTGAACCACACGAGCGACCAGCATCCGTGGTTTCAGTCGGCGCGGAATGGACCGGGGCATCCGCACCACGACTGGTACGTCTGGAACCCGACGCCGGACCGGTACAAGGGGGTCCGGGTCATCTTCAACGATTTCGAGGCGTCGAACTGGACGCTGGACAACCAGTGCGGACTTTACTACTGGCATCGGTTCTTCCACCACCAGCCGGACCTCAACTACGAGAATCCCGAAGTGCGGCAGGAAATGCTGGACGTCGTTAGGTTCTGGCTCGAGCTGGGCGTGGACGGATTTCGCGTGGACGCGGTGCCCTACCTGTTCGAGTGCGAGGGGACGAGCTGCGACAGCCTTCCGGAAACTCATGCGTTCCTGCGGGACCTGCGGCGCGTGTCGGACTCGTTCGATCCGCCCCGGCTGCTGCTCGCGGAGGCCAACCTGCTTCCCCGGGAGCTCGTTTCGTATTTCGGCAACGGAGACGAGTTCCACATGGCGTTTCATTTCCCGCTGCTGCCCCGGATGTACCAGGCCATCCGGCAGGAGCGGGCCGCGCCGCTGGTTCAGATCCTCCGGGAGACTCCCCCGATCCCGGAGGGGTGCCAGTGGGCGATGTTCCTGCGCAATCACGACGAACTGACGCTGGAACAGGTCAACGAAGAGACGCGGCACTACCTGTGGGACGAGTACGCGGCGGAGCCCGAAATGAGGCTCAACCTCGGGATCCGGCGGCGCCTCTGGCCGCTTCTCCAGGGCGGCCGCCGGCAGATCGAGCTCCTTCACGGGCTCATCCTGAGCCTCCACGGCTGCGCGGTCCTGTACTACGGCGACGAGATCGGCATGGGCGACAACGTAAAACTCGGCGACCGGCGCGGGGTCCGCACGCCCATGCAGTGGAGCACCGGCGCGAATGCCGGCTTCTCCGGCGCCCCGCCCGAAAAGCTGTTCGCCCCGATCATCACCGACCCCGAGTACCACTACGCGGGCCGGAACGTCGAGTCGCAGGAACGCTCCCCTACGTCGTTCCTCAACTGGTACCGCCGCATGGTCAAGACCCACAGCGTCAACCGAATCTTCGGCGGGGGACGCATGCGGATCCTGGAATCCGACAATCCTCGCGTGCTCGCGTTCACGCGCGAGCTCGACGACGGCTGCATCCTCTGCGTCTTCAACCTGTCCCGCTTCGTCCAGCCCGCCGGTATCGACCTCTCGCCCTGGCGCGGACGCACCCCCGTCGAACTCATCGGCCGCGCACGCTTCCCCGCCGCCGGCGACGTCCCCTACGTCTTCACCCTCGGCCCGCACTCCTTCTTCTGGTTCAACCTTGAACCCCGCTGACCCCTGGCTCGCCGTCGCCCGCCACGCGCCCCTCGCGATCCTCACGGACCTCGACGGAACGCTCATTCCGTTCGCGGCGAAGCCCGACGAAGCGCGACCCTCGCCGGAGGTCGTGGGGCTGCTGCGCGCGCTGGCGGCGCTTCCCGGCACCCTCGTCGCCGTCGTCAGCGGCCGTCCCCGGGACGAGATGGACCGCATGTTCGCCGAGGCCACCGGCGTCTGGCTCGTCGCCGAACACGGCGGGTGGCGGCGCGCGGAGGGCGCCTGGCAGGCCCCGGTCCCCGCGGATGCTTCGGCGCTCGACGGCCTCGCGCGGTCGCTGGAGAAGGTCGCGGAGGCCTCGAAGAAAGCTCTCGTCGAGCGCAAGTCGTGGTCCGTCGGCTTCCATTACCGGGCGGTTCCGCGACGCGAAAAAACGGGGCTCCTCGTCGCAGCCCAGGCGGTGGCGCGCGACTGGCTCTCCGCGAATCCGGCCTTCGAGTTCCTGGAAGGGGCCGAGCTGCTCGAAATCCGCGCGCGTAACGTCCGGAAGTCCCTCGCCATCCCCTGGGTCGGCGAGCGCGCCGGCGCCGGCGCCCGCCTCCTCGCCCTCGGCGACGACCTCACCGACGAGGACGTCTTCGCCGCCCTCGGCCCCGCCGACGAGTCCATCATCGTCGGCCCCCTCCTCCGATCCACCGCCGCCCGGTGGAGACTGTCGGGACCGCTCGAAGCGACGGCGTTTCTGGAATGGGTCCGCGAAGTGCGTCGCGAAGCGCCGACGCCGCCTCCTCCCGTCCTTCCCGTCCCGGTCCCCGCCCCGCCCCGGGGCAAGCGCGCCGCGCGCACGCCCCACCGCCTCCTCGTCGTCTCCAACCGGCTGCCCAGCCTCCGCTCGCCCGTCTCGCCGGAAGGCGAACGCAAGAAGAACGTCGGCGGCCTCGTCGCCGCCCTCGAACCCGTCCTCTCGCGCCGCGGCGGTCTCTGGCTCGGCTGGAGCGGACAGACCACGCCGGGAGAAGCGTCCGCCCCGGTCGGCGTCGACGATTCCTCCCAGCCGGCCCTCGCCTGGATCGATCTCCCCCAGGACGCCTACGAGAAGTACTACAACGGATTCTGTAACCGCAGCCTCTGGCCCGTCTTCCACACCTTCCCCGCGCGTACCCGATTCGCCGACGACGAATGGGAGTCCTACGAGCGCGTGAACGAAGCCTTCGCCGCCGCCGCCGGCGACCTCGTCGATCCCACCGCCTCCGTCTGGATCCACGACTACCACCTCCTGCTCATGGCCGCCGCCCTCCGCCGCCGCGGCCACACCGGCCCCCTCGGCCTCTTCCTCCATGTCCCCTTCCCCGCCCTCGACCTCTACTCCACTATCCCCTGGGGCGAACAGCTCCTCGACGCCATGCTGGAATTCGACCTCGTCGGCTTCCATACGCCGGGTTACGTGAAAAACTTCCGCGAAGCCGTCGGCGCGCTGTCGCCGGCGCGCCTGGGCGACGATGCCATCGAACACCGCGGACGGCGCATCCGCGCGCGTGCCTTCCCGATCGGCATCGTTCCCGAAGGATTCCAGGAAACACCGGAGCCTGAGACCGCCGCAGAAGTCGCGGCGCTCCTGTCCGCCATCGCCGGCACCAAGCTGGTGCTCGGCGTGGACAGGCTCGATTACACCAAGGGGATTCCGGAGAGGCTGGAAGCGTTCGAACGCCTGCTCAAGCAGTTCCCGGGATGGCGGGGAAAGGTCTCCATGGTCCAGGTCTCCGTGCCGTCGCGCTCCGACGTGCCGGAGTACGCCGAGCAGCGGCAGCGCATCGAGACGGCGGTGGGCCGCGTCAACGGCGAATTCGGGGAAGCGCACTGGGTGCCGGTGCGGTACCTGTATCGTTCGTACGGGAGAAATCAGCTGTCGCAGCTCTATCGCGCCGCGGACGTCGCTCTCGTCACGCCGCTCCGCGACGGAATGAACCTTGTGGCGAAGGAATTCATCGCGGCCCAGGGCGCGGACAATCCCGGAGCCCTCCTCCTCTCGCGATTCACAGGCGCCGCCGTCGAGCTGAAAGACGCGCTTCTCACCAACCCCTACCACATCGACGGCATGGCCCGGGACCTGGACCGGGCACTGCGCATGCCGCTCGAGGAAAGACAGGAGCGGCACGCGAAGCTCATGGCGGCCGTTTCGAAAACCACCGCGGTCAGCTGGGCGGAAGATTTCCTGGCGGCGCTGGAGGCCTGCCGCTGAAGGGCGTGCATCGTTTTTCGTTCATGGTTTCTCGTTTGAGAGCGTGAACAGGGCGCCGGCGACCCAGGTGGGGCGGGGGCAGGCGAGGACGTCGGCGTAGTCGACGAGGCGCAGGTCGTGCAGGCGGACGCAGAGGCCGGGGCCAAGGAGCGCGGAAAGGGCCGCGCCGGGGTCGCGGAAGTCCGACTTCGCCGATTCGCATTGCCGCAGGAATTCCGGCAAGCGGCCGGCCGCGAGGTGATCGAGACCCTCCATGATGGAAGCGGTTGCGGCGAGGTGGGTTGCCGGGTCCTCGAGAGGACGGAGTTCCGCAGGAGCCGTGCCATAGCCGACTCCGTAGTGGATGGGATCGGCCGTCGCGACCAGCGCGGCGCCGGACGCGAGGCACCCGGTCAGTTCCTCGAGGCCGGGCAAGTCCGCGGGATTCGCGCCGGCAAGAAACGGGTAGCGCTCCAGCACGCGCGGCGCCCGCCTCCCCGCGCGGTTCGCCGCCAGCTCCAGCAGCGCCTTGAATCCGTCGAGCGAGAACTCCTCTTCCCAGACCCCGGCGTCGCCCTGCGCGCCCGGTCCGTGCACGCGCCGCAGCTGCCGCCGGGCCTCCGGGTCGCCTTCCCGCGCCGCGCGGACCCGGGCGGCGTCCGATTCCGCTCCGCCGTGTAGCACGCCGAGCGCGACCACGGACTCGCGGCCGGAGTTCACGACCGCGGCGGCGGCGGCGGCGGGAAGGGTGCCCGACCCGCGGAGCCGGGTGTGGGGGAAGACGATCGCCCCGGAGTCGGGCAACGCGATCGCCGGCGCCTCTTCGAGGAGCGCCAGAAGCCCCTTCTCCCCCAATTCGTCGCGTTCGCGCGCGTAGAGGGCTTTCCATTCCCGTGCGGTCATGAGGAGTGTTAGGATAATCCCATTACCGTTTTCAAGGATAAAGCGATGCGAAAGTTCTGGATTTCTGCCGCTGCGCTCGCGCTCGCCGCGACCGCGGTCGCGGACGGCAAGAAGGACAAGGGCCCGAAGGTCCCGGACGGGTACGCCTGGGAGCAGAATTACGAGGCGGCGAAGCTCAAGGCCGCGGAGGCCGGCAAGCTGTTCTTCATCGACTTCTACACGGAGTCCTGAATCCACTGCAAGAATATGGATACGGGTGCGTATCCGTCGGACGTCGTGAAGAAGTTCCTCGAGCCGATCGTGCACATGAAGGTGAACACGGCGGCGGGCAAGGACGGGGCGAGGCTCGCAAAGCTGTTCGAAGTCGACGCGTGGCCGACGCTCGTGATGATCCTGCCCAACGGGGACGTTCTGAAACGGATCGAGGGCGGGCTGGAGTCGCCGGAGCAGTTCACGGGCGGATGGACGGGCGACTTCTGGAACGAATACGCGGGCGCGGAGAACGCGGCGCCGCAGGACAAGAAGAAGATAGCGGAGAACCTGTTCATCCTGGTGACCTGGTTCCCGCACAGCGAGTACGGCCAGAAGGCGGCGGAGTCGAAGAAGCGCTACGAGAACGACGCCGACTTCAAGGCGCGCTGGGAGGAGTTGGCGAAGGAGACGGAGCGGAAGAACCTGTGGGCGAAGGCCGATGCCCGCATGAAGCTCAAGAAGAAGAAGGACGAGATCGTCGAGCCGCTGAAGGCGCTGGTCGAGATGCACGCCGGCTCGAAGGAGGCGACGGACGCGGCGGCGCTGCTGAAGAAGATGGGGGTGAAGCTCGAGCCTCCGGCCGACGCACCGAAATAGCGGCATGCAGAAAACGACCCCGGCGGCCGCGATGGCCGCCGGGGTTTCTTATTGAGCGCGTTCCTACGGCTCGACCCGGTACACCTTACCCTGGTACAGCACCGTCACGTTTCCGAGGCTCAGGTACCTCGCGAGCGCCGGCTTCTCCTCCAGCAGCTTCACCAGCTCGTCGCTTCCCTGCTTCAGCGTCACCACGTCCTTGTTCTTCTCGGGATCGTACGCGCTGTCGGACCACACGCCGGCCACGTTGTAGAACGTCTTGGGACCGATGAGCCGCATCCGCTCCATCACCTGAGTGTCGGTCCGGCCGGAAGAGGAGGCGGCGAGCTCGATCATGCCGACCCCGCGCATTTCCTCGGCCAGCTCGCGGTCCTTCTTCGCTTCGTCGGCGTTCCGCCAGCCGCCGGACTCGGCCGCGCCCAGCGCCTGGCGCGCCTTCGCGGCGTAGACGTCCGCGGGAGCGCCGGGCCTGACGTCGTCCGTCACGAGGAAGCTCGTGTACGGCGTGACGATCCCGTACTGCTTCGCCAGCCGCACGATCTCGTCCACGACCTCCTTCGACTGCCCGTTCCGCTTCACCTCGTCCAGAAGCCAGCCCACCTTGCGCCCGGCCCAGACGCGCGGGAGGTAGTCGTTCTTCGGGTTCATCGAGGGGAAGTTGAGTTTGTAGTTGAACGACACGTCTTTGCCCGCCAGCTTGCCGGTCACGATGACTTCGCGCTCGGGGTTCCATGAGCCTCCCGCGTCCTCGACAAAGTAGCGGCCGAACAGGACGATCTGCTGGCCCTTGAAGAGGTCGGGCATGCGCCGCGGGAAGATCTCTTCGACTTTGACGTCCTGGAAGCGGACGGCGATGTCGGAGAGGACGGGGCTCGAGGTGCGGTCGTAGAACTCGACGATGCGCTGCTCGAGGTTCTCTCTCGGCAGCACATAGTCGGCCGAGCCGGAGTTGTCGAGCGCCATCATGTCGAGCAGCTTGGTGTTGAGGTCGAGGCCGACGCCGAAGGCGAACAGGCGCGCGCCTTTTGCGTTCTTCCGCTTGATGATCTCGCACAACTTCGCCGGGTCCAGCTCGCCCTCGGTCGGCTGGCCGTCCGTGAGGAACAGCAGCTGCTTCGGGTCGGGCGTGTCCGTGAACATTCCGAGCGAGATCGTCGTGGCCTCCTCGATCGCCGTGCGGCCGCGCGCCTTGAACTTGTCGACGTGCGCCTGCGCCCGCTCGATGTTCTCCGGCGTCGCGGGAATGAGCCCCTCGCGGAACGAGGCGGACTCGGTCCCGAAATTCACGATGTTGAACCGGTCCTGCGGCGCGAGCTTCGACAGGCAGTACTTGAGCGCCTTCTGGACCTGCGCCAGCCGGTTGTCCTCGGTCATCGAGCCGGACGTATCGATGCAGAACACGATCTCCTTCGGCAGCACCGGCACACTCGCCGGATCGATCGTCGGCGACATCATCATCATGAAGTACCCGCGCTCCTCTTCGTCCCGGTACGTCATCGTCGAAACGCCGACCTCGCCGCCGGCCACGTGCCAGTAGAGCGCCATCGGCGACTTCGGCAGGTAGTTGTCCTGCTCGTACGTGACCGTCGCGTTGTGGTCGTCGATCCGCGTCACCGTGACGTTGTGCGTCGGCGAATAGATCGACTTGAGCGGCTGCGTCATCTGCAGCTTCGCGTTCACCTTCACCTTCTTGAGCGGCTTGAGCCACGCCTTGGGGTTCGTGTTCAGGAACTGCATGCGGAAGAGGCCGCTCTCGCCCTTGATCACCTGGGTGTAGCGGAGCTTCGCGACGACGGTGCCCTGCGGCGGGATGTTCGGCACCTGAGCCCGGATGAGGCCCTGCCCGTAGAACTCCAGCAGCGCCGGCGATCCGCCGCGCGCCTGGATCTCCTGGAACACTTTCTTCGCCTTCTCCGCGTCCAGCATCTCGGCTTCGACTTCCTTGTCGCCGAGCTGAAGCGTGAGCTTGTCGATCTGCGCCCCCGCCTCGAATTCCATGTAGCACGTGCCCCCGACGACGGCCTGCGGGTTCGGGTTGTAGAACGTGCACGTGTACGATTTGACCGCGATGTTGTCGATGACCTGGATCTCGATGTGGTCCTCGATCAGTTCGACGGGAAGCGGGGAATGAATGAAGCAGGCCTGGACGAAGCCGGTCCAGGCGGTGAGGGCGATGGCGGCGACCGCCAATGACAGGTATTTCATGTCATCCTTCTCCTAAGGGATGTTTCAGTGCTGCGGGCGCGGGGCATGCCCCGCGCCTGCATTCGAAGTTCACCTTCCGATAAATCCCTGCCTGATCCTTTCCATCTCGGGCCACGGCAGGGTCTGGGTTACCACCGTGATCTCCACCCCCCTCACCACGAACCGGCTCAGCTTGAACTCGCGCCCGTCGCGGACGACGGTCTGCAGTCCCGCCCTTCCGCGCGGGAGCGCACCCTCGGAAATGGTCATCTCGCCGAGCGGCGTCCAGAACGCGGCTTCCACGACGCCGTCGTCTCCGATGACGCACGACCTCATCGAAGTACCTTTTGGGAGGTACCCGGGCACCTCGATCAGCGCCCCGCGGTGTGTGACGGCGGGAGGAGGCGGAGGCACCGCGGCGGAAATCCCCTCGGCCCACTCCGCATACGTGCCCCCCGCCAGGGCTTCGTCGTAAGCTCCCCGGTAGAGGAACGCGCTCCGCGGCAACTCGCCGGGATTCCAGCGGGCCAGCGCCACGTGGAGCGCCAGGCGGGCGTCGTCCACGGGCAGAAACGACGGGATCGCGGCCAGCGACGGACGGATCGCAGGCCTCTCGTCCGGCCTCACGGGCGCCGGCTTCGCCCCCGGGAACGCGTGGAACGCCCCTGCCACCGCCAGCAGCGCCGCCGCGGCCGCTCCGAACCGCCAGGCGACGGCGGACTTCCCCGGAAGCCGCGCCCGCACGCCCGGCCAGAGATCCCGCGGCGCCTCGGGCTCCCAGCGCCCCAGCAGCCCTTCCACACGCGCCTGCTCCGAGGCCGCCGCCGCGCACTCCGGACAGGAGGCCAGGTGCCCTCGCACCTCCGCCTCCAGAGCGGCGTCCAGCCCGCTTCCCAGAAACGCCAGCCTCGCCTTCGCCTCGTCGCAGCGCATCGCTACCTCGTGATCACCACGTTGTCGAACTGCGTCGCCTGGTTGAAACAGAACAGACCGATGCGCCCGCTCTTCGACGCGGTCCGTACGTCTCCCATCTTCTGGTCGTTCACGTAGATCGTCGCCTGCTCGCCGTCCACCTCGATCTTGAGCCGCACGGTCGCGTTCTGCTGCACCGGCGCGTTCCAGTACGCGATCTGGTTGTTGTACCAGGTGCCGCCGCTGAACACGCGCGCGTTGCCCTGGCTCACCCAGAGCGCCGTCGCGTCGTTCTGGTCCTTCGCGTGCCAGAGAACCCCGGCATTGTTCGCGCCAATCAGCTCGACCTCGAACGTGTACGCGCCCTCGAGCTCCTCCATGTACTGAAGGCTGTCGTAGTTCCCTGACGGCGTCCCCTGGAGCACACCGTCCGTGATCGTCCAGCTCGACGGCCCGAACGTCTTCCAGTCGTCCAGCGTCCCGGCGTCGAAATCGTCGCCCAGCGTGTCCGCGTCCCTGCGAACGCGCAGATTCTTGATCGCCGTCGTCGGCACCTTGAGCACCCCGTACCCGGTGTCCACGGCCAGCGGCTCCATGTCCTGGATCCATCCCTTGTACGTCGCGTCCCGCGCCACGATCGTGTCCAGCTCCTCCTTCTTGATCTCTCCCCAGGTCATCGACCGCAGGTCCTTCACCGGCACCTTCAATTCGCCGTACTTCGTCTTCAGCGCCACCGACTCCAGCCCCTGAATCGTCCCCTTGATCAGCGAACCGTTCTTCAGCTTCATCTCGCACCGAAGCGCGTCCTTCTCCTCCGGCTCCTCCGTCCGGCTCCCGAGCCCGCACGCCAGCACCAGCCCGAGCACCACGATCCCGATCCGCTTCATCTCATGCCTCCTGTTCGCCTGTTTCAACACCGTGCCGGGGATTTCCCAGCGCCCTTTTCCGGAATCCGGTCCTTCAGCCTCTCCCTCAACCCCTCGTACGCCCGCTGGATCAGCGACTCCACCGCCGCCACCGTCGTCCCCATCGCCTCCGCAATCTCCCGGTGCGACCGCCCCTCGAATCGCTTCAGGATCAGCGCGAGACGCTGGTTTTCGGGAAGCGCCTGGACCGCCCGGCCGACGGCCTCGCGCTCCTCCGCGCGCGCCATCAGCTCGTCGGCGGCGGGAGCTGGGCCGGGAAGCGCATCGAGCCCGTCCACGGGCGCCGGGCGGCGCCGCTTCCCGAAACTGAGGCAGGCGTTCGCCGTGACGCGGTACAGCCATGTCGTGAACGCCGCCTCGGGCCGCCAGCGCGGCGCGGCCTCGTAGACGCGGAGGAAAACTTCCTGCGCGAGGTCTTCGGCGTCCGTCCGGTTCCCCGTGAACCTCGCCGCGAGTCCCGACACCAGCCGCTCGTGTCGGCGCACGAGCGCCTCGAACGCGCCGGCGCGTCCGCGCGCGGCGAGCTCCATGAGCGTCGCGTCCGGGAGATCCTGCATTCCCCTTGGACGCCCGGAAGGGCTTCCCCGTTCGGCACTTCCGGAATCCCGCGGATTTTCTTCGCCGCGCGCGGATTCCGGCGTAGAACGACGGAATCATGCGCGCCCCGCCGCTTCCAGAGCTTCTCCGTCACGTCCGCGAGATGCCCGCGCCGTTCCGGGGCGTGCCCTGCGGATTCCCCGGCGGGCGCGTCCGCGTGCGCGCGGTGGTGGGGGACCTGTGGGAGACGCTGTTCGGGGAAGCGGCGCCGGCGGAGCTGCTGGCGGCGATGGAGCCGCGCGACGGCGGGCGTGGGGAGCGGAGCCGGCTCGGCTGGGTGCTGGCGGCGGCGCATCTTCTCTGGCATCCGGCGTTCCGGGGCCATCGTCCGGAGGCGCCCGCGATCCGCAGACTTCTCGTCCCGGAGCTCGCGCGCCTCTCCGCGAGCCTCGAGCCGGGGAGGATCTCGACGGATCCGGAGCGCGCGGAGGAACTCGTACGGCGCGTCCTGCGCGCGCTCGGCCTGCCGCCCGAAGGCGAATCGCGCGGCGAGGCGGGCGCGCGGTTTGACCAGGTGGATTCCGTCTCGCGGCGCCGGCTCGAGCTGGAGGCCGCCCGCCGCGAGCGCAAGGCGCGCCGCATCCGCGAACACATGGCGCGCCGTCAGGCGGAGGAAGCCGCGGCGAGGGCGTCGAGCGAATGAGACCCGCCGTCCCGCGCGACGTCCGCGAACGCACCCCGCTCATCACGGCGTCAGGCGCCGCACTGCGGAAACGCCTCCTGGAACACCCCGACGCGCCGCGCTGGACCTACGCGGCCGGGGACCGGCTCGTGCGCGGCGACCTCGAGCCGCTGGAACGCCTGCGCGCTTCGCTCCGCGCCGACCGCGCGCGCTGGACCGGCGCGCCGCCCGCGACGGTGCTCGCGACGATCGCCGCGGCCATGGACCGCGTCCCCTCCCTTCGCCGCCGCCTCCCCACCGACGCCGACCTCGAACGCGACTGGACGTGGATCCCCACCTGCTCCCGCGCCGATCTCGCCGCCGCCGCCTGGGACTTCGTCCCCGACGATGCCGACCTCGACCGACTCGTCATCTACCGCACCGCCGGCACCACCGGCCACCCCGTCGCCACCCCCCACCACCCGCGCGCCATCGCCGCCTACCCCGCCCTCCTCGAATTCGCCGCCGAACGCCACGGCGCCCGCCTCGCCCCCCGCCCCGACGCCGCCGGCTGCTTCCTCGTCGCCTCCCGCCTCCGCACCTACACCTACGCCACCGTCCTCACCGCCTGGAACGCCGCCGGATTCGCCAAGCTGAACCTCCGCGCGGGCGAATGGAAGACCCCCGATTCCCTCGGGCGATACTGGTCCGCCTTCCAGCCGCCCCTCGTAACCGGCGACCCCGTCGGATTCGCGGAACTGATGGAAGCGGACGTCGCCGCCCGTCCCCAGGCGCTCGTCTCGACTTCCACAGCGCTCCTGCCGACTCTCCGCCGCCGCCTCGAACAGCACTTCCACTGCCCCGTCGTCGACTGGTACTCCCTCGTCGAAACCGGTCCCGTCGCCTACTCCTGCCCTCGCGGACCCGGCTTCCACGTCCTCCCGACCGACCTCTTCGTCGAAGTCCTCGACCCCGAAGGCCGCCCCGCGCCCCGCGGCGAAATCGCCGTCTCCGGCGGCCGCAACCCGTACCTCCCCCTCCTCCGCTACCGCACCGGCGACCGCGCCCGCCTCGACCCCTCCCCGTGCCCCTGCGGCGACCCCGCCCCGCGCCTCCTCGACCTCGAGGGCCGCCGCACCTGGCTCTTCCGCTCCCGCGACGGGACGCCGGTCACGACGGCGGATCTTGGAAGGGTGCTCCGCGAATTTCCATTGCTCATGCACGCCTTCGAGCAGCGCGCCGACCGCTCCTGCACCGTCCGCCTGAGGCCGCTTCCCCGCTCCCCCGCCCCCCGCGTCGCCGATGTGCGCGCCGCGCTCAAGTCCGTTCTCGGCGCCGTTTCCCTCGAGGTCGTCGTGGACCGGAAAATGGGCGACGACGGCAAGGTTTCGGCATGGCGGTCTGCGATAATGTGGTGAGAGTCACGCAGGATCGGGGATCAGTCGCGGGGGGGAAAGTGGTCGAGAGGACAACGAACCGGGGAGGGCGGGGGAAGCGCTAATGCCCAAGGGCCAAGAAAACGTTCAATTCACAAAGGATCAACTCCAAGTCGGTGATCGGAGTGGATTGGGGCTTGGGATTGACTCTTTGTGCGTTTTCTTGGCCCTTGGGCTTCGCGCTTCTCCCGCCGGCCGGCGGAGCCTCCCGGACCGGTTTTTTCTCAAACTCTGACCGATGCGCCCCCTCGACCACCCCTTCCCCGAACGCCCCCACCGCATCTATCTCGCGCTCACCAACCACTGCAACCGCGCCTGTCCGTGGTGCAGCACCTGCTCCTCGCCGCGCGGCTCGACCTGGCTCTCCCCGGAGCAGGCCGCCGCTTCGCTCCCGGCCGACCGCGACTTCGAGCTCCAGCTCGAGGGCGGCGAGCCCACGATTCACCCGCGCTTCTGGGATTTCGTGAACCTCGCGCGCGCTCACCCGCGCTGCACGCATCTCGTCCTCTGCACGAACGGCGTCGTCCTGCCGCGCGACCGCGCCGGCCTCGAGGCGTACGCCGCGCGGCTGGGCGCGCCGCTCACGGTGAAGCTGTCGATCAACCACCACCTGCTCGACCACGACGCGGGCCTGCTCCCCCTCGCCGCCCTGGCGCGCGACGTCCTGCGCGACGCCGGCGGCGGGCGCCTCCTCGTCCTCAACGTCCGCCTCCGCCGCGGCGTCGAAGACGACGACCGCCGGGTGCGCGAGGCCGTCGAGCGCGCAGGACTCCTGCCCCATGCCAATGTTTTCTTTCTGCAGCGGTACGGCTATGCGTCGGAGGAAGCGGACTGGGACCCGCCCGCGCCGGTCGCGTTCAATTTCTCGCTCGTGAACCCCGACGGCCGGATTTTCGGACCAGATCTGATCGCGCGAAGCGAGGGAATGAGGGAGCTGTCATGATCGCGCGGGAGAGGATCTACCTGTGGATCATCTTCGCGCCCATCCTCTGTTTCGCCCTCCTGGGGGCCCTGCTGGCCTGGGTCCTGTCCCGGGTGGAGATGCCACCTCCTGATACCTCCGGCGGTGTCGCTGCGGTGCACACTTTTCTTCGGGGAATGGCCACCGGTGACGCCCGCGTAGCCGCCCAGCCGTGTGTCCAGAACCGCAGGACCGAGGTCCCTGCGCTCTTGGCCGGACGCCCGGAAATCTGGGGAAGCTCGTGGCGTGTCCCGTCCCCGCGGCTGGACGACAGCCTGGGCTGGATCGTCGACATGGACATCTCCGGTCGGGACTCCCGCATCCGGCACCTCCGATTCGTACTCTTCACCACGGAAGGCGCGTGGTGGGTTTCCGAAGTCCGTATCCCGGGCGAACGTCACTCCCTGCTGCCCTGGTCCGATCCCCAGTCGCTTCCCCTCAGCCCCGAGGTCGAACTTCGAGCGGAACCGGTGGTCCGGCGCGGCCCGGACGGACTGCGGCTGGTTCTGAACTTCCGGGTCCGCGACCGCGAGTCGACCGAGACCAGCGCCGGCCGATCCGCGCTTTTGCACGTCACTCTTTCAGCACGCCGAATCGACGAGCGCGACATCTTCACCGCGGGAAGTCCACAGCCCGTCGGTCTGGCCGTCGAACATCGTTGGCGGGACTTCGACGCCGAAATCCCCGTGCCGGAGCGCCCCTCCGGAACCGTCTACCGGCTTGTCATCCGCGTCGCCGACCTGACCGGTGGAAACTGGGCAGAAACTCGATCCACGATCACGATGCCCTGAGCTACGTCCTGCTCCCGCTTTCGACACCGGTGAGTTTGCTCTTCGAACCCCGGGTCCTGCCGTCGCCAATGACGCCTCGTAAATCTTCGCTGCCCGGCGACTCGCGTTCTCAACCACCTCCCCGGTCCGCGCCTCCGCGGAAAAGCCACGCGCCGAGGCAGCCGGCCACGCCCAGCAGGCTCGCGAGTGTCAGCCAGAAACCGGAGCCGTTCCTGATCTCGAACGCGCCATTCAGCTCCGATTCGATCTCATCGAATCCGGGAGGACCCGGCGTCGAGACCGCCGGAGTCGATTTCGCCTTGTCGGCTCCCTCCTTCATTTCCCCGATCGAGGCCTTTCGATACCAGGACATGCGTTCCACGGCCAGGAGAGCCAGGGCCGCGACGACGACGATCAGGACGCGTTTCGCCTCCAAACGGGTGTCGCCACCGGGCTGCTTCATGCGCAGAACACCCCATCCGGCGAGCCCGGCACCGAGAAGAGGAAAGAGCCAGAGTTCCGGAGTGCTCTTCCCCCAGGGCGGCGTTCCCTTCTCATCGGAGGACGGCTGAGGGGCCGTCCCGGGCCCCCGGGACTCCGACGTGAGCTTCTTCATCGTCGCATCTTCCGTGTTGGTCGCGAGGTTGAAGCCCGTGGGCTCGGCGAGCATGGTGGTCTTGCAGGAGATCCGGAGCCAGGGGAGGAAGAACGCGATCACCAGGATCGCGCCGAGGGAGGCCGAGATGGGCAGGTGGAAACCGCCCTCCGGGGACGGGCGTGCCGGCGCGACGGTCGGGGTGGCGACACTGACGGTGAGCATCGCACCGCACGAGAGGCACTCCACGGTCTGCCCTGCCGACTCCTCCGACACCTGCATGGTCTGCCCGCAGCGGCAGGCGATCCTGAGCATGGGAATCCTCCGAGATTCGCGCGGCCACCGGATTGTAGCGATCCGGCGACAATGGACTACCGCTTCTCGCGCGTCCTCGCGCGGACGACCGCTTCATCACCGAGCTTTTGACGCAGCGCGTCAATCGCCGCGTCCAGGCGGCGCTCCCTCTTCCGGTCCTGGTCGAACAGGAGGCCCTGGCCGGCGCCGGCGGGGGCGAGCTGCTGGAGCTGGATGCCGAGCAGCCGGATGCGCGCGCCCTTCGCGCCCGCGCGGTCGCGGAGCAGCCCGCGGGCGGTCTCGTAGATCTCGCGGGTGATGTCGGTCGGGGATTCGAGCGTGCGGCTGCGGGTGATGGTGCGGAAATCATGGAAGCGGACTTTGAGCTGGACGGTGCGGCCGGCGACGGCGTCGGCGCGGGCGCGGGAGCCGACATCCTCGGCCAGCGGGAGGAGCTCGCGCTCGAGCGCGTCGAGGCCGGAGAGGTCGCGCTCGAAGGTCCGCTCCGAGCCGATGGACTTCGCGTCCCAGAAGGGTTCGACGCGGCGGACGTCCTCCCCGCGGGCGAGCGCGCCGATGTGGGCGCCGAGGCCGCCGAGCTTCCGCACGAGCGTTTCGTGCCCGGCGCGGCGCACGTCGCCGATCGTCCGGTAGCCGGCGCGCTCGAGCTCGACATCCGTCTTCGGGCCGACGCCCCAGAGTTTCGAGACCGGCAGCGGGTCCAGGCGTTTTTCCATTTCCTCCCGCCGGATGACCACGAAGCCGTCGGGCTTCTCGAGATCGCTCGCGAGCTTCGCGATGAACATGTTGAACGAGACGCCGACCGAGGCCACGAGGCCGAGCTCCTCGCGGATGCGCGCCTTGACGCGGCGGCCGACGGCGGGGGCGTCGCCGAACAGGCGCTCGACGCCGGCGACGTCGAGGAAGGCCTCGTCGAGGGAGAGGGGCTGCACGAGGGGGGTGAAGGAGCGGAAAATCGCCATGACGTCGCGCGAGACCTCGAGGTAGCGGTCCATGCGCCCGTTGATGAAGATCCCCTGCGGGCAGAGGCGCGCGGCCTGGGCGGAGGGCATGGCGCTGCGGACGCCGAACGCGCGGGCCTCGTAGGTGGCGCTGCAAACCACGCCGCGCGAGCGGGCGGGGCCGCCGACGATGACGGGCTTGCCGCGCAGGGCGGGATTGTCGCGGACTTCCACGGCCGCGTAGAACGCGTCCATGTCGACGTGGAGGATGTGAAGAGGCGCGGGCGCCATGCGGGCATTCTACGGCCTGAACATCGGGTGCGTCGTCCAGACGAGCAGTCCTTCGGGTCCGTTCGGTCCGAGGGGCCCGAATTCGACGCGGTCGACGGCCGACTGCGGCCCCGCGACGACGTAAATGCGCATGCCGATGTTTTCTTTTGCGAACTCGCCGCGCGCGTCGATCTCCAGCCGGTCCACGAGCAGCCACAGGTAGTCCGGACGCGCGACCTCCCCTTCCCGCAACCCCTTGAACCCCCCAAGCCGCTCGAACACCGGCCCGTCGCGCGTCGATTCCAGCCGCCGCCGGGCCAGATCGACCGCGTCGGACGCGATTTTCCGATCCTCCCCCTGCCGCAGGCGCCCCTCCACCCACAACCCGCCGCAGAACAGGCCGAGCGCCGCGAGGCCCGCCAGCGCGGGAAAGACGCCCGCGCGCGGCGCGGGCTTCTCCCGCGCCTCCCCGGCCGACCGAAGCGCCGCGGCGAACGCCGCCGCCAGAAGAATGCCGGCGAGCGGCACGCCGAGCGAAGCGACGGAAGAGGCGTCCGACCGGCCCAGGTGCCCGCGGATCGCCCCGTACCCGACGACCGTTCCCGCCAGCACGAGCCAGCCCAGCCCCAGCAGCACCCGCGCCCCGCGATTCCGCGTTCCCACGCGGCGATTCTACCGCGGAAGGACAGGGCGGAAGGGCGGAAGGACAGGGCGGAAGGACGGAAGGACAGGGCGGAAGGGCGGAAGGACAGGGCGGAAGGGCGGAAGGACAGGGCGGAAGGGCGGAAGG
>JACPRD010000072.1 GCA_016190145.1 Planctomycetota bacterium | reverse complement strand
GCCCTCAACTCCCGCAACACTTCTTGTACTTCTTTCCGCTCCCGCACGGACACGGATCGTTTCGATTCACCGCCGCCGCCCTGTTCACCACCGGCGCGCGTTTCTTCTCGTCCTCCCGCGCGATCTCCTCCCCGCGCCGCACCGCTTCCTTCGCCAGCGCCGCCGCATCCTTCAGCCCGGCCGCGCCCCCCGCCCACTCGAGGAACGCCCCGATCATCCGCGGCGCGTCCCCCAGCCGGACCTTCTTCATGCGCGGAATGACGCTCGACAGCGCCCGGTCCAGCGACGCCGAGTCCAACTCGCCCACCTTCCGCGTCGACGCCTCCACTACCGCGTTCAGGATGTCCGCCATGTCCTGCCCCATGTGGCGGTGCGGCGCGCTGGCCTCCGCGGCGACGAATTCGGCGACGTGCCTGTCGGTCATGGCGGTCCTCGATACAGAAGCGGCCTCAGCGGCGGGACCGCGAGGCCGGGAAGTTGAAGAAGCTGGCCATGGGATTTGAACCCACAACCTGCGCTTTACGAAAGCGCTGCTCTACCGTTGAGCTAGGCCAGCGACGACGGGGGCATTTTATTCCGATCGCGCGCCAAGTCAACGGCTGGGCGTTGTGAGGACCCCCTGCCGTCCTTCCGCGTCGACCACATCGAGCGCTGGAGAGCCGGGATGCCTAGAGCCTCACGGCGACGGCGCACCGTCTGGCGATCGATGCCGAGCTGCCGCGCGATTTTCTGGTCCGCCATCCTGCCGAGCAGCGCATCCTCCCCGGGAGTCCACGCGCGGGAGGGCGGTGGCGCCAGTGCGATGCCCAGGTCGTTGCGCCTCCGGGTCACCGACGCCGGGGAACACCCCCACTCGAGCGCAAGCGAACGGTCCGTGGCCGTGCCCAGACGCTTCTCGCGCTCGGGCGTCCAGATCCGGCGTTCCGGGAAGGGTTTTTTGCCGAGCGACTCGCGGCGGTCCGTCACGGCGACGCGAGAGATGCCCAGGCGCCGCGCCGCCTCGGAATCGGAGACCGTGCCCAGGAGCGCGTGCATCTCGAACGTCCACGGGATGCGGTGCCCGGGCGCGGCGGCGATTCCCAGTTCCTCGCGCCGCCGCGTGACCACCGGGATGCAGCAATGCCGGCGCCGGGCGATCTCGCGGTCCGGGACCACCCCGAGGAGCGCTTCCCATTTCTTCGGCCATTCCAGGCGGCGGACGGGGTGTACGGCCGGAATCCCGAGTTCCTTTCGCTTGTCGGCGATGAACTGGTCGCTGCAGCCGAAGCGCCGCGCGAGCTCCTGGTCGTCGACGTGGCCGAGAAGGGCAAGGTCGGCTTCGGACCACTCGTAGCGGACGAGTCCCTTGCGCTTTCCGAGGACGATCTGCCGGTGGTATAGAACCGTGTTCTCCGCGATCCCGAAACGCTCCGCGATCCCGGCGTCGCTCATTGTGTCGATGCAGGAGTCCATCTCCGGCGTCCATTCGACCCTCGGCCGCGGGTCCTGCCAGGCGGGGATCCCCAGCTGGGACCGTTTCCGCATCACCGTCGCAGTACAGAGTTCCAGCTTCGCCGCCACGCGGCTGTCCGACGATTTCCCAAGTTCCGCGATCGCCTCGGGCGTCCACGCGAACGCCTTCCCTTTCTCGCTGTGGAACGCCGGGATTCCCAGCGCGCGCCGTTTCACGCCGACCGTAGCCCAGGCGATCCCGAGTTCCTCACCCACCTCCCGATCCCCCGCCTTTCCAAGCCGGGCGATCATCGCCTCGGTCCAGTGGATCGCCTCGCGCGGAGGGCGGAATGCCGGAATCCGGCGGCGCTTCCGCTCCTTCAACACCGTCCGCTCGTTCACGCCCGCGATTTTCGCGAGCGCGGCATCCGTCATCGTCCCGAGCTGCGCCGCAAGCTCCGCGCTCCAACGGAAACGGTCGGGCGAGCCGACGTCGTCGGGCGTCGGGGCGCGTGGCCCTTCGGGCTGGGCGAGGCCGATGAGAAATCGTTTCATGGCTGGGAACATTGAAGCTCGCGAGGAGAATCTGTGGCGAGTGAAAAACACGCGGCAATCCGGGACGGCCCCCGCGGTCGTTGTGCTCCCGCGCGAAGCCGTTACACTGTCCGGACCCATGCCCCCCGAGACCATCTCCTGCGCCAAACCGGACTGCGGGTTCAGCTTCCCGGCTGAGCCCGACCCGAACGGGATCGTGACCTGCCCGAAATGCGGCACGGTCACGGAAGCGGCGAAGCCGCCGGCGACCGCGCCGGAGGCGGCGGTTCCGGCGACGAAGTCCGGCGCGGAGCGGGCGGCGGCGGACCTGGCGACGCTCCGGAAGTTTCACGAGAAGGCGCGGGGGGAGGTGGACCGGCTGACGCGGGAGCGGGGGGTGTGGGAGGCGGAGAAGGCGGCGCTGGAGAAGCGTGTGGTGGAGGCGATCGCGGCGCGGCGCGGGCACGAGCAGGCGCAGGCGGACCTGGAGCGGGCGCGGCGCGAGACTGAACGGCTCCTGGCGGAGAAGGCCGGGCTCGAACGCCAGGTGGCGGGCGCGGCGGCGCTTCAGGTTGAGCTTGAGAAGGCGCTCGCCGAAATCGAGCGGCTGAAGAAGGAGCTGGGCGAGCTGCGGTCGGGGGAGATCGAGAGCGCGGGGACGGCGGCGCTTCCCTCCGCGGCAGCGATCGGGATGATGGAGACGCGGGAGATGGCGGTTCTGCCGGACCGGTCCGTGCCGGCGCCCGCGGCGCCTCCGCCTCAGCCTCCGCCTCAGCCTTCGCCTCAGCCTCCGCCTCAGTCTTCGCCTCAGCCGCGGCCGTCCGCGCCTCCAGTCCCGAGGCCGCCGTCGAGCGCCAGTCCCGGGGAGCGGATCCGCTACGTGTGCGAGGGGTGCGGGCGCAAGCTGGGCGCGCCGCCCGAGTTCATCGGCACGTTCGGCACGTGCCGGTTCTGCGGCCACCGCGGGCAAGTGCCCGCGAAGTCGACACGCTGACCGGATGTTCGGCGTTCGGAGTTCGGCGTTCGGCGCTTGCCGCGAGCGACACCTGACGGACGGCGACGGCGGCCAGCCACAACCCGCGGCATGTCCGGCCTGCGCCGGTGCGCAACTCCTAACGCCGAACGCCGAACTCCGCCACGCGAGAAACTTGGTCCAAACGACGGCAGGTGCTAGAGTTGACCGGACGTTCGCTAACAAGAGAGGGGAACCTATGCGCCGCTTCTCCACCGCCGCATTCCTGATCGCCGCTTCCGTTCTGCTCACCCCCGCCCGCGCCCGCGCGCAGGCGATGCCCGGGGATCTGCCGCCGAAGATCAACGCGGCGATCGACAAGGGCGTGGCGTGGCTCAAGAACCGCCAGATCAAGGATGGCGCGGAAAAGGACAGCTGGGGGACGGGGAACAACCCGCTCTACCCCGGCGGGGCCGGCCCGGCGCACCCGCTCTACATCGGCATCACCGCGTTCGCGGTCTACACGCTCCTCGAGTGCGACGTCGACCCCGAGGACCCCGTCATCGTGCGCGCGCTCGACTACATCCGGCGCAACATCGACACCGCGTTTCCCGCCGGAGGCGTCGGCGCCGGCGCGGGCAAGATGCAGGCGATGTGCTACGAGTGCGCGGTCCTCCTCATGATGTTCGAGAGCCTTGACGACTCGAAATGGGAGAAGCAGATCCGGGCGGCGAAGAAGGATCCCAAGAAGGAGAAGAAGCCGCAGGTGAAGCTGGACTCCGGGGACGAGGCGATCTGCAACGGCGCGATCCAGTTCCTCGCGAAAACGCAGTCACGCGACGGCGGATGGCGCTACGGCTCCCCGGCCTTCCCCTCGCCGCTCGGCGTCGAGCAGGACACGTCCTCCACGCAGATCACGCTCCTCGGCCTCGTCTCCGCGGTGCGCATGGGCCTGACGGTCGACCCCAAGATATTCCACACGGCGGTGATCACGACGCTCGAGAATCAGGCGAAGGACGGCCCGCCCGCCAAGCCGAAGAAGCCGGCCGACGGAAGCGGCACGATGGTGATGGACACGGACCGGTGCCGCGGCTGGGCGTACACCCCGAACGCGGGCGATCCGAAAGACCAGCAGGTGAGCGGCGGCATGACCGCGTCCGGCGTGTGCAGCCTCATCATCATCAAGAGCCAGATGAAGGGAAACGCGCTCTTCAACAAGGACCTGGTGGCGCGGATCGAGAAGGGAATTTTCGACGGGCTCGCGTGGATCGACGCGAACTGGACGGTGGACCACAACCCGGGCGGGCATCGGAGCCACTACTATTACCTTTACGGCCTCGAGCGCGTCGGCATCCTCGGGAACATCGAGCTCATCGGCGCGAACGCCTGGTACGTGCAGGGGGCGCAGCACCTGGTCAAGGCGCAGAAGGACGACGGGCACTGGAACAGCGGAACGGAGCTCGAGCCCGCGGACGTGCTCGATTCGTGCTTCGCGCTGCTGTTCCTGAAGAAGGCGACCATGCCCGTCGGCGTGACGCTGACGCGTTGAAGGGCCCGTTCGGAGTCCGGCGTTGCGGCCCCGGCGCGGCGAAACTCCGAACGCCGAACTCCCGACGCCGAACCCCGCGCGCGGAAAAACCGCTCTACTTGTACTTGGCTTCGTTGGCCTTCCACCACCCGTCCCAGATCACCGCCATCTGGTTCTGGTTCTTCCCGCTCCGGTCCCCCTTCGGCGGATCCTCCACGACCGCGTCGAGCCCGCGCGTCATCGAGAAGAACGCGTCCGTGTATCCCTCGGGCACCGGCGCCTTCGTCGACGGGCCCAGCCACTTCCGCATCCCCTCGTACAGGGTCCTGATGATCGTCTTCTGCCCCTTGAGCGGCGGCGTCGCGTTCGCGGCGGCCGCGCAGACCCAGGGGGATGAGTCCAGGATGTCCTCCTCGAACACCGCGCAGGCCGTGGGAAACTTCGTGGCGGCGAGCGAGGCGTACATCAGGCCCAGCATCTTGAGGTTCGTCTCCCATTTCGGCAACTCCGTGTCCTTCTTCGGCTTCGAGTTGCCGACCAGCTTCTTGTAGATCCCCACCTGCTGCTTCAGCCCCTGGACCGCGAGGTTCGGCTCGCCCAGCTCCGCCAGCGTGTCCGCCGCCAGCAGCTTCACGTCCACGTCCGCGTCCGCCAGCGCCTTGAGCAGCTCCCCCGTGATTTTTTTCGAGCGCACGTTCATGTGCTTGCGCTGCGCGTCCGCCAGATCCTTGATCGCCTCGCGCTTCCCGATCATGTCCTTCGTCTTGAGCTTGACGGCGGCGCCGCGGACGGCGATATCGTCCGTCGCTTCGTGAGTCAGGCAGATTTTCCCTTCCGTGCAGTCCTTGCAGTCCTCGGCGGAAGCGATGGCGGCGAGGGCGATCAGGGCGGCGGCGATGCGACCGGTCATGTCTCGGCTCCAGGCGTGGGAACGGATACAGGTTGCGATTTTTTGATGGGCGAGTCAACCGCAACGGCCCGAACCGGGCGTCGTTCCTCGTTTCTCGTTACTCGTTACTCGTTTTCCTCCGAGGCTGACCATCATCGCTTCGGCATGCGGATGAGGATCTCCTGCCCCGCCGGAACCAGTTTCGCCGTCTCCCCGGCGGGATCGTCGTCGTAGATCTCCGCGTACGCGCCGATCTCGAGCATTTCCTCCGGGAGGTTGTAAATTCTCGCCCGGCCCTCGGCGTCGGTGGTGCTGCCCTGGAAGGGTTTTCCTCCGGGGCGGGAGGCGCGGACCTCGATCCCCGCGGCGGGCTGGCCGTCCGAGGTTTCGACGCGGACGTCGACGGAGTGATTCAGCTTGAGTTCCGGCGCGGCGATCCGCGGGTCGGGCATCCCCGGCCACACGCGGTCGATCTCGACGGTCCACTCCAGCGGATCGAGCCCGATGCCGAAGCCCGTGCCCTCGTACCTGCCCGTCGCCACGAGCCGGGCGCCCTCGAACGGGACCGCGACCTCGAACTCCCCGTCGATGCCCGCCCCGTCTCCCGAAACCAGTTTCCCTTCGACTTCGACGCTCACACGCGCGGAAAACAGGGGCCGCCCTTCGGCGTCGACGATCACGCCCTTCACGATCCCGCCCCGCACGAAGATGAGACGCGCTTCCCCGCCCGCCGCGACCTTCACCGGATCCGCGTCGAGGTGGCCGGGCCGGGGGCACCAGGCGGAAGCGGTGACTTCGGGGTCCGGGGCGAAGACGGTGGCGCGGCCGTCGGGGCCCGTGACGGCGCTGGCCGAGCCTGAGGGGCCTTCGACGGTGACGGAGCAGTCGGCGAGCGGGGATTTCGCGTCGTCGACGACGAGAACGGTGACCTGGCTGCCGCCGGGGAGCCGGATTTCGACGGGCTCGAGCTTGCCCGTTTCCGGCACGGTGAGCGCGAGGCGCGCATTGGGGCGGGCGGCGGCGCGGACGGCGAGGAGCCAGTCGCCGGGCGTGAGCGAATCGAACCGGAACCGGCCGAGGTGGTCGGTGACGGCGACGTCGAATTCTTTCGCGAACGACTCCCACATTTCGTCGTCCTCGGTGTCGCGTCCGCCGACGAGCGCGACCTTCGCGCGGTCGATGGGCGCGCCTCCGGCGTCGAGCACGCGGCCTTCGAGCACCGCGCCGCGCGGAAGCACGACGTCGCCGAGATCGACGTCCGCCTCCGAGCCGGGGACGGGGACCCAGACTCGCCCGAACCCCTGCGCCGCCGCGAGCAGCGCCCGGTCCGCAGGCCACCATTCGGGCATTTCGACCTCGAAGCGTCCGTCGGCGTCCGCGTTCGCCGAGCCGGTGACGGACCGCATCGTGTCCGGAACGCGGACGGACGCCCCGGCGATCGCGTTTCCGGCGGCGTCGACGATCCGGCCGCGCGCCATCATCGCGCGCTCCAGCGCGATCCTGTACGTGCCCGGCGCAGTCTCCTCCGACCTTCCCCGCCGGTACCCGCGCGCCTTCGCGTCCGGACCCGAGTTCTGCACCCAGCCGCGGAATTCGAATTCGCCGTTCGCGTCCGTGACCGCCGGGGGCGACAGATAGTTGTACCGGCGCACCTCCGCGCCCGCAATGGGCTCCCCCGTCGCCGCGTCCACGACGCGCCCGCGGATCGTCCGCCCGGCCTCGAACTTCACGTCCACCCTCGCCTCGCCCTCGCGCGGCAGCTCAACCCGCTGCCGGACGAAGTCGAGCTCCGGGTGCGCGGCGTCCACGTCCACGATCTCCCCCGCCGGCACGTCGTCGAACACCGCGATCCCCCCGCCGTCCGCTTCCATGGTCCAGTCGTAGTCGTACCGCGGCGGAAGCGCCCCCAGCTCGGTGAAGATCTCGCTCGTCGTCGCCTCGACGGGGTTCCTCCGCACGACGCGCACGCGGCCGCCGACCACGGGCGCGCCGTCCGCCGCCATGAGCCGCACGACCAGCCGGACCGCCGGTGGCAGCACGTCCCGCAGCCGCCCGCCCGCCGCGCACGCCGCGAGCGTCACGGTCCCGTGCCGCGCCGCGGACACCCGGACGTCCGCCGACCGGCCCCTCTCGATCGGCAGCACGAACGTCCCGTCGCCCCGGCTCCGCGCCGTCGGCCCCGCGGACCGTCCCTCCTCGCCGTAGGCCAGTTCGCGTCCGCCCAGGCGGAAGTCTACGAAAGACGTTTCGAGAAGCGCCCCCGGGACCGGCTCGCCGCCGGGGTCGACGACGATGCCGTCGATGTTCTGAAGCGGCCCTTCGACCGGACCCGCGAGGCCGGCGAATTTCGACGGTCCGGAAGCGGAGGATGCTGCGGCCCCGCCGCCAGCGGCAGCCGGCCCAGCCGCCCGCGCCGTCGATTCCCCCGACGCGCCGGGACGCACGTCGCTCTCCCGCCCCCGGCATAGAACCGCCGCCACGATCGCCAGCAGCGCCGCCGCGACCGCCATCGCCGCCACCGAGCGCGGCCTCGGCCCGCCGGACGCCGCTTCCCCCGAAGGAACCCTGAGGCCCAGCAGCCGCTCCTGCATCCCGGCCGGCACCGCCTCCGCGCCCGCCCTGCCCAGCTCGCTCTCCAGCCCCGCGAGCAGGGCCGCGAGCCCCGCCGCGCCGAGCGCGCGCCGCAGCCGGTCCAGGCCAGACTTGAGCCTGTTCGACACCGTCCGGTCCGTGACCTCGAGCGCCACGGCCGCCTGCGCGAGCGTCAGCCCCTGGAAGTAGTGCAGATCCACCGCCAGCCGCTCCTCCTCCGGCAGCTCCTCGACCTTCGCCCTCACCTCGCGCCGGAACATAGCCTCGCCCGGATCCATCGTCTCCTCCTCCCGGCGAGCGCCCTCCTCGTGCCGCACCCGCCGCGCTTCGCCGCGCCGCGACTTGAGCGCGCGATTCACCGCGCACCGCGCCACGAACGCCCGCACGTCCCCGACGCCGGCCAGCGCCTCGGGGCGCCGGAGGAAATCGAGGAACACGTCCTGCGTGGCGTCTTCCGCCTCAGCGTTCCGCCGCAGGATGCCCAGCGCGATCCGGTACACCAGGGAATGGTGCTCGCGAACCAGAGTTTCGTAGTCGGTCATCGAAGTCTCCTGTTTCGTCCGCACCTATGACCCCGGGGGTACGGGGTGTCCGAAGGGAAATCCGGGGATGAGGACAGAATAGCGAAGGCGGGGGCAGGGCAGTCGAAGGAACGCAATTTTGAATTGTGAATTTTGAATGATGAATTTGACGGCCCTCCGGCGGCCCGATAATTAATAATTCAAAATTCATAATTCATAATTGTCCTTCGCCGTCACCCCCCGTCCTCACATCCCCGCCACGCTCATGACTCTCTCCCCCGCCATGCACCCGCAGAGCAGCCTCTCCTTCCGGTCGCCCAGAAGGCTCGCGGTCCAGTCGTTGAATCCGCCGTCGCCGACTTCCACCGGCGGGCCCTCGCGCGGAATGAGGTGAATCTTGAAACACAGCGTCTGGTAGAACCCGCGCCCGCTCTTGCGGTCGGGATCAAATCCGAAATCGGCGCCGGGGTGAAGGGGCCCGAGCGTCGCGAAGATCTCTTTCTCCACGATCGGCGTCAGTCGGCCGCCCGAAAGATCGGTGATGCGAAAGCGCGCTGGAGTGTCGGAAAACGTCTCCAGAAGGCGGGCGAAATACCCGAACTGCCCGCGCAGCGCCCGCATCTCGAACCTGTGCGATCCCTCGTCGCGCCCCGCGGCGGTCAGCGTGAGCAACCGGAAATGCGGGAGCGCGCCCGGGGAATCGAACTTCTGCGCCCGCAGCAGCCGATGGCTCGCAGCGAGCTTCACCTCGGCCGCCCTGTTCTTCCGCCGCCGGAGCGCCGACTCGAGCGCCTGGACGTTCGTGGAGTCCGCGACCACTTCCGTGTTCCGGCTCGTCGCCACGACCTTGTTCTGGTCCACGGTCGCGACGACCGAATGCGTCCCGAGCGGCGCGACCGGCGACAGCTCGATCGCTTCGTAGCCCGGAGGGAGCTGGGCGAACGCCTTCAGGTCGAAGCGGGCCGTCTCCCGCGGATCCGATTTCGCCGGCCGCACGAACCGGTTCTGCGCATACCGCGCGAGCAGCTCCGCCGGCGCCGTCGCGCGCGCGCGGCGGCGGTACACCTCGAGCAGCAGCGACTGCAGATCCGTCGGCGCCAACCGCTCCGCAAGGATCGCCGCGAGCCCCGGAACGCCGGCTTCGCGCTCGATCCGGGCGAGGAGACCGCCGGCGTCGGGAGGGTTCATGTCGAGGGCGATGTTAGCACGCCCGGATCCTACGCCTCGAAGACCTCGCTGACCTCGACGACCACGCCCGGCATCCGCGGGGAACGGATCTGTTCGCCCACTTTGAACGTCCCCGCTTCCCGCCATTCGGTCCCTGCGTTTTCCAGGACGCGGATCGTCTTCCTCTCGACGTTGCCCATCCGGTATTCGGGGACGGCGTGAGCCAGGTAAGTGGCCGTGCATGAATAAGTGTAACGATTGGAATTGAATGCGGAGTGCCCGCAGGGCAGATCAGCGACCAGGTGCTCTCGGTCGGATGGTGTAGTTCCAGTCGCCATGGAAGCGATGGCGGCGGAGACGCAGAGCGCG
>JACPRD010000074.1 GCA_016190145.1 Planctomycetota bacterium | reverse complement strand
GGGGGGGACGGTGCCGGAGGAGCCGGGGGGGGTGGTGAGGAGGGCGCTGGGGGTGAGGTAGGGCAGGGCGTACAACGTAACTCGATACTCGTTACTCGTTTCTCGTTACTCGTTTCTCGTTTTATGTGCCTGGTGCTTCGTGCCTCGCTGCCAGTGCTGGGAAGCGGAGATTGCACGAGAAACGAGGGACGATCGTCAATCGCAAGTCACTACAGAACAATTAGTTAAGACATTCCCGATGGATGGGAGCAGGAGGGGGTTGCCGGCGTATTCCTTCTTCAACACCGAGACAAGGAGATGAGAGATGACGACGAGATTCGGGACGGTCCTGGCGGGATTGGTTGCCGGTGCACTGGTGACGGTGGGAGGGACGGCGCGCGCGGAGGAGAAGATCGTGAAGAAGTCGGAACACAAGGAGGCGCACGCGGAGGACCACAAGGTGGCGCACGGGGAGGGCAAGGCGGAGGCGAAGGCGGAGGCGCACGCCGAGGCGCACTGCGACGGCGAGGTCAAAGTCGAGGTCTTCAAGAACGGCAGGAAAGTCGAGGGCGGCGTCGAGGCCCTTCCGCCCGACATGCGCGCCGAGCTCGAAAAGTGGCGCCAGGAGGCCGATCGCATGCGCAAGGAGTTCCTGGAGAGGGCGAAGGCGGCGGGCAAGAAGGTGGAATTCCGGGAGCGGATCGAGATGAACAAAGGCGGGCCGAAACGGGGGGCGGAGCCCTGCGATCCGGCGGGGGACGACGCACCGGCGGCCGGGAAGCCCGAGCCGGGCGAGCGCAAGTGCGGCGGGGAGATCCCGGAGGAGAAACTGGATCCGAACGCCGACGACGTGACGCGCCGCGTCAAGAAGATCGAGAAGGATCTGAAGAAGGGGGATCCGAAGGCGGGCTGCGGGAAAGAAGAGGAGCGCAAGGAAGGGAAGGCAAAACCCGACCGGAAGGCCGAAGGCGCGAACCGGGTGGCGCCGGTGAAGTAGACAGGGCCGATCTGAAGCGGGCCCGGGCTGTTCCCCGGGCCCGTTTTCATTTTGGCAGGTCCGCCGGAAGCCCTACACTCTCTCTCTCGATGCCCGGGGGGGAATCGGGGGAACCGCCATGCGCCGCGCACCGGCCTGCTTTGCCGCCCTGATCTTCGCCGCCGCCTGCACCTGCGCCCAGGAACCCGCGGCGCCTGCAGACCGCATTCGCGAGCGCACGAAGGAGGACGCGAGGCGGCTCCTCCCGCAGCGCGGCCTCGGCGGCGACGACGCTTCGAAACTCGAACCCGACAAGGCCACGTTCACCGAGGTCACAATCGAGCTCGAGGGCTGCGAGAAGATGACGGGGTACGTGTCGGTGCCCGAGAAGATCGACGCCGGGAGGAAGGTGCCGCTGTTCTTCATGTTCCACGGCAACGGCGACGTCGGGAAGCACCGCGTGCGCAATCACGCGAAGATCACCACGGCCCGCGATCCCGTGATCGTGATCGGCGTGCAGTACCAGGAGCTGCAGGCGGACGGGAAGGGGAAGATGGGGTTGCCGACGCTCGCGACGCCGGAGAACGTGATCAAAGGGTCGCGCTGGCTGCTGGACAAGGTGATGAAGGAGCACCCGGTCGATCCCGAACGGGTGTTCGTCGGGGGATTCTCGTGGGGCACGGCATGGGCGAGCGGCTGGTGCACGCACGAGTGGAGCGAAAACGCGGGGGCGTTCCCGTTCCGCGCGTGCTTCCTCTACAGCAGCGGGGGCGCGGCCTCGAAGACGACGATTCCCCCGATCGTGTGGGTGTCGTTCGTGGGGGAAGACGAAACGGCGGTGCTGGGGAGCATCAACATCGTGGAATCCGTGCGCCACTGGTCGAACGCGCTCGCGGCGTGGGGAATCCCCGTTCTCTACCACGAGATCCCGAAGATGGGGCACGCGGTCAATAACCGCTGCCTCCAGATCACCCGCGACCTCGTGAACGACCTCGGCGGCCCGGGCGCCCTCCCCTACCCGTCCGCCGGCGCCGCGCAGCCGGATCCGCTTCCCTTCCCCGCCTCGACCGATCCCTGGGTGCGCGAAGTCGCGGCGCTCTGCGCGGAGGACCTCTGGCCGCAGGCGGTCGCCCGGATCTCGGAGATCGAAAACGACCGCAAGATTCCGCTCAAGGACAAGAGGGCCATCCTGGCGTTCCGGAAGGAAATGGAGAAGTTCGCGCAGGCGGAACTGCCGCGGCTCGACAAGCTGCTCGCGGAGGCGATCAAGACCGACACCATGCCCAACCCGTGCCATCCGCGGCGGCAGAAATGGCTGCTCGAGGCCTATGCGAAGTGGCCGTGGGCGCAGAAGAAGTCGTACGCGGAGAACCTCGCGATGGTCGAGGGCGACTTCCCGCCGGTCCTGCGCGAGAAGGATCGCGAAAAGGAAATCCGCGACGCCATGCGGCTGGAGACGGAGGGGAAGGAGAAGCGGGCGGAGGCGAAGGCGCTCTACGAGAAACTGGCGGCGCGGTCGGCGGAGGACGGGGGGAAGAGCCCGTGGCCGGGGGCGGCGGCGTGGCGGCTCAAGTGGTGGGTCGACTAGGAGGGACAACTTCAAAAGAAAAAGAGCAACTTCAAAGAAAAAAGAGCAACTTCAAAAAGCAAGGGGCAAGCGCGGAAGGGTGGGCTAGACTCCGGGTTCCGGATTCCAATACAGGTGCGCCATGTCGAAAGCCGTCGTCAATCCCGAGGAACTGCGCAGGTTCGCTTCGGAACTCAAACGGTTCAACAGCGAGCTCAAGGCCGAGATCTCCACGCTTCACCACAGGTTCGTCAAGCTCGGCGAGACCTGGCAGGACCAGGAGCAGGCGAAGTTCGGCGAGCTGTTCGACCAGATGATGAGGATGCTGGTGAAGTTCGCGGACGCGGCCGACAAGCACGCACCCCTGCTCCTGAGGAAGGCGGAACGGATCCAGGAATACCTGGATCAGCACTGACACCCATGGCCCACGGCTCCGCGCGCATCGAATCGCCTGAAATCCTCCGCCAGTTCCGCGGCGCGTTCTCGGTGTTCGAGAGCTCCTGCCGCAACGCGCTCATGGGGGTCGACGCTTCCATCAAACGCACCGGCGAGTGGCTGAAGGGCGAGCAGCAGGTGCGTCTCAAGCAGGACCTGCGGCGGCACGAGAACGCGGTAAACCTGGCGCAGAACGAGTACAACCGCGTGAAGATGTCGGCGGCGGGGGCGGCGTCGAACGCGGTGATCGACGCGAAGAAGCTGCTGGACCGTGCGAAGAGGCACAAGGAGGAGGCGCACGAGCGGCTGGAGCGGGCGAAGAAATGGTCGGTGACGTTTGCGGCGGAGGTGGAGAAGCTGCTGGCGGTGGTGCGGTCGTTCGAGATCCTGCTGGACGACACGACGCCGCGGGCGCTGTCGCGGCTTGACAGGATGGTGGAGAGCCTGGAGGAGTACCTGCGCACGGCGCCACCGGAGGGCGTCTGATGGAAACGGGCGGCAACGACGTGATCCTGACGAAGGCGATGAAGGACCTGATGGCGCAGTGGGAGCGGTCGGGCGTGCACTGGCACGACGCGGCGCGGGCGGATTTCGAGCGCGACCATCTCCGGGATCTTGCGCCCTCGGTGCTGGCCGCGGCGACGGCGATCCAGAAGATCGAGGAGATCGTGAGGCGCGTGCGGAAGGAGTGCAGTTGAGCACCGAAACGGAACCGTCCGGCGTCGACCAGCTGCGCGCGCGCGTGGCGGCGCTCGAAAAGCGGCTGCGCGAGATCCTCGACGCGCGGACCGAGGCGGAGCGCGCGCACGCGGCGTGGAAGGGCGAGCAGGAGGCGGAGTTCGCGCGGCGGACGACGCGGCTCGCGGGCGACCACGCCGCGCAGAAAGACGGGCTGCGGACGCGCCAGACGCGCGATCTCTCGGACATCGGCGGGCGCTACCAGCGCGACATGTCGCGCGCGGAGAGGGCGTTCCAGGCGGTGGTGAAGCGCGCCGAGGGGGTGCACGCGAAGACGGTCGACCGGCTGCAGGCGGAGCACCAGCGGGACCGCGACCGCGGGCTGGACTCGAAGCACGAGAAGGAGACGGCGTCCGCGAAGCGTCTCGCCGCGCTCCGGGAGGGCGTCGCCGCGCTCCAGGAGCGCGCCAACGGATGGAGCGCCCACATCGGCGCCTGGGCCGCGCGCCTCGGGCTCACACTTCACGCCCCCGTCGCCGTACCCGGCCGGTTCGACTCCAGGACCTCCGAGCAGATCGCGGACGCGGTGCGCGAGGAGATCGAGGCGGACACGCGGCTGCTGGAGGCCCGGCGGCGCGAACTGTGGCTGCGGATCGTCGCGGTCTTTCCCTACCCGTTCCTGGTCCTGTTCCTCCTGATCCTGCACGCGGGCGCGTTCGCGGCGATCTGGTTCCGCAAGCCGGAATGGGCGGAGCAGGCGAAGATCCTGACCCCGCTTGTGTTCGCGGGAACGGTCACGATCGCCGTGGCCGTGCTCCGCATGATGCGCTCCGCGGCCGGTGCGTTCGCGAACGCCCTTCACGGCCACGCCGAGGAGATGTCCGGCGCGCTGAAGCTTCACGCGGAGGAGTTGAAGCGGCAGAGCGAGGCCGGGCGGAGGCAGCAGCTGGACGACCGGATCGGATTCCTGGGGGAGCTCGACGCGAAGTTCCTCGGGGCGATCGCCGACACGAAGGCGGCGCTCGCGGCGAAGCTGGAGCGGCTGGGGCGGCGGCACACGGCGCTCAAGGACAGGGCCGAGCGGCGGAAGAACCGCCGGCTGACGGGCGTGCGCCTGGACGCGGACGAGGCGTCGCTCAAGGTGCGCCAGCAGAAGGAGATGGCCGAGCTCAAGGCCGCCCACGAGCGGACGGGGACGGAGGGGGAAATCCGCCGCGCGGAATCGTCGGCGCGCCTGGCCGCCGACTGGAGCGGATCCGTGGAGGAATTCGTCCGCGCTTCCGCCGAAGCTCGCGGGCAGTGCCGGCGGCGCTCCCCGGAGTGGACCGATTCGTCCTGGAAGAACTTCCGCATGACCTCCGAGTTTCCCCGCTCCGTCTACCTGGGCGACGTGCACCTCGACTTCGCCGCGCTCACATCGGGGCACCGGGGAAGCGGCGCGTTCGCCGTGCCCGCGAACGGGCAGCTGGCGCTTCCGCTGTCCCTGACCTTCCCCGACCGCGGCAATCTTCTCGTGACGGTGGATTCGCGGAGCCGCGGCCGCGGGATCGACGTCCTCCTGAACAGCTCCCTTCGGATCCTGGGCGCGTTTCCGCCGGCCAAGGCGAAGTTCCTGCTGGTCGACCCGCTCGGCCTCGGGCAGAGCTTCTCCGCCCTGATGCACCTCGCCGACCACGACGACTCGCTCGTCGGCGGGCGCATCTGGACCGAGGCGACGCACATCGAGAAGAAGCTGTCCGAGCTGACCGAGCACATGGAGAAGGTGATCCAGAAGTACCTGCGCAACAAGTATGCGACCATCGACGAGTACAACCGCGAGGCCGGCCAGCTCGCCGAGGCGTACCGGTTCCTCGTGATCGCGGACTTCCCGACGGGGTTCAGCGAAGGCGCGCTCGAGCGCCTCGCCAGCATCCTCACGAGCGGCGCGCGGTGCGGCGTCTACACGCTGATCCTCCACGACCGCAAGCTGAAGCCGCCCCCGGCGTTCGACCCCGTGCGCTTCCGGCGCACCGGGCTCGTCGTGCGCGCCGCGGAGGAGATGCTGACGCTCGACGAGGAGTCGCTTCCCCAATCCCGCCTCGACATCGAGCGCGCGCCCGAGCCGGCCACGCTGACGGCGATCCTGAACGCGGTCGGGCTCCAGTCGAAGGACGCGTCGCGCGTCGAGGTGCCGTTCGAGGCCGTCGCGCCGCCGGAAGGCCGGTGGTGCACGCTGACGGCGGAGACGGGCCTCCGCGTCCCGATCGGCCGCACCGGCGCGGACCGCCTGCTCAACCTCGACCTCGGCCGCGGCACCGCCCAGCACGCCCTCGTCGCCGGGAAAACCGGATCCGGCAAGTCCACCCTCTTCCACGTGCTCATCACCAACGCCGCCCTCTGGTACGGCCCCCGCGACCTCGAGCTGTACCTCATCGACTTCAAGAAGGGCGTCGAGTTCAAACGCTTCGCCACGCACAAGCTCCCCCACGCCCGCGTGGTGGCCATCGAAAGCGACCGCGAGTTCGGCCTCAGCGTCCTGCGGCGCATCGACCGCGAACTGACCGCGCGCGCCGAGGTGTTCCGCGCCGCGGGCGTCCAGGATTTCGCCGGCTACCGGCGGAGCCCGGGCGCCGAGACCATCCCCCGCGCGATCCTGCTCATCGACGAGTTCCAGGAGTTCTTCACGGAGGAAGACGCCGTCGCGCAGGAGGCCGCGCTGCTCCTCGACCGCATCGTGCGCCAGGGCCGCGCCTTCGGCGTCCACGTCATCCTCGGATCGCAGACGCTCGGCGGCTCTTACACGCTCGCCAAGGCCACCCTCGGCCAGATGGGCATCCGCATCGCCCTCCAGTGCAACGAGGCCGATTCCCTCCTCATCCTCGGCGACGACAACGCCGCCGCGCGCCTCCTGTCGCGTCCCGGCGAAGCCATCTACAACGACATGTCCGGAATGGTCGAGGGCAACAACCCCTTCCAGATCGTCTGGCTCAACGACGCGACCGAGGACAGGTACCTCGAACGCCTCCACCGCCTCGCCGACGAGCGCGGCTGGACCCCGCGCGAACCCCCGACCATCTTCGAGGGCAACGTGCCGGGCGACATCCGCAACAACGCCCCCCTCCGCGACCGCCTCGCGCGACCCTTCGCCGAACCGGGTCCCGCCCTGCGCGCATGGGTCGGCGAAGCCAACGCCATCAAGGGCCCCACCGAAGTCAACTTCCGCAAACTGGGCGGCTCCAATCTGCTCATCCTCGGCCAGCAGCGCGAGTCCGCCCTCTCCATCCTCCTCTCCTCCGTCGTCAGCCTCGCCGCCGCCCTCCCCCCGAAATCCGCACGCTTCCTCATCCTCGACGGCAGCCCCCCCGAACTCGGGGACGCCCGCCGACTCGCGGAACTCGCCGCCATGCTCCCCCACGACGTCGACATCGTGGAGTACAACCGCGTGCCCGAGATCATGGAAGCGCTCGACGCGGAGGTGAGCGCGCCGGCGGGAAGCGGTGCGGAGGAACGCCGCACCTTCCTCGTGATCCACGACCTCCAGCGCTTCCGAAAACTCCGCCAGACCGACGAGTACGACATGTCCGGCGGAGAAGGCGAAAAGAAGGCCACGGACAAGTGCCTCGTGAACGTCCTCACCGAGGGCCCCGCGCGCGGCGTGCACACGCTGGTGTGGTGCGATTCGCTCGGAAACCTCAAGCGCACCTTCAGCCAGAAGTCCCTGCGCGAGTTCGAGATGAGAATCCTCTTCCAGATGAGCGCCGCCGATTCCTCCGAGCTCATCGACACGCCGCTGGCGGGGAAACTGGGGCTTTACCGCGGGCTGCTGTATCTGGAGGAAGAGGGGACGGTCGAGAAGTTCCGGCCGTACGCGTGGCCGGACGCGGAGCGGATGGAGGAGATCCGGAAGGCGCTCCGGAGCGAGGCGGCGCAGCCGGGGAGCGGGGCGAGGTAGGAGGACGGGCGTCGTTCCCCCTTTTTGCGTTTTCCGTTTTGTGTTTTTCGTTTTCCAGGAGGAAGAGGCATCATGGCGGACGCCGGTGTCCTGCCCGATTCTCCCGGATACTTAAGGAGCGGCTTCATGGGGAAGATCAAGCTCGGTCTCAGCGCGGCGATCCTGGCCGCCCTGCTCGGGTTCATCGCGCTCAACATGAACACGGTCGAAGTCAATCTGATGATCAAGAAGCTGACGCTGCCCGTCGGATTCATCGCCATCGGCAGCTCGGCCGCGGGAGCGCTTCTGACGCTGCTCCTCCTCGTATTCAGGTCGAGCAAGAAGTAGGGCTACCCTCCCCGTTCCTCCATGCCCTTGTAGTCCCTTTCCCCGTTCCCCGTGTAGATCTGCCGGGGGCGCGCGATCTTCTGGTCCTTGTCGCGCAGCATCTCGTCCCACTGCGCGAGCCAGCCGGACATGCGGGGGATGCAGAACAGGACCGGGAACATGTCGACCGGGAACTTCATCGCCTGGTAGATCAGGCCCGAGTAGAAGTCCACGTTGGGGTACAGCTTGCGCGACACGAAGTAATCGTCCTGAAGCGCGATCCGCTCGAGCTCCAGCGCGATATCGAGCTTGGGATTGCGGCCCGTCACCTCGAAAACCTCCTCGGCGAGCCGCTTGATCGTCCGCGCGCGCGGGTCGTAATTCTTGTAGACCCGGTGGCCGAAGCCCATCAGCTTCCCGTGGCCTTCCTTGACCGCCCGGATGAAGCCCGGGACCCGGTCCTTGGTTCCGATCTCGTCCAGCATCCTGAGCACGGCCTCGTTCGCGCCGCCGTGCAGGGGCCCCCACAGGGCCGCGGCCGCTCCGGCCGCCGCGGAGTAAGGGTCGGCGTCCGAGCTGCCGATCGCGCGCATCGAATTCGTGCTGCAGTTCTGCTCGTGGTCCGCGTGCAGGATGAACAGGACGTCCAGCGCCCGCACGAGCACCGGATTCGCCTCGTAGCGCGTCTCGACCATCTTCCACAGCATCGACATGAAGTTCGCCGCGTATCCGAGCGAATTGTCCGGGTAGATGTACGGATGCCCGACGCTGTGCCGGAACGCGAACGCCGCGATGGTCGGCACCTTGGCGATCAGCCGGTGGATCTGCAGCCGCCTCGACTCCGGATCCCGCACGTTCCGCGCGTCCGTGTAAAACGTCGACAGCGCGCCGATCGTGCTCACCAGCATCCCCATCGGGTGCGCGTTGTAGTGGAACCCGTCCATCAGCTTCTTGATGTTCTCGTGGATCATCGTGTGGTGCGTGATGTCGGCCGCCCACGCGTCGTACTGCGCCTTCGCCGGCAGCTCCCCGTAAATCAGCAGGTACGCCACTTCGAGGAAATTGCTCCTCTCCGCGAGCTGCTCGATCGGGTAGCCGCGGTACCGCAGGATCCCCCTCTCGCCGTCGATGTACGTGATCGCGCTCCGGCACGACGCGGTGTTCATGAACGCCGGGTCGTACGTCATGAGCCCGAAATCGGACTCCGAGGTCCTGATCTGCCGGAGGTCGATCGCCTTGATCGTCCCGTCGGCGACGGGGATCTCGTACTGCTTTCCGGTGCGGTTGTCGGTGACAGTCAGGGTGTTCTTGGCCATGGCAGGCTCCTCGCACGGGGTGGAACGGGTTGCGGCGGCAGACAGCGAACATAATCCGGCGCGGGGAAAAAATGAACCGTTTCCGGAAGCGGAATGACCTCCCATTCGTCCCCGATCACTCCGCGGCGGGTTTCGCCCCGCGCCCCAGGATCGCCTGGATCTGCGCCAGCGCCGCGTCCGCCTCGCCCTCCGTGATCTCCCGCTTCCCCGGCGCGTCGCGCACGACGGTCGGGGGGAGTTCGGCGAGGAAGCGGCTGGGCAGGGCGGCCGCGACGCGGCCGCGTTTCGAGCGCTCGCAGGGGCGGGTGAGGACCAGTTCCTCCTTTGCGCGGGTCATCGCGACGTAGAAGAGCCGGCGCTCCTCCTCGAGGGCCATCTCTTCGCCGGTCGAGCGGCGGTGCGGGAAGATGCCGTCGGTGAGGCCCGTGACGAAGACGGCGGGGAATTCCAGGCCCTTGGCGGCGTGGACCGTCAGGAGCGTCACGGCCTCGCGCCGGCCGTCGGCGTCGCCCGGGTCGTCGCGGTCGAGAAGCGCGACCTTCTCGAGGTAGCCGGCGAGGTCGCCGCCGGATTTCGCGAACGCGGACAGGTCGGCGAGGACGCCCTCGATGGAATTCACGCGCGCGTCGGCGGCATTCTCGTCCTGCGTCTCGCGGCGGAGCTCCCCCGCCAGGTCGAGCTCGTCCACCATCGCGGGCCCGCCCTTCGCCGGGTCCTTCTTCACCGACTTCCCCGCCCGCTCGAGAAACCCGGCCAGTTTCTTCGCCGAGGCCGCCGCCGCCCTCGGCACGCCCGCTTCCTCCGCCCGCCGGAACGCTTCGAACAGCGGCATCCCGTTCTGCGCCGCGAACGTGTCGAGTTTTTCCATGCTGGAGTCGCCGATTCCGCGCGGGGGGACGTTGGCGATGCGCGCGAGCGCCGCGTCGTCGTGCGGGTTGGAGGCGAGCCTGAGGTACGCGAGGACGTCGCGGACTTCGCGGCGGTCGTAGAAGCGCTGCCCGCCGAGGACGGCGTAGGGGATCTGGGCGAGGCGGAGCTGCTCCTCGAACGGGCGGGTTTCGGCGTTGGTGCGGAAGAGGACGGCGAAGTCGGATTTCCGGCGGGGGGACCTGCGGATCTGCCCGACGACCCACATGGCTTCCGCGCGCTCGTCGGCGAGTTCGACGGCCCGGACGGGGGCGCCCTGGCCGAGGCGGCTGAAGAGGGTCTTCTTGTGGCGCGCGGCGTTTTTCGCGATGAGGGTGTTGGCGGCCTCGAGGATGGCGGTGGTGGAGCGGTAGTTCTGCTCGAGGCGGACGACGGTCGCGCCCGGGAAGTCGTGCTCGAATCGCAGGATGTGGGCGTGGTCCGCCCCGCGCCAGCCGTAGATGGACTGGTCGTCGTCGCCGACGACGAAGAGGTTCCGGTGCGGGCCGGCGAGGGAGCGGACGATCTCGTACTGGACGGCGTTGGTGTCCTGGTACTCGTCGACCAGGAGGTAGCGGAACTGCTTCCGGTACTTTTCGAGCGCCTTCGGGTGTTCGCGGAAGAGGCGCACCGTGAGGGTCAGGAGGTCGTCGAAATCCACTGCGTTGCGCGCCTTGAGCCCCGCCTGGTACTTCTCGAAGGCGCGCGCCGCGACGGCGTCGACGTCGTCCTGCGCCGCGCCGGCCATCGCGGCGGCGTCGAGCCCGCGGTTCTTGGCCCCCGAGATCCGCCACCGCACCGCGTCCGCCGAGGCGACCGCGCCCGGCACCCGCAGCTCCTTCAGCACCGCGCGCACGACCGACTCCTGGTCCGAGTCGTCGTAGATCGAGAAATCCTTCCGATACCCCAGCGCCTCGATCTCCCGCCGCAGGATCCGCACGCACAGCGAGTGGAACGTCGACAGCCACGTCTCGCGCGCCGCCGCTCCCGCCAGCTTCGCCGCGCGCTCTTTCATCTCCCGCGCGGCCTTGTTCGTGAAGGTCACCGCGAGCAGCGACGCCGGTTTCTCCCCTTTCGACAGGAGCAGCGCCAGCCGCGTCGTCAGCACCTTCGTCTTCCCCGTCCCGGCCCCTGCGAGCACCAGCACCGGCCCCTCGAGGGTCTCGACGGCGCGGCGCTGGGCGGAGTTCAGGGAGGCGAGGAGAATGGTCATGGGGCGGGTATCTTGAGGTCAGGCGGCGGCGGCGGCAAGGACGGGAATAGCGCGGCCGGGAATCGGTCGGCCGGGGCTCGCGCGTGTTCAGAGCGCCATAAGCCATAAGCGACGGCGCACGTCGCCTGAGCGGGAATCTAAAGCTGGAGATCCGCTGGATGCTCCGGTCTCGCGTCGCTTATGGCTTATAGCTTATGGCTTATGGCTTCTCATGGCGTCCTGGAATCGTCTGAATTCCCAGCTTCTGGAAATCCGAGTCGAACGAGAACACGATCCGCGCTCCACAGTCCCTGATCGTCACCAGGCTGGTACAGTCCGTGAAGGAGAGAAGCGGTTCGCGGTAACGCCGGAATTCAGCCCAGGCCTTTTCGCGGCAGAGGTTCGAAATCTCGATCATCCGGACCGGCGTTCCATCGCGAAGCGCTTCTCCGAGCATGACGGCCTGCAGGTATCCGCCGAATTTGCGTACCAGGGTCACGGACTCGTCGAAAACGCACTCGGTCGTGAGAAGACGGGAATGGGCTGCGAGAAGCTGAACCATGCAGGCGACAGCCGCCTTGTGATCCTGGTCTTTTTCAACGACCCAGGCGACAAGCGCGCTCGAGTCGACGAAGACGAGCGGTGTCACGAACGATCCCTCGCGTAGAGCAGATCTTTCACGCTCTTTCCACGAGGCGCCCGCCACTCCTTGACGAAGCCCGCCAGCTTCGCAAACCGGCTCCCCCGCCAGAGGGAGTCGTAGACCTCCTCGTCGCGGATCTCGTAGAAGGACCGCCTGCCCACGCGCACGACGGCCAGCTCGATGCCGTCTTTCTCCAGATCGTCTCGAAGGGCGGCCAGCGTCCGCGAGGCCGTCGCCGTCGAGACGCCAAGCGCCTTCGCAAGCGACTTGAGATCGTGCCTTCGCCCCGCGATGTGCGCCCAGGCCAGGTTGATCATCGGATCGCGGCGCAATCGGGAGGTTCCGGGTTGATTTGAGGATTTCATGGCGACCTCATCAGAACTGATTTCAGATTATCGTATTTGATGGGGTATCGTCAAGGCCCCTCCGCGAGGTTCGGTCGGCCGGGGCTTGCGCGTGTTCAGAGCGCCCTGGCCCCCCCTAGGCC
>JACPRD010000068.1 GCA_016190145.1 Planctomycetota bacterium | reverse complement strand
GCATGACGATCTGGCACTCGGGATGGTTCATCCCGATCACCTGCGCGAGCCGCTGCAGGAGAATCGTCTTGCCCGTGCGCGGCGGCGCCACGATCAGGCACCGCTGACCCTTCCCGATCGGACAGATCAGGTCCATGATCCGGAGGGAAATGTCGTTCATCTTCCCCTCCAGGTCGAACCGCTTCAGAGGATCGATCGACGTCAGCTGCTTGAACATCGGCAGCTCGCGGTGCTTCTCCGGGTCCTTTCCGTTGATCGACTCCACCGCCATCAGCGCCGGACCCTTGCTCCGGTCTTTCGTGGGCGCCAGCGGGCCCACGATCCAGGAACCCTCGCGGATGCCGAACCGCGTGATCTGCGACTTCGCCACGTACACGTCACCGGGCGTCGGGAGGTAGTTGTTCTTCGGGTCGCGCAGGAATCCGAATCCCTCGGGGTGAACCTCGAGGACGCCTTCGCCCTTCTGAAGCGGCACCGGCGGGCCGGGGGGGACTCCGGGGCTTCCGGGAAGCGGCTGGCCGGACGCGTCGAGCACGGGGCCTTCGGCGGGCGGCCCTCCCGCGACCGGCGGGGCGCCGGGATCCGGCGGGTACGCGTTCATCACGGCCGGGCCGTGAGGATCCCGGTTCCGCTGGTCCAGCCGGTTCCGCCGGTTCCGCCACCGCCTTCCACCACGCCTGTGCCCGCCGCCGCCTCCTCCTCCGCCTCCGCCCTGCCCGCGCCCGCCGCCACCCTGGTTGGAAAAAGTCATGCGTTGACCTGAGGGACCTGCGCATCTTCCGACCCGCGCACCGTCCCCACCAGCTCCTCAATGCGATGGATGCCCTCCGCCGCCAGAATGCCCGGCAGCCGGTCGAGGATCTCCATCGTGACCGTCGGCTCCACGAAATTCGCGGTGCCCACCTGGACCGCCGAAGCGCCCGCCACCATGAACTCGAGCACGTCGTCGGCGTTCACAATCCCGCCGATCCCGATCACCGGGACCTTCGGAAAACGTTTCTTCACCTGCCAGACCATCCGGACCGCGATCGGTCGGATCGCCGGCCCCGACAGCCCCCCCGTGAATCCCGCGATCCGGCTCCGCCGCTTCCGCCAGTCGATCGAAAGCGCCAGCACCGTGTTGACGAGGCTCAGGATGTCGGCCCCGGCGTCCAGGGCTCCCTGCGCCACCGCCGCCGGATCGGTCACGTTCGGCGACAACTTCACGATCAGCGGGACCTTCGTCGCCCTCCTCAGGCGCTTCACAAGAGCCCCCGTCAGCTGCGCGGAGACCCCGAACGTCATTCCCCCGCACCGGATGTTGGGACAGGAGATGTTGATTTCGAGCGCCGCGACCTTGGGGAGGGCCCCGATGGCCTCGGCCAGCTCGACGTACTCGTCCTCGTCCGCGCCGGCGATGTTCACGACCAGCGGGCAGCGGAACTTCTCCGAAATACGGGGGTACAGATCTTTCAGGAATCCCTGGAGACCCTTGTTCTCCAGGCCGATCGAATTCAGCATGCCCGAGGGCGACTCGCACGACCTCGGCGTCCGGTTTCCCGGCCTCGGCTCCCGCGTGATCGACTTGACGACGAGGGCTCCCAGCCGGTTGACATCGATCAGCTCTTCAAATTCTTCGCCGTACCCGAATGTGCCGGAGGCGACCATCACGGGATTGGCGAGTCGAAGTGGTCCGAGCTGGACCGTTAGATCGACCGGCTGCGACCTGCGCGCAGGGGGCTCTGGATCGGCCAACAGAATGGGAAGATACTCTGAGGGCGGAGGTGATGTCAAGCGGGATGAATTGTTTTCCGGGGGATTCGGGAAGCAGCGCGAGTGGGGAACATTTGCGCCCGGGCGATACCGGAAGTCTGGCGCGATGCGTTATAAGAGTAGGACACCCGGCACACCCAACGGACCCAGGACCCCTGAATCTCACCCGCGCCGCCCTGCCTCTTTTCCTGTTGTGCGCCCTCGTCGCCGGGGCGCAGGAGCCGGCCGCCACCGACGTCCGCGAGCAGATCAAGTGGCACGTGCTGGAGGCGGGGGACTTCGAGGTTCACTATCCCGGGGAAGACCTGGTGCCCGCGGCGCGGGAAGTTGCGGCATGGCTCGAGGCGGCGCGCGTCCGGATGGAGAAGGAGCTGGACTTCAAAATGGGCGGCCCGGTGCGCGTGGTCCTTTACCGGTCGCGGCTTCAGGCGCGCAAGTCGAGCCTGCTCCAGGAGGCGCCGGGGGAACTCGGGCTGCTGCTCGCGGAGGTGCAGAAGCGGCGCATCGTCGTCCCGGCGGTGGCGTCGCCCAAGGCGATGCAGCGGACGCTCGAGCACCAGCTCGCCCACATCCTGATGGAACAGGCGCACTACGGAAGGAGCGCGCTCTCGCGCTCGATCCTGGAGTACAAGAAGGTGCTCTACCCCGACTGGCTCCTGGAAGGCCTCGCGGAATCGCTCGCGCCCGCCCGGGAACCCGCCGAGGAAATGCTCGTCCGCGACGCGGCCCTCGACGACGCGCTCCCCGACCTCTCCACCCTCCACGGCTCCGACGCTCTCAGCGAACACGAACGCGGTCAGTTCCAGGTGCACGCCGCACTGGCGGTGCAGTGGCTCGCCCGCGCAACGCCGCGGGGATCCGTGAAACGGCTCTTTCATGTCTTCGACAGCGACCTGCCCTGGCCGACGGCGCGGCTGGTGAAGCGGGCGACGGGGATGTCCTACGGGGAGGCGGAAAAGGGTCTGCGCGCGGAGCTGGTGCAGGGATATCGGGCATGGGCGGAGGGGCGCGAGGAGCCCGCGGTCTTTTCGCGCGAGGCCCGGCCCCGGCGGACCTACTACCGCGTCTACGAAATCGGTCCGGTGTGGAGCCCCGACGGAGGGAAGCTCGCGTTTTTCGACGACCGCGACGGATACCAGAGGATCACCGTCCTCGATCTCGAAACCGGCGAGGAGTCCTCCCTTCTCTCGGCTTTCCTCCGCGTGAGCATCGACTCGGTGAAGGCGCAGGATCGGGGGCTCGACTGGTCTCCCGACGGGCGGACCATCTGCTTCGTGGGCGACCGGCTCGGCCGCGCGTACCTGTACTTCAAGAGCGTCGACGGCTCGGGTCTCCGTCGCATCGCCCTTCCGTTCGACGACATCTCCCAGCCCCAGTACTCCCCCGACGGGAAACAGGTCGCGTTCGTCGGTATGCGCGCCGGAAAGTCGGATATCTACGTGCTCGGCGTCGACACGGTGGAGGTGTATCGCCTGACCCGCCACGACTGGCCCGAAACGGATCCCGCCTGGTCGCCCGATGGAAAACGCCTCGCGTACTGCGGCGAGACGGACGGCCAGTTCGACCTCTACATGATGGATCTCGCCACGCGCCAGGTCGAACGCCTGACCTCCGGCGCGACCAACGAGGTTTCTCCCGCCTGGCGCCCCGACGGCGGCGCCCTCACGTTCGCATCGGACGCGGAGGGAGCCTTCAACCTGTATTCCGCCGATCTGACGTCGCGCGCCCTCACGCGCCATACCTTCGTCCCCGGCGGCGCCTTCGCCCCGCGATGGAAGCCCGGCGGCGCGGAAATCCTCTTCACGTCGTACCGCCACGGCCGGTTCACGGCCCGGATCATGTCCCCGCGGACTTCCGGCCCCGCGCCGGCGCTCGACGATCCGCGCCGCGCGGAGCAGAACCGCCGGTGGTTCGTCCGCCGCGCGGAGCACTTCCGCATCCGCGAATACAAGACCCGGATCGAATTCGAGTCCATCCTCCCGACCAGCGCCCAGCTCGCGGACCTCTTCCAGCACCACGAATTCGACACCAAGGTGGACTACAAGCTGCAGAGCGGCGGATACGAGCTGGGCGGAAGGGTGACGTACAAGAACCGCGCGCTCCGGCCGGACATCAAGGTGTCGGTCTTCGGCACGACGGACCGCGACTCCGACGGCGTCGAGACGCGGTACGGCGCCGAAGCGGGCATCACGTACCCCATCGACCGTTTCACGGGCGTCGGCGCGGAGTATTTCATCGCGCACCGCAGCGCAGACGGCGACCCCGGGGAGAAACGCGTTTCCGAGGTGGAGGCCGGATTCCGCGTTTCGGCGAGCCGGCGCGACGTTCTGAAGCGCCGCCGCGACCCGATCGCGGGGTACGCGGTGGGTCTGGCGGTGGAGACGCTTCTGCCTGAGGTAGGAAGCGACCGGGCGCGGGTGAACTACTCGGGAGATTTGCGGGGATACGTGGAGCTGTGGGAGGACTGGGTGGTGGCGGCGCGCCTGCGCGGGTTCAAGACGAACGGGCACGATGCGGAGGACGTGGGGCTGAAGGACTACGTCCGGGGGTACGGGTCCGGCGAGCCGCAGGGGACGGACCTGCTGGCGGCGACGGTGGAGCTGAGGTTTCCGCTGTGGCGCGACATCGACTGGGCGCTGCCGGGCCAGGTCCTGCTGGTGAAGGATCTGCGGGCGTTCGTGTTCTTCGACATCGCGGTGCTGTCCTCGGAGGAGAACATTCTGAACATGCTCCTCTACCCCGTCCGCGAGGAGTGGCACCACTCGGCGGGGATCGGGCTCAGGCTCGACACGTTCCTGCTCGAGCAGGATTTCGTGCCGGTGATCCTGACGGTTTCGAAGGCGACGGACGGAACCGAGGAAGCGCCGTCGGGGTTCAAGTACGAGATCAATTTCGACCTGGGTTTCTGAGAAACAGGCGCGTGCCGCCGGCTTCGTACGATGGGATCAGCCCATCGAGATCCACCTGAGCAGGTCGTAGGCGATGACGGCCCAGCGGAGGACGCATCTGACCTTGGGTGCGGATCGGCGTCGCCGCTCCGGCGCTCGCCTGGACCCGCATTCCGTATTGATCACGCCCGAGCCGTGCATCTTGAGCAACCCGCTCGAGGCCCACGAGTCCCTGATTCCTGAGCACCGCCAGGATATGCGTGAAGAGGTCATTGAGCGCCTGTGGATGCGCTACCCTGAAGTCCGACAGCGTGTGGGCGCGGACCGGGACGCCTCCGCAGATCAAGCGTGACGCGTCATGGATACCGCAGAGTTCCTCAAGCTCCCGCGAGATCCCTCAATCCGCAGCGCGGGTTCGCCAGTACCGGCTACCCGCAAAGCCCTTGCATGAGAGTCTGAGAAAAAAGCGAGCGCATGAGCGGTGGCCGGGACGGCGCGGGCACGAAAACACCCCGACGAGCAGATTCATCCAGGTGCCCGCGCCGGCCCGTGCCACCGCGCCGCACCGCTCGGGCGTCTGATACGGAGCTCGATTTTTTTCAGACTCTCAGGCCGGTGTTTCGGCCTTCGCCGGGGCGTCGGACTTGGCGGCTTCCTTCTGCGGCGCGAGGAAGTGTTCGAGCGCGAAGACGGCGGCGCCGACGCAGATGAAGGAGTCCGCGACGTTGAACACGGGGAAGTTGATGCAGTAGACGTAGATGAAGTCACGGACCTGACCCAGGACCGCGCGATCATAGAGGTTCCCGAGCGTGCCCCCCGCGATGCCGGCGAGCCCCGCGGTGAACGCCCAGGTCGGGTCCTTCTGCCGGAGGAAGAAGACGACGATCAGCGGAAACGCGATCGCGGAAACGGCGGCCAGGGCCCAGCGCGCGCGCGCATGGGAGAGCATTCCGAACGCGACGCCTTCGTTGAGCGCCGTCTCGAACCGGACGACGCCCGGAATCACCTCGACCCTGCGGGGCGGCGGCTGCCGGCGCTCGGGGTGGCCCAGCGACCGGAACGCGATGACCTTCGTCGCGAGGTCCGACACCGTCGCCACCAGGATGATCCCGAAGAAGAGCTTGCGCATCCCGGTCATTCTACCCGCCGGATCCGTCTTCTTCCTTCTTCTTGCAGTCCAGGCACAGCGCCGCGTGCGGAATCGCCTTCATCCGCTCCTTTGCGATCGGCTTCTCGCACTCCTCGCAGACGCCGAACGTCCCTTCTTCGATGCGTCCCAGCGCCTCCTCGATCGCCTCCAACTCTTCTTCCTCGTTCTCGATGAGGCCGAGCGTGAAATCCTGGTCGAAGGTGTCGCTTCCCAGGTCCGCCATGTGGATCGGCATGCTCGAGAGGTCGCCCGAGGCGTCCTGCCGCGACCGGCGAAGGGCCTCGTCCTCCATCTTCTGGACGTTTCCCGAGAGGGCCTCACGGCGGTCCACCAGCCACTTGCGGAACACTTCGGTTTCGGCTTTGGTCAGCGGGCTTTTCACGACCGGCTTTTCTGGCTTCTTCTCGCCGTTCCCCGCCTTCTTCGGATTCTCTTTCTTCATGCGGCCCCCGATCCCGTGTTCCACACTCCGGTTATTTCTCCTTCTTTCCCGCGCCGGCCTTCACTACCTTCTTCGTCGCCTTTTTCGCCGCCTTCTTCGCGGCCTTCTCCTTCGTCGTCGCCCGCTTGACGGGCTTCTTCGCCGCCTTCGCGGGCGCGTGCTTTTTCACCGGGGCCGCCGCGGGTGCGGGGGCGGCCGCAGGAGCCGCCGGGGCCGGAGCCTTCGCGGGCGCCGGCGCAGCCGCCGCCGGGGCGCCGATCTCCCTCTCCCGGATGACCGTGTGGATGCGCGCGAGGTCGCGGCGCAGCTCCCGGAGTGCCTGGGGATTCTCGATGACGTCGGTCACGCGGCGAAACCGCAGGTTGTAGTGCTCCGCGTGGATCTTGTCGATCTCCTTGCGCAACTCGTCCGTCGTTTTCTGCCGGATGTCCGTGATCTTCATAGACCGCGCTTTCTGTGAACGAGCCTCACCCGGATGGGCATCTTGTGGGCGATGATGCTGAAGACCTCCTTCGCCGTTTCCTCGGTCACGCCGGACAGCTCGTAGAGAATCTGCCCGGGCCGGATGACCGCCGCGTAGAACTCGGGCTCGCCCTTCCCCTTGCCCATGCGCGTCTCCAGCGGCTTCTTCGAGATCGGCTTGTGCGGGAACACGCGGATCCACAGGCGCCCGTGCTTGCCGATGTGGTGCGCCGCCGCCACTCGCCCGGCCTCGATCTGCCGAGCCGCGAGCCAGATCTGCTCGAGCGCCTGCAGACCGTACTCGCCGAAGGCCACGTAGTTGCCCCGCGTCGCGTTGCCCTTCATCTTCCCGCGCTGCGATTTCCTGAACTTGATCCGGCTCGGCATCAACTGCATGACGGATGTCTCCTGGGTTTACGGATTAGTGGGAGGAGGAGCGGCGGGAGGCGCGGCCGGCGGAGGCGCCGACGACGGCGGAGGACCGGAAGGACGCGGACCGCCCGGACCACGCGGAGGCCCCCCCGGACGCGGACCGCCCGGACCACGACCCGGACCGCCCGGCCGCGGTCCGCCCGGACCACGACCCGGACCGCCCGGACGACCGCCAAACCGCGAACCCGGTCCGGAAGGAGCACCCTCGGGACGCGGCATCGGCGCCCGCGGCGGCTTCTGCGGCGCAGGCTCCTGAAGCCCCGTCCGCCTCTTCGCCTCGGGCAACTGCTCGCCCTTGTAGATCCAGACCTTCACCCCGATCGTCCCCTTCGTGTGCACCGCCGTCGCACGGCCGTAGTCGAGAATCGCGCGAAGCGTATGCAGTGGCACGCTTCCCATCGAGAGCGTCTCGGACCGCGCGATCTCCGCGCCGCCGATCCGCCCCGCCACCGTGATCTTCACCCCGCGCGCGCCCGCCTTGAGCGTCAGTTCCGCCGCCTTGCGCATCGCCCGCCGGAACGGAGCCCGCTTCTGCAGCTGCTCCGCCACCTGCTCCGCCACCAACGTCGAAGACAGCTCCGGCGTGTCGATTTCCTTGATCTTCAGCTCCGTCTTGTGCCCGAGGAGCTTCTCCAGCTCCTCCTGCAGCTTCTCCACCTTCGCCCCGCGCTTCCCGATCAGAACCCCGGGACTCCCCGCGTGCACGATCACCGTCGTCGTCTCGCGCGTCCGCTCGATCTCGATCTTCGGGATCTGCGCGAAGGCGTAGTTCTTCTTGATGAAGCGCCGGATCTTCTGGTCCTCGACGAGGAACTTTCCGAACTCCTTCTTCGTCGCGTACCAGCGGCTGCGCCATTCCTCGGTGATGCCGAGACGGAAACCGGTCGGGCAGACTTTCTGTCCCATGGTCGACTATCCCTTCTTCTTCTCAGGGGGCGGCTTGTGGCCCTTTTCGTGCTGGCCGCCGTGCTTGTGATCGGGTTCGTGGTGGTGCTGGTGTTCGTGATGGTGGTGGTGCCCCTCGGGGTGCTCGTGGCCGTGGTCGTGCACGTGCCCCTCCGCCCCGTGGTCGTGGTCGTGCTTCGCCTCCGCGGGAGCCGCCTTAGGCGCCTTGTCCGCCTTCGCCTTCTTCTCCTTCGGCCCGCGCCTCTCCTTCTTCACCTCCGGCTGCGGCCCGAGCACCATCGTCACGTGGCTCGTCCGCTTCAGTACCGGCACCGCCCGCCCCTGCGGCGCCGTCCTCCACCGCTTGAGCGACGTCCCGCCGTCGATCATCAGCCGCTCGATCCGCAGCTCCTCCACGTCGATGTCCAGGTTCCGGTCGCTCGTGATGCTCTCCGCGTTCGCGATCGCGCTCTTGAGCAGCTTGTGCAGGAAACGCGCCCCGCGTCGCGGCGTGGCCTGCAGGATCTCCAGCGCGCGGTTGACGTTCGCACCGCGGATCGTGTCCGCGACGTACCGGATCTTCTGCGGGCTGATGCGCGCGTGCCGCAGCACGGCGCGGAAGCGTTCGAGCGTGGTTTCAAGTCCGGGGTCAGCCATGGTTCTCCTCTAGCCTTTCTTCTCGCCGCCGCCCGCGGCAGGGGCCGCGGCGGGTGCCCCGCCGGCCGCCGGCGCGCCGCCGACCATCGTGGTCTTGATGTCCTTCGCCTTCGTGCCCGAATGACCGCGGAACGTCCGCGTCGCCGCGAACTCCCCCAGCTTGTGGCCCACCATGTCCTCGGTCACGAACAGCTTCGCGAACGTCTTGCCCGTGTGGATGCTGAACGTGTGCCCCACGAACTCGGGGACGATGGTGCAGCGCCGCGCCCAGGTCTTGATCGGCTCCCGGTCGCCGGACTTCTTCTGCTTCTCCACCTTCTCCATCACGTTCCCGTCCACGTACGGACCCTTCTTCATCGAACGGCTCATCGGTCTCTCCGGTTAAGTCTGCTGGAAACGGCCCTTCTTGCGGCCGCGAATGATGAACTTCGAGCTGTTCTTCCGCTTCTTGCGCGTCTTCCCGCCCTTCGCCAGCTTGCCCCACGGCGAGCAGGGATGACGGCCGCCGCCCGACCGGCCTTCGCCGCCGCCCATCGGGTGCGACACCGGGTTCATCGACGTCCCCCGGTTCGTCGGCTTGATCCCCAGCCACCGCTTCCGCCCGGCCTTTCCGAGCCAGATCGATCCGGCTTCGATGTTCCCCAGCTGCCCGATCGTCGCCCGGCACGCGAGCGGAACCTTGCGCATTTCGCCCGAGGGGAACTGCAGGTGGGCATAGTTGCCTTCCTTCGCCATCAGCTGCGCGAATCCGCCCGCCGTCCGCACGATCTGCCCGCCCTTCCCCGGCACCAGCTCCACGCAGTGCACCTGGTGACCCAGCGGGACGTTTCGGAGCGGCATGTTGTTGCCCGGCTTCGGATCCGGCCTTTCGCCCGCGATGAGCGTCTCCCCGACCTTGATGTCCTTCGGGGCGAGGATGTAGCGGCGCTCGCCGTCCTTGTAGAGAAGAAGGGCGATCCGCGCGTTCCGGTTCGGGTCGTACTCGACGCTCTCGACCTTCGCGGGGATCTCGAGCTTGTTCCGCTTGAAGTCGATGACGCGGTACATCTTCTTGTTGCCGCCGCCGTGGTGCCAGCAGGTGATCGAGCCGCTGTTGTTGCGGCCGCCGGACTTGCGAAGCGGCTCGAGGAGGGGCTTGTGCGGCGTCTCTTTCGTGACGTCGGCGAAGTCGCTGGTCGTCGCGAAGCGGCGTCCGGCGCTGGTCGGCTTGTAGGCCCTGAGACCCATGGCGTTCTCCTTAGAAGCCCTCGATGGGCTTCGATTTTTCCGTCAGCGTGATGATCGCCTTTTTCCAGTCGTTCTGCCGGCCGGTGGAGCCCTTGAACCTGCGCGCCTTGCCCTTGACGTTGAGGGTGCGCACGTGCGCGACCTTGATGCCGCTGTAGATCTGTTCGACCGCGCTGCGGATCATGATCTTGTTGGCGTCGCGGGCGACGACGAACGCGTACGCCCGGTTGCGCTGCATGCCGCTCGTGGTCTTCTCGGTCTGAAGCGGCTCGACGATGACGGTGCGTGGCTCGCGCATTTACTTCGTCTCCTTCTTCGCGGGGGCCTTCGGGGCCGGAGCCGCCTTCGGGACGGCGCGGGCCTTGGGCGCCGCCGGGGCCGCCGCCGCGCCTTCCTTGCGGGGCTTGACGAGCGCGTTGAACGCCTCGCGCGTGAGCAGCAGCCGGCGGTACTTCAGGATGTCGAGGGCGTTGAAGTCGGTCACGGGAAGCGTGTGGACGTGGGGGATGTTCCTTGCGGACAGCCAGACGTTCCGGCCGGCCGGGTCCGCCTTCTCCGTGCCGATCAGCACCGATTCCTTGATGCCGATCGCGCTGAGGGCGCCCGCCACGGTCGCGGTCTTCGGCTTCTCGAGCTTCAGCCCCTCGATCAGCGCCGCCTCGCCGTCCTTGAACTTCGAAAGCAGCGCGCTGTCCAGCGCCGCCCGCTTCATCTGTTTCGGAAGCGCCCGCGAAAAGTCCCGGGGATGGGGGCCGAACACGATGCCGCCGTGGCGCCAGATCGGGCTGCGCTTGGTGCCGACGCGCGCCCGCCCGGTGTGTTTCTGCTTCCACGGCTTCTTCTTCGAGCCGGCGACCTCGCCGCGCTCCTTGACTTTCGCCGTACCGGCGCGCTGGTTTCCCTGGTAGATGAGGGCCGCGTCGTGGAGCAGCATTTTTCGGACGAACCCGCCGAACCAGGCGGGGTCGACCTGCTCCTTGCCCAGCTGCTTGCCTGCGACGTCGTAGACCGGAACTTCGAACATGGATCCCGCTCCTTATGCCTTCGCCGGTGCTGCGACCGGCTTCTTCTTGTCCTTGGGGGCCAGTTTTCCGCGGTCGGTCCGGACTTCCTCGACGGCCGTGACGGGGACTCTCTGGTTTTCGGACTTCTGAATGATCACGTAGTTTCCGATCGGGCCCGGCACGGCGCCCCGCACGAGGAGCAGGTTGCGCGCGTCGTCCAGTTTCACGATCAGGAGGTTTTTCTGTGTGAAGCGCTCCATCCCCATGTGGCCCGGGCGCATCGTGCCGGGACGGATGTGCCCCGGGTCCTCGGCCGACGACGCCGAGCCCACGGCCCGCTGCTGCATCGACCCGTGCGTCTTGGGGCTGCAGTTCTTGTGCCAGCGCTTGATGACGCCCTGGAAGCCCTTCCCCTTGGTGATTCCGATCACGTCGACCTTGCGGATGCCCTTGAGGACGTCGAGGGTGACCTTGTCGCCCTGCTTGACTTCGGGCTCCTGGGTGAGGCGAAACTCGCGGATGTAGTGGACGGGCTCCTTGACGCCCGACTTGGCGAGGTGACCTGCGATCGCCTTGGTGACGCGCTTGCGCCGGCCGAAGCCGAGCTGGACCGCGTTGTAGCCGTCGGTTTTTGCGGTCTTGACCTGGGTGACGGGGCAGGGGCCGGCCTCGATCACGGTGACGCCGACCCAGCGGCCGTCGTCATCGAAGATCTGGGTCATCCCCAGTTTTCTTCCGAGAATACCCTGCAGCATGTCCTTCCTCCTGTGCGGAGACGCCCTCTCCGCTGGGAACACCGCGAACGACAGGATTCCCCGCTTGCGTCCAGCGGAGCGCTCGGCTCATGGGCGCCACGGGGGATGTGACCGTCAGGCGATGTCAAAAGGGGAACTTCGGTCCTACTTTTCGGACAGCAGCTTCACCCGGATGTTCACGCCGGCCGGGAGGTTGTTCAGGTTCTTGAGCGCGTCGATGGTCTTGCCCGACGGCTCGGTGATGTCGACAACGCGCTTGTGCGTGCGGATTTCGAACTGCTCGCGCGATTTCTTGTCGACGTGGGGCGAGCGCAGCACCGTGTAGCGCTCGATCCGCGTCGGAATCGGGATCGGGCCCACGACCTTCGCGCCCGTTTTCTTGGCCGTGTCGACGATCTCCGTGACCGACTGGTCGATCACCTGGTGATCGTATCCTTCGATCCGGATCCGGATTTTCTGGCCTTTCATGTCGTTCCTTCCGTCTGGGGTTGGCTTTGGAGAAGGGCGGGCATTATATAGGTGAGGGAACCGGTGTCAACGGGTAAGCGGTGCTGTCGGCCGCGAAGCGGCCGCCTTGAACTTTACCTTCCCCCTTTACCTTCCCCTGCCGTTTTCCCCGGATAACTGCAGGGAAAGGTAAAGGGGAAGGTAAAGGCAAAGGGGGGCCGCTTCGCGCCTGGAATCGGTCCGACATCCCTTCCTAGTTGAACTCAAATCTCACGACGAGCCGGACGGCCTCCCCCGTCGGCGCCTTGAAATAAAACTCCCTCTCAGCCCCCGGGGCCAGAAGGTGCTCGACAGCGTCGGCGGAGCCGCCGAGCTCGCGGCCGTCCTGCGAGATGAAGACGGGGACGATCCGGAGCGAAACTCCGGCGTCTTCGTTGTTCCGGAGACGGAAGCTCCAGGCGCGAAACCCCGTGTTCTCCCGGCGGTCGCGCATGTCGAACAGCTGGAGCTTGAGACCGAGAATGTCGCGCGCCTTCTCGCTCGTCGTGACGACGGCCTCGTCGGTCGCCTGCGAGTCGGGACCGCCGCCACAGCCCGCGGCGAGGGCGAAGAAGAGAGTCGAGAGCGCGACCCGGATCATGACCGTTCTCCCCCGCTAGGTCCCGAAAAGCGCCTTGCTCACGTGCTCCGGCACCGGCCGGTAATCGTGCGGCTCCAGCGACGACGTTCCGCGCCCCTGCGTCAGCGACCGCAGCGCGTTGGCGTACCCGAACATCTCCGCGATCGGCGTCAGGCCCGTGATCTTCGCCCGGTCCTCCTCGTGCTCCACGTTCTGAATCTCCGCGCGGCGGCGGTTCAGGTCGTCAAGCACGTCCCCCAGGTTCTCCGCCGGCGCGATCACGTCGAACTTCATGATCGGCTCCAGCACGACGCCCCCCGCCTCCGACACCGCGCGCTGGAACGCCATCCCCGCGGCGGCGTTGAACGCCCCCTCATGCGCGTCCGTGGGATGCGAAGAGCCGCCCGTCACCGTCGCCTTGACGTACACCATCGGGTACCCCGCCACCGCCCCCGTGAGCGCGGACGACCGGATTCCGTCCTCGATCGCCGGCCAGAACTGCTTCGGGAACGTCCCCTCCGGCGCCGCGTTCGACACCTGCACCGCGCTCTGCCGCCGGTCGGGCTCGATCGTCAGCGTCACGTGCCCGTACTGCCCCTTCCCGTCCGGCACCTTCCTCACGAACTCCGCTTCGCCCCCCGCCGCGCGCAGGATCGTCTCGCGGTAGGCCACGCGCGGCTCGCCGACGTTGGCGTCCACCTTGTACGTGTTCTTCATCTTGTTCTTGATGATGTCGAGATGCAGCTCCCCCATCCCCGACACGATCGTCTGCCCTGTCTCCTCGTCGGTCCGCGTCACGAACGTCGGGTCGTCCTTCTCCATCTTGAGCAGCACGTCCGCCAGCTTGTCCTTCTCCGCGGAACTCTTCGGCTCGATCGCCATCGACACCACCGGCTCGGGGAAACTCATCCGCCCCAGCACCACCGGGTGCTTCTGGTCGCAGAGCGTGTCGCCCGTCTTCGTCAGCTTGAGCCCCACCACCGTCACGATCTCGCCGGGCCCCGCGCTCTCCACCGCCTCGCGGTGCTGCGCGTGCTGCAGGTTCAGGCGCGTGATCCGCTCGCGCTTTCCGATGCGCGGGTTCCAGGCCACCTCTCCGGATTCGATGCACCCCGAATAAATGCGCATGTAGACGAGCTCGCCGAACTCGTCGGTGAAGATCTTGAAGACGAGGGCGGAGAAGGGTTCTTTCGGGTCGGGCTTGCGGAAGAGGGGCCGGTCGGTCTCCGGGTGTTTTCCCTCGATGGGCGGGAGATCGAGCGGGCTGGGCAGGTAGGCGAGGATGCCGTCGAGAAGAGGCTGGACTCCCTTGTTGTGCAGGCTCGATCCGCCGAACACCGGCACGATGCGGCGGCCGATCGTGCCCTCGCGGATCGCGCGCCGGATCTCGTCGTTCGAAAACGTCCGCCCTTCGAGGAATCCTTCTTCCATCCACGGCGTGACGTTGGCCACGGCCTCCAGCATCTCCGAGCGGGCGACCTCGACCTCGTCGCGCAGGTCGGCGGGAACGTCTTCGGCGGTGACCGTCTGGCCGCTGTCATCCTCGCTGAAGGACAGGGCCCGGCGCTCGATCAGGTCGACCACGCCGCGGAACCCGGTCTCCTCCCCGATCGGCCAGACCAGCGCCACCGCGTTCGCGCGCAGCACCTTGCGGATCTGCAGGATGACCTTGGGGAACGACGCCCCGGGGCGGTCCAGCTTGTTCACGAACGCCAGCCTCGGAACGCCGTACCGGTCCGCCTGGCGCCAGACGGTTTCGCTCTGCGGTTCGACGCCGCCCACGCCGCAGAAGACGCCGACCGCCCCGTCGAGGACGCGCAGAGAGCGCTCGACCTCGGCCGTGAAGTCCACGTGCCCCGGGGTGTCGACGAGATTGATCCGGTGTTCCTTCCAGTAGCACGTGGTCGCGGCGGAAAAGATCGTGATCCCGCGCTGCTGCTCCTCCGGATACCAGTCGAGCGCGGTCGTCCCCTCGTCGACGTTGCCGAGCTTGTGCTCCTTGCCCGTGTAGAAAAGAATCCGCTCCGACGTGGTGGTTTTCCCCGCGTCGATGTGGGCGATAATGCCGATGTTGCGGATTTTTTCGAGTGGCGTTGCGGGCATGAAGGGGCGACATTAGAGCAGACCGCGCAGGCGCTCGCAAGTCAGTCGACTGGAGGCGGAAGGTTTGGTATCTTAACCAACTCGTGCGCCAACAGGGGTTTGCGGGAAGTCCGTCCGCCGCAGCTAAGCCGGGAAGACACGCCTAATGGCAGACGCCAACTCAACGCTCGACCTCACGCGCCGCCTCTCCCGCGCGGCCCGCACGGTCAAGATGTACGGCAACGACCACCCCCAGAGCCGCAGCGACATCGACAATCTCAAAAAGGGCCTCGATCGCACCATGAGCCTCGAGCCCAAAACCACCTTCGTCCTCCAGGGAAACGCCCTCCTCGTCCAGGAAATCGTCCAGCCCTTTAAAGACCCCGCCACCACCTTCCTCATCGACTCCCTCCGCTCCCACGGCGTCACCAGCATCACCTTCCACGCCGGCGTCGCCGCTCCCGAGATCGAACGAGTCCTCAAGATCCTCGGCGCCAAGCCCCAGGACGTCCTCGAAGGAAACAACCTCCGCTCCGAGCACACCCAGGGCTACGATCGCGTCCGCCTCAACGACATCAAGTACGTCGCCGTCTCCGGCGGCGACGCCGTCGTCCACGCGAGCCAGGTGCTGCCCGCCGGCGCCGATGCTTCGAAAGTCGCCAGCGCCATCCACGACCTCACCGCACAGGCCGACGCCCGTAATACCCTCTTCGGCTCGCCAGGCCCCGGCACCCCCGTCCCCGCCGTCGCCGCCGGCCCCGCCACACTCGAAGACCTCTTCCCCCGCGTCCAGGACCTCGCCCGCCAGGGGAACCTCGGCGACGCCCAGCGCCTCGTCGTCGATTTCATCTCCAAAGCCGTCGTCCCCGGCACCGTGCCGCTCGGACAGCAGATCCGGGAAGCGATGGACCGCATCCCCGAGGGACTCCGCGGTTCCCTCGCCGCCCCGGCCGTGCAGGAGGACGTCTCGGGCGCCGTCCTCGCCCGGAATCTCGACGGCGGCGCTTCACCCGAAGAACTCCAGAAGACCTTCAAGGAATTCGCCCCCAACGTCGGCGACGCGATGGTCCTCCTCGAGGCCGTCGCCCGCGCTCTCCGCGCCTCCGGACAGGGCGCCTCGATCGAGACCCTCGAGAAAGCCATGCGCTTTCTCCCCCAGCTCGAGCAGGTCCAGGCTCTTCTCACCGGAAACGTCCTCATCGTCCACGGCAACGCGGAACGCCGCGCCTCCTGGAAGCAGGCGCTTTCGGAGGTCGGATACGTCGTCGACACGGCGGCGTCGGCGAAGGAGGGCCTCGAGCTTCTCCTTTCGAAGGCCAATTACGACGCGCTCGTCATGGACGTGAATCTGCCCGACCGGAGCGGTGGCACGATCCTCTCCAAGCTGACGCGCCAGAAGATGATCGTGCCCGTCGTGATCGCCAGCCCCAAGGCCACGACCTACCAGTTCGACTTCGAGATCTTTTCCTACCCGAAGAAGAAATTCGTCGTGGTTCTCGAGCCGCCCGCGATCGTCGAGGCCGTGAAGGAGATGGCGACCCGGCGGGAGAAGGCGATCGACGAGGCGGAGCAGGCGGAGCGGACGCGGTCGCGCGAGATCCAGGAGCAGCTGCTCCCGAAACAGTACCCGCCGACGCCCGGCTGGGAGGTCGCCCACCTCTACCAGCCCGCGGGGGACGTCGGCGGCGACTACCTCGACGTGTTCCAGGTGGACGCCGGACGCGTCGGGCTCATCGTCGGCGACGTTTCCGGAAAAGGATATTCTGCCGCGATGGTGATGGTCATGGTGCGCAGCGCCTTCCGGATGGCGACCGCCGGCATCGCCTCCGCCCGCGACGCCGCCTACCGGGTGAACCGGCTGGTTTCGCCGGACGTCAAGAAGGGCATGTTCATCACGCTCGGCTACGGCTGCCTCGACGTCCCGTCGGGCCGCCTCTCCCTGGTCAACTGCGCGCACAACCCGCCCTTCCATTACTCGGCCCGGACGAAGACCGTGCGCATGCTCGCCTCCTCGGGCCTGCCGATGGGGCTCGGAAATCCCGAGAGGTTCGAGGCGAGCGTGAGCGAAGAGGAGATGGAGCTGGAGCCGGGCGACCACCTCGTGTTCTACACGGACGGGGTCGTCGAGGCGATGAACGCGAAGAAGGACGAGCTGGGCGAAGGCCCGGCGATGGAGGCGGTGAAGTCGGCGGCGGCGAAGGGACCCCGGGCGGTCGTCGACGCGATCAACGCGGCCATTTCGAAGCATCGCGACACGGCGCCGCAGTCCGACGACATCACGATCCTCGACCTGTGCCGCGAGGGAGGCCCCGCCCCGGAGGAGGAACCGGCCGCCGAGGGCGAGGAGATTCCCAGGACGCTTCTCGATGAATAGCGACCGCGAATCCACGAGCGCCTTCCGGCCCGGCGAGCGGATGCCCACGAAGAAATGGGTCCGCGAGACGCCGGGCGCGGCTCCCGGCTCGGGCGGCGGACAGGGCACCGTTCTCGTCGCCGACGCGGACGCCGCCCGCCGCGGCGCCTACGTCCGCGCGCTGGGCGAGATGGGGTTCATGACGCAATCGACCGGGTCGGGCCAGGAAGCGCTGGACATGCTCGTCAAGGGCTCGCGGTTCGACGCATTCGTCCTGGACATCGATCTGCCCGACCAGAGCGGACTCACGATCCTTTCGACGATGATGCGCAAGAAGATCGTGGTCCCCGTCGTGATCGCCTCGCGCGCCGCCTACCAGCACGAGTTCGAGGTGATGTCGTATCCGAAGAAGACCTTCCTGCAGCTCCGCGACCCGGATCTCGTCGGCCTCGCGGTGCGCCAGCTCGTCCCGCCCCGGAAGCCCTCCTCCGCCAAAATCGAGTCGGACCTCGACTCCGAGGATCGCGCGCGCTGCCGCGAAATCCAGGAGATGCTCGTCGTCCAGGAGCTGCCCGACTTCCCGGGCTGGGATTCGGCCGCCCTCTACCAGCCGTGCTCCGTCGTGGGCGGCGACTACCTCGATATCTTCCCCCTTCCCAATGGCCGCGTCGGCATCGTCGTCGCCGACGTCTCCGGCCACGGGTTTCCCGGCGCCATGATCATGGTCATGGTGCGGACCGCGTTCCGCCTCCTCGCCCCCGGCCTCGGCCCGCGCGACACCGTGATCGAGGTCAATCGCTTCGTCACCGCCGACATCAAGCGCCGCATGTTCGTGACGGCGCTCTACGCGGTGCTCGACCCCGAGACCGGCCTCGTCCAGGTCGTGAACTGCGGCCAGAACCCGCCTCTTCTCGCCTCCTCCTCCTCCGGCAACCACATCCTCCCCGCCTCCGGCCTCGCCATGGGCCTGAACGGCGGGCCGCTTTTCGAGCGCGAGGTCCGGGTCCAGGAGATTCCCCTCGAGATCGACGACCACCTCGTTCTCTACACGGACGGGGTCGTCGAGGCCAAGAACGCGACGAACGACGATCTGGGGGAAGAGGCTCTTCTCCGTGTCGCGGGGGGCGTCGCGGGCGGCACGGCGCAGGACATGGTGGACCAGATTGCGGAGTCGATCGTGGAGCATCGCGGGACGGCGGCGCAGAGCGACGACATCACGATCGTCGCGTTCAAGCGTCTCGCGTTCATATCTTCGCCCGAGATGCCGACGCTTCTGGATCAGCTGGAGTAGGGCGGCGGTTGCGGAGGCAAGTTCAAAGGGACAACTTCAAAAGCAAAGTAACTTCAAGAGGACAACTTCAAGGGACAACCGGCAGCCCTGGAACGGGTGCCCCGCGCGGGGCCGGCAAGGCCCCCTCCGAAAAATGGCGAGCGGTTGCCGTTTGAAGTTCTCCTCTTGAAGTTACTTTGCTTTTGAAGTTATCCCCCTTGAAGTTCCCCGGATGCTAACATTATACTAACACTTAAATGCACTCCATCCTCCACGTCAACATCGCTTCCTTCCCGATCTCCGTCGAGCGCGCCCTCGCCCCGCGCCCCCTCGCCGGACGCCCCCTCGCCATCGCCGTCCCCACCGCCCGCGCCACCCTCCTCGACGTCTCCTCCGAAGCCCGCCTCGCCGGCCTCTACCGCGGCATGCCCCTCTCCCTCGCCGAGAAACTCTGCCCCGACCTGCGCGTCCTCCCCCCGCACCCCGAACTCTACGAGCGCGCCACCGCCGCCCTCGCCCGCCTCCTCGGCTCCTTCTCCCCCCTCTGCGAACTCGCCTCCCCCGGCCACGCCTTCCTCGACCTCACCGGCACCGACCGCCTCTGGGGCCCCCCGCACGACGCCGCCGCCCGCGTCCGCGACGCCGTCGGCCGCGAACTCCGCCTCTGGCCCGCCGCCGGCGCCGCCGCCAACAAGCTCGTCTCCCACGTCGCCACCCGCGTCGTGAAACCGGACGGCGTCGAAGCCGTGCCGTTCGGCGCCGAAGCCTCCTACCTCGCCCCCCTCGCCATGCACTTCCTCCCGGGCCTCGGCGACGAAACCCAGCGCCGCCTCGAAGAACTCAACGTCCGCCGCGTCGGCGAGCTCGCGGCGCTTCCCGCCCCCGCCCTCGCCGCCGCCTTCGGCGCCGCCGGCCCCCCCCTCCGCGACCGCGCCCGCGGCGTCGACCCCTCCCCCGTCTGCCCCGGCACCGGCGCGCGCGAAATCCGCGAGCAGGCCTCCCTCGCCGACGACATCAACGACGCCGACGTCCTCGCCGACCAGGCCTCGCGCCTCGCCCAGGCCGCCGCCCGCCGCCTCCGCGCCGAAGGCATCCGCGCCCGCCGCGCCCAGGTCTCCCTCGTCCACTCCGACGGCCTCCGCTCCTCCCGCCAGCGCCTCCTCCCCGCCCCCTCCGACCTCGACCCCGACCTCCTCCCCCACGTCCTCGACCTCCTCGCACAGGCCCTCCAGCGCCGCGTCCGCGTCCGCACCCTCAGCGTCGCCTTCGCCCGCCTCGAACCGGGCGACGTCCAGCCGGGGCTTTTCGGCGAAGGGCCGGTCGAAACGCGCAAGCGCGCGCTCGTGGCGGCACTGGACCGGGTGCGCGGGAAGTTCGGGGCGGAAGCGATCGTGGTGCGGTCTCTATGAAGCAATCTGAAAGCGTGAGCGCGGCGAGCAGAAATCGGGCATCTAACGTGACTCGTCAATTGGCCCAGTGGCGGCGTCGGTGATCGCCTGCTTCCACCGCGCCGGAAGATCCACGCCGTTTTCCTCGGACAGCCGGGCCAGCCACGACTCGACGTAGGCCTTGTTGAGATTCCCGATCTTTCGGATGAAGTCGCGGACGTCTCTTTGGTCGATCTGGCGCCACGCGATCAACTTGTAGAGAACCAGATTCTCGACCGAGGCCACGCGGACCTTCGCGGCGCCGACCGGCAGCTCCACGGCGTGCGCCCACGCCTCGCGGTCGTGGCCCGAGGCGGCCACGTGCACGTCGAGCCGCGCGTCGCCGATCCGGAGCAGCACGAACCGGCGCTCAAAGAGAAGCCGCATTTCGAGGGCCGTCACGCGCGCGCCGACTTCGATCAGGGCCGGCTTCAACCTCGGCGCGTCTTTCCTCCGCGCCATGGCGACGATGTCGACGTCGTCGGTAGGACGCGCGCGGATCCACGTCGCGACAGCCATCCCGCCAATGAGGACGAACGGGACGCGATGCTTCTCAAAACAGACCGCGACCTTCTCGAGAAGCTCCGTCAGGTCCAATTCGTTCTCCGGCGCGCCTCCGGCGGCAGGCCGCGGCGCAGTTCGTCAACAAGACGTTCCATCTCACGCATCCGGGCGAACACCCGCTTGTCGGGGCGGCGGATCGGCGGCGCAAGTCCGCACCCGCTCTTACGGGGCGATGAACCGCTCCCCTTCGATTTCCGCCGACCGCGCATCGCCTTTTCCTTCATGCCGTCAGCATAACGCGAACGGGCGTCCGCCGAAGCCTACTTCTTCGCCGCCTCCTCCATCTTCTTCAGCAGCCCCTCCACCACCGCGAGGCGCGCCTTCAGGTCGTCGTGATGCTTCCATCCCGACTGGTGGATCATGTGGTGGGCCTCCTCGCGCTCGCCCTTGAGCATCGCGTGGAGGACGGCGTACTCGTCGTCGTTGAGCGTCAGGGTCGCCTGCATGGGAGATCCTCCGACTGGGGTTCGTGTCCGGTCTCCATTCTATCCCGCAACCCGGATGCCGCGCGCCCGCCCCCCGAAACCACCGCGAGCCAGCGCCGGGTGCGCATCCTCGCGCTTCGGAGGCAAAATGTCCCCGCAGGCCTCCTCCGTTGCCCTTTGAAATTGATTTTTTGCCTTTGAAGTTCCAAACCCTAATAAAATACTAACATCGCATGACTCCCCTTCACCTCCATACCCGATTCTCCCTCTGCCGCGGCGCCTCATCCCCCGCCGCCATGGTCCGCGCCGCGAAGGCCGCCGGCGCGCGCGCGGTGGCGCTCACCGACCGCGACGGGCTCTACGGGCTGCCGGAATTCCTGAACGCGTGCGAAGAACACGGCGTGCGGCCGATCGTCGGCGCGGAGATCGCCCTGAACCGCGAGCGCGCGGTGCTGCTCGCCCGCGACGCGCGCGGGTACGCGAACCTGTGCCGCACGCTCACGGCACGCCACCTCGACGCGGAGTTCCGCCTGTCGCGGCGGCTGGCGGAAGATCGGGAAGGGCTCGCCGTGCTCACCGACAGCGTCGACGTGCTGAAGGCTCTTCTGCCCGGCGGGCGCGACAACCTCTACGCCGAAGTGCGCGCCACCGCGCCGTACGCGGCCGCCTCCGCGCTCGCGCTCGGCCTCCCGCCGGTGGCGACGCCGGACGCGTGGTTCGCGGAGCGGAGCGGGTGGGAGGTCCACCGGCTGCTGCGCGCCATCGCGAACAACGCGACGTTTTCGACGCTCGATCCCGGGGACATCGTGTCGCCGGAGGCATGGCTCAAGCCGGAGGCGGACCTGCGGCGGCTGCTCGCGCACGTCCCCGGCGCGTTCGAGAACGCCGAACGGCTCGCAGAGGAATGCAGCTTCTCCCCGGACCGCTCCCTGATCTTTCCCGAATACCCCGGCGGCGACGCGGGCGCCCTCCTCGAACGCGACGCCTGGGCGGGCGCGCGCCTCCGCTACGGCGAGATCACCGAGACCGTCCGGCTGCGCGTCGAGCGCGAGCTGTCGCTGATCCGGCAGAAGGGCTTCGTCGACTACTTCCTCATCGTGCGCGACATCGCGCGGCGCGCGCCGCGGATCTGCGGAAGGGGTTCCGCGGCGGCGAGCGTGGTCGCCTATTGCCTGGGCATCACACAGGTGGACCCCGTCGAGCACAACCTGTTCTTCGAGCGCTTTCTCAACGAAGGCCGCGTCGACCCGCCGGACATCGACATCGACTTCGCGTGGGACGAGCGCGACGGGGTGATCGAGGCGGTCCTGCGCGATTCGGGTTCCTGGGCCGACTGCGCGAAACGCCGAACTCCGAACTCCGAACGCCGAACGCCGGACGCCGAACTCCGCGCCGCCATGATCTGCAACCACGTCCTGTTCCGGCCGCGCATGGCCGTCCGCGAAACCGCCAAGGTCTTCGGCCTCCCCGAGGCCGAGATCCTGCGCGTCACGGGGAAGATGCCGTGGTTCTGGGACGGCGGCGGGCTCGACGACATCGCGGAGCACCCCATGTTCCGCGGCTGGGAGCCGCGCCCGCCGTGGCCCGAGATCTTCCGGCTCGCGCGCCGGCTCGAGGGCGTGCCGCGGCACCTCTCGGTCCACCCCGGCGGGATCGTGCTCGCGCCGCGGGCGCTCGCCGAGCGCGTGCCGTGCGAAATGGCGGCGAAGGGCGTGCCCGTGGTGCACTGGGAGAAGGACGGCTCGGAAGAAATGGGGCTCGTGAAGATCGACCTCCTCGGCAACCGCTCGCTTGCCGTGATCCGCGACGCCATCCGCGCCGTCAAAGAAAACACCGGGACCGTCGTGGACCCGCCCGGCTGGAAACCCCACCTCGACCCCGCCACCGTCGAACTCGTCCGCGACGGCAACACCATGGGCGTCTTCTACGTCGAGTCCCCCGCCATGCGCCAGCTCCAGCAGAAAACCCGCGCCGGCGACTTCGCCCACCTCGTCATCCACTCCTCCATCATCCGCCCCGCCGCCAACTCCTTCATCCGCGAGTACGTCCGCCGCCTCCGCGGCGGCGCGTGGGAGCCACTTCACCCCGTCCTCGGCGAACTCCTCGCCGAAACCTACGGCATCATGTCGTACCAGGAGGACGTCTCGAAGGTCGCGATGGCGCTCGCGGGGTTCGACGCGGCCGACGCCGACGGCCTCCGGAAAGTCCTCGCGAAAAAAGAACGCGCGAAAAAACTCGAGGACTACCGGCGCCGGTTCTACGCCGGCTGCGAGGCGCGCGGCGTCGACCGCCCGGCCGTGGACCGCATCTGGGACATGATCGGGTCATTCGCGGGATACTCGTTCTGCAAGCCGCACTCCGCCTCCTACGCGCTCGTCTCGTACCAGTCCGCCTACCTCAAGGCCCACCACCCTGCCGAGTTCATCGCGGCCGTGATCTCCAACCAGGGCGGCTACTACTCGGCGTTCGCCTACGTCTCCGAAGCCCGCCGCATGGGCCTCCGCGTCCTGCCGCCCCACGTGAACGCGAGCCGCCGCGAATGGACCGGCGTCCACGACACCGTGCGCGCGGGATTCATGCAGGTGAAAGGCCTCCACGACGGCGCCGTCGCCGCCGTGCTCGACGCCCGCGCGAAGGACGGCGCGTTCCGCTCCTTCGAGGACTTCCAGCGCCGCACGCGCCTCGACCCCGCCGACAACCGCCTCCTCATCCTCGCGGGCGCGCTCGACTCCCTCGCGGGCGGCCTCTCGCGCGCCGCCCTCCTCTGGCGCTGCGCCGCCCCCGCGCCCGCCCCCGACGACCTCTTCCCGGACTCCGCCGCAGCCCTCCCCCGCCCGCCCGCGTACACCGAAACGCAGATGCTGGCGCAGGGGTCGAGACGCTGGGGTTCCTGATGTCGCGGCACCCGCTGTCGCTGTACGAGCGCGAACTGGGGGGGATGGACCCTGTAAAGGGAAGCGACCTGGCGGCGCACGCGGGGAAGGAGGTGACGGCGATCGGGTGGTGGGTGACGGGCAAAGTGGTCGAGACGAAGAAGGGGGAGCCGATGGAGTTCGTGTCGTTCGAGGACACGAGCGCGATCTACGAGGCGACGTTTTTCCCGGAGGCGTACGCGAAGTTCTGCCAGCGGATGACGCACGTGAAGCCGTTCGTGCTGCGGGGGAAGGTGGAACTGGACTTCGACGTGCCGGCGCTGGTGGTGGAGGACTGCCGGTGGCTGGAGAGAAAGACAGGAGACGGGTGACGATTCGAACGGACGGAGATTCCAGCCGCGCGATCACTTCACGCGACTCCGGTTCATTCGGGCTCGGGCACGACGTCTGCCCAGGCGTGTGAGTCCTTCGTCCTGTCCCACCAGTCCTTGAGCTCCCGGATGAACTCGTCTTTCTCGGACTCCGTGTCGCGGGCGTCAAACGAGCGGGGAAACCCGAGGAGGCGTGAGAGCGACTCGGCCGCGGCGTCGCGTCTGCGTGTCGACACGGTGTCGTCAAGGAAGCCGACGACCCGCTCGGCGAGGGCGCGGCACGGAGTTTGGCGTGCCGACAGGATGACGCAGGCCGCAACCACTTCAGATCCGCCGTCCAGCAGCGGAAACAACGCGTTCAGCGCGAACCCGCGGGGGATTTCCGCGAGAAGCCAGATCGCGCATTTTTCCCAGGGCGCCCGGCACAATGGATTAGGGAAAGAATTGGGAAGCAGGGGCATCTCGCTCCCTTTGCCGGTCCAGCCGGCTGTGGCAAGTCGGCGGGCAACCTCGCGCGCGCCTGAATCGTCGGCAGATCGTTCCCAGAGAAGCCTCGCCGAGACTACGACGAGACATGGGTCTTCTTTCCCGATCAGACGCTGCAGAATTCCGCCATGTTCCGCCGTAACGGCGGGCGCGACCGCCTCGAGCAGCGCGAACGCGCCGGGTCCGCCGGCTTCCACTGCCCGGAGCATTTCCGGCACGAACCGCTCGCGGTCGATCGCGAAGAGCCGCTCCGCCGCGAAGACGGGATTCCTCGCGAGGAGCATGATCCAGTGTTCTTCGGGCGGCCGCAGCCGGGCCGATTTCCACCACTCCATCGCCTTCCGTTTCATGTCGGCGAGATCGCCGAGAGCGTGAGGGTAGTTCGCCGTTGAAGGGCGAGTCCGCGGATCCCAGCCGGCAATCTTGCTGAAGATTTCGAAGCAGACGTCCCCGATCCGGAGGAGCTGGAGCTTCGATCCGCTTTGGGAATTCCTCCACATGATGCGCGTCGGTGCGGGATCATCCAGAGCCTGGATGACGGCGGGAAGGGCGTCCCAGCCGAGACTGACGACCTCCTGCGCCGCATTGCGCCGCGGATGTCCCTCGGGTTCCCAGTCAAACCTGCCAGCCTCGACGGCGGTCGGTGCGCACGTCCACCCGGCACCCCATCCCCGAAGATCGGCGAGCCGGGCGATCCAGGCGGCCGATTGCTGCACCCTCGGCAATTTGCGGATGGCGGAAGGGCGAAGGCTGCGGGCTCCTGGATTCGGAAGCAGCCGGCACTCGTAGGCCGCGACGATCTCGGCGGCTTCCGCGGAAAACTCCTCCGTCTCCAGGGAGGCGATGGTCTGCCAGAGCTTCCTGAGATGAACGATGGACTTCCCAAGGAATGCGTCGTAGATCGCCTGTGAGCGCCAGAAGCCGGCGAATCCGGTGAAGACCCGCTCCTCGGCCGTGCGCGGGTCGCCTGTTACCGAAAGCTCCTGGACCGTGCGTTCCGCCAGCCCCCACAATGCCACGGAGAGGCGATTCAGACCGCGGTCAGAGGCCCAGAAGGCATGCAGCGCGGGAATCATGGCATGCTCAAACCGGCCCCTCTCAGAGATGCCTTCCCACGGACGAGTTCCGACCACTTCCAGGCACTTCTTGGAGTAATCCAGGACCTCGACCTCGCCCGGTTCGCAGTCGTCGGGATAGGATTTCCGCACCTGCTGCCAATCGTAGGGAACCAGGGGCTGGCGACTCTCCAACCGGATTTCCAGGTCGTCGTCCATCAGGACAACGGTCAAGTCGGCCTTCCAGAGGAGCCACCCCGTGCGATAACCGAATATCCATCGAGTTCCATCCGGATTCGATCCACGAAGTCCCTCGTTGAACCGCACCCAGTCGGAGCCCGCCACCCCCGGCACCGTTGCCAGCCGCTGCCGCCGCACACGAAGATCCGCGACCTGGGCGAGGAACAGAATCTGATGTCCTACCCGCATCGCGACTTCTGGCGACCCGGTTTTCGCAGCGTCTTCGAGGATGGGGACGGCTTCCGCCCCGGCGTCGTCACACCACCTGTCAAGATCTTCCGCAATGCTGCCTCGCACCGAGGGGTCATCGGAATCCGCCGTCGCGAGGAGCCGGGAGAGGCGATCCCGCAGGTCGTCCGCGTGCGAAGGAAGTGCGATGGCGAGGGCCAGGCCGAAGGACCCGAGAAGACTCCGGGAGCGGATCCCGGCGCGTACGTCGTGGCGCGCAGGTCCTGAAATTCTGGATCGAACTTCTGCGGCAGTCAACTGGACTCTCCGAATCCCCCGCGGCCAGGCTCCGCGGGTCGGTGGGCACGGCGGGAAGCACATCCGCTGCCAGCAATATGCTTATTCCGCCGGTTCATTTCAGGAAAATCGCGAAATGACTGGCGAAGGCGGGAATGCATGGACGGGTCGAGCCCCGGTCAAGTCTTCGCCAACACGGCCGGATCGCGAAGGTATATTGAACCCGGAGCCGCGGTTGGAGCGCGGTCCCCGGAGCAGCTGGGATTCGAGGACGTCCTGGCCGGTCACTGTCGCTGATAAGGGGGAGAGCATGGCGCGCTACAGATGCCACCGGTGCGGCGAGCTGCACCAGATGATGTTCGCGTTCCACGCGCCGACGCCGGAGCAGTATCTGAGGATCCCGGAGTCGGACCGCGCGAAACGGGCGGTGCTGAGCGAAGAGACCTGCGAGATCGACGGGAAGAACTACTTCCTGCGCGGGCTGGTGCAGATTCCGGTGAAAGACGGGCCCGAGCCGTTCCAGTGGGGCGTGTGGGTGTCGGTGGGCGAGCTGCCGTACCGGCGGGCGCTGGACATCTGGCTCGAAGAAGGGCGCGAGAAGGAGCCGGCCTACCCGGGGGCGCTCGCGACGGAACTCCCCGACTACCCGCCGACGACGGGCCTCAAGGTGATGGTTCACACGCGCCCGGTCGGGCAGCGGCCGCTGCTCGAGGTCGCCGCCGCGGACCACCCGCTTGCGGTCGAGCGACGCGACGGCGTGACGATGACGCGCGTGCGCGAGATCAACGAGTTCTTCGTGCACGGACCGATCGAGAAGCCGGCGGAGCCGCCACCGGCCGCGGAGCCGATCCCGCCGGCCGCGCCGATCGAGCCGCAGGCGACAAAGTCTCCGCTCAAGAAGTCGTCGCGCGGCGCGTCGGGAAGATACCGGAGAACCATGGGGCATTGATCGGATCAGCGAATGCGGACCCGCCGCGCGATCTCCTTTCCGATCGCGATCGAAGCCGTCGCGGCGGGCGACGGTGCGTTCAGCACGTGCAGGCTCCGCTCCCCTTCCACGAAGGCGAAATCGTCGAGCAGCTTCCCGTCGGGCGCCAGCGCCTGCGCCCGCACGCCGCTTCCCCCCGGCACCAGGTCCTCCGCGCGCACGTCGGGGACCAGGATTTGAAGCGACCGCGCGAGCGCGCGGCGGCTGAGCGCGCGCCATTCCTCGGCGAGCGCCATGCGCCAGTGCGCGGCGGCGAGGCGGCGGAATCCGGAGTACCCGAAGATGTCGCGCGCGTCGCGGAGTGAGAAGCTGCCGCGCGCGTAGCCTTCGCGGCGCAGGGCGAGCACGGCGTTGGGGCCCGCCTCGACCGCGCCGCCGATGCGGCGGGTGAAATGGACGCCGAGGAACGGAAACGCGGGGTCGGGGACGGGGTAGACGAGGGCGCGGACGAGCGCGTCGGCGCCGGTGCGGAGGGTCCAGTACTCGCCGCGGAAGGGAACGATCCGGAGGCCGGGGTCGGCGCCGGCCAGGCGGGCGACGCGGTCCGACTGGAGGCCCGCGCAGGTCACGGCGAACCGCGCGCGCACCGCGCCGCGCGGGCATTCCAGCGTGAGCGCGCCGGCGGCCGGGCGGATAGCCGCGACCCGGGCGCCGGTGAGGACCTCGCCGCCGCGCTCGCGCACCGCTTCCGCCATCGCGCCTGCGACCGCGGCGTAGTCGGCGACCCCGGTCTCGGGCACGCAGAGCGCCGCGAGCCCCGCCGCGTGCGGCTCGATCGCCTTCAGCTCCGCCGCGTCCAGCCGCTTCACCCCCGCCAGCCCGTTCGCGCGGCCCCGCTCCTCGAGCGCCGCGAGCCGCGGAAGGTCTTCCGCGCGCGCGGCGACGACCACCTTCCCGCACCGCGCGTGAGGCAGCCCGCGCTCGCGGCAGAACGCGAACATCGCTTCCCGCCCTTCCACGCACAGCCGCGCCTTGAGCGAGCCGGGCCGGTAGTACAGGCCGGAATGAATCACGCCGCTGTTGTGCCCGGTCTGGTGCGCCCCCACGCGGTCCTCCGCCTCCAGGACCGCGACGCCGCGCCCCGCTTTGAGAAGAGCCATCGCCGTCGCCAGTCCGACGATGCCCCCTCCCACGACCGCGACGTCGAATTCGGTGCGCGACATGCGCGCGCGATTCTACGGCCTGCGGTAAAGTGGGGCGACTCCCATGAAACGCGCCTTCCCCGCCTGCGCCGCCCTCGCCCTCGCCGCCGCCGCCCTCGCCGACAACGAGGACCTGGGCCCGAAGTTCCAGGTGTTCCCCGCCGACAACCCGTGGCACTGGGACATCAGCCGCCACAAGGTGCACCCCGACTCGGTGAAAATCATCGCGTCCATGGGCGCGGACGCGGAACTCCACCCCGACTTCGGAAAGACGTACGGAATCCCCTACGTCGTCGTCACGGCGAAGACGAAGCGCCAGAAGATCCTCGAGTGGGAGTACGGCGACGAAAGCGACCGTGAACCGTACCCCATCCCCGAAAATCCGCCCATCGAGGGCGGCCCCGACGCCGAAGGAGACCGCCATATCCTCATGCTCGACCGCGACGCCGGCATGCTCTACGAGCTCTACCACGTCTTCCCCGTGGAGAAAAAAGGCTGGAAGGCCGGCTCCGGCGCCATCTTCAACCTGCGCTCCAACGACCTCCGCCCCGACAACTGGACCTCCGCCGACGCCGCCGGACTCCCCATCTTCCCCGGCCTCGTCCGCTTCGAAGAAGTCGAACGCGGCCTCGTCGATCACGCCGTCCGCTTCACCGTCCGCCGCTCCCGCAGCGAACACTGGTGGCCCGCACGCCACCACGCCGGCCGCGGCAACGACCCTGCCCTGCCGCCCATGGGCCTGCGCGTGAGACTCAAGGCGGGGTTTGAGGTGAAGGGCTTTTCGAAGCGGAACCGTGTGATCCTGGAGGCGCTGAAGCGCCACGGCATGATCCTGGCGGACAACGGAAGCGACTGGTTCTTGACGGGCGCGCCGGATCCCCGGTGGGACGACGAAGACCTGGGGCGGCTTCGGAGGGTAAAGGGATCGGATTTCGAAGTCGTGCAATCCGTGGACGAGAAGGGGAAGCCGATCTACCCGCCACGCCGGTGAAAGGGTTTGTCAGTATTTCATCGCCGGATCCGTGAAGCTCCAGTCCGCCATGTTCATGACGTCGAACGACTCCTCATCGCCCGGCTTCTTGATCTCGAGAAGCTTCTGGTACTTGACCACGGCGCAGATGCGCGGCCGCCACTTGGACAGGCCGTTCTCGTCCGTCGCCGCGACCACCGCGAAGAACACGTACTTGAGGTCCTTCGTCCACTTCGCCTTGAGCACCGGCTCGACCATCGACTCCATGTCGTTCGTGGCCTGCACGAGAACCTTGGCGTTCCGGACCTTCATCAGCCCGGCCTCTTTCATCGGCATTCCGTCCGTCCCCTTTTCCTGCGGCCGCTCCAGCAGGGCGATCGCGTAAAGGCAGATGCCGTCCTTGTAGCCGCCGATCTGCGGCGTGAAGGTGCGCTCCATCTCGTACTGCGTCTGGCCGGGGAGGTTCTTGCGGAACGCTCCCTCGAGGATTTTGAGATCGCCCTGGGCCACCTCGAACGTCTTCAGCGCCTCGACTACGTCCCTCGTCGGCTCCATGCCTCCCTTGCGCACCGCGACCCCCCAGTCGATGCAGGTCGCGCACTCCTGCCGGCCGGTGCCTGCACAGGCCGGACAGGGCATCGAGACCTTGCCCTTGCCCAGGCACTCCGTGCACTTCCTCTTCCCTTTGTCGCATTCCGGGCAGCCGATTTTCTTGTCGCCGTGACATTTCTTGCAGGGAAGCGTGTCCCCGTTGGGACAGGGAAGCCACCCCTGCGCTCCGCAGGTCGGACAGTCTTCCTTTCCCTTCTCGCACCTCAGGCAGTCGAGCACCTTGCTCCCGACTTCGTCGCAGGTGTTGCACCGGTGCTTCTTGTTGTTCATGCAGCGCGGGCAGATTTCCTTGTCTTCGGCGGGGGCGAGGCAGACGAGGACGAGGGAGGCGATCGGGGCGAGCCAGAATCGTTTCATCGGTGTTCTCCTGGAAGCGTCACAGGAAGTCTAACCGAATCCGAGGTCCGTTCCCGCCGACAAAAAAACCCGCCCGGGAGGGCGGGTTCCGGATTCCCGGACGGGTCTACCAGGCGAAGTGCGCGAACGCTTTGTTCGCCTCGGCCATCTTGTGCACGTTCTCGCGCGAGGTGATGGCGTCACCTTCCTTCTTGTACGCCGCCGCCAGCTCGTCCGCGAGCCGCAGGTACGTCGGACGCCCCTTCTTTTTCCGCATCGCGGCGATCAGCCACCGGAACGCGAGGGACGTCGCCCGTTTCACCCCGACTTCGACCGGCACCTGGTACGTCGCGCCGCCGACGCGCCGCGACCGGACCTCGATGAGCGGCTTCACGTTTTCGATCGCCTTCGTGAAGATCTCGAGCGGGTCGACTCCGGGAACCTTCTTCTCGATGGCTTTCAGCGCGTCGTAGAAGATGGTCTGGGCCTTCACCTTGTGCCCGTCGTACATCAGGCTGTTGATGAACTTGCCGACGACCTTGTTTTTGTACCGCGGATCCGGACGGAGCAGCTTCTCGAACGACTTGAACTTCGCCATGTTTCCCTTTCGCGCCCGCGGTCTTTTTCGCGGACTTCCCTGGCCCCGTCGCCGGGGCGCCCCCGTTCAGGAGGCACGACTGGAAAAGCGGGGCGACCGCGGACGGCCGGCCCCCCGCACGTTGTCTAGGCCTTCGGACGCTTCGCCCCGTACTTCGACCGGCTCTGCTTCCTCGCGTCCACCCCGGAGCAGTCCAGCACGCCCCGGACGATGTGGTAGCGCACGCCGGGCAGGTCGCGGACGCGGCCGCCGCGCACGAGCACGATCGAGTGCTCCTGCAGGTTGTGGCCCTCGCCCGGGATGTAGGCCGTGACCTCGCGCCCGTTCGACAGGCGGACGCGCGCGATCTTCCGCAGAGCCGAATTCGGCTTCTTCGGGGTCATCGTCTTCACCTGCAGGCACACGCCCTTCTTCGTCGGGCACTCCTGCAGCACCGGCGACTTGCTCTTCACCTTGGCCGACCGGCGGCCCTGGCGGACCAGCTGATTCACGGTGGGGCACATGACGGGGACGTCTCCTGTGGGAATTGGGCCAAGGAGGTTACAGACGGCCGGGGGCCTTTGCAAGTGCTAAGCCCCCCTCCAGGGCCGGAAACGGGGGCGGAGGCTCGCGCCTCCGCCCCCTGGACTCGACTGCCTAAATCACCTGGTCTCCTTCCTTCACCAGCGCTACGTTCTTCTTCACCCTCATGTGCGCGTACTGCCGGAATCCCGTCCCGGCCGGGATCATGTGCCCGAGGATCACGTTCTCCTTCAGGCCCACGAGCTCGTCGCGCCGCGCCGCCAGCGCGGCCTCCGTCAGCACCTTCGTCGTCTCCTGGAACGACGCCGCGGCGATGAAGGACTCGCTCTGAAGCGCCGCCTTGGTGACGCCGAGGAGGAGCGGCTTGGCCGTCGCCGTTTTCTTGCCCTTCTCCTCGAACTTCCGGTTCTCGTCCTGGAACCGGAACTTGTCGATCACGGTCCCCGGCAGCATGTCCGTGTCGCCCGACGCCTGGATCTTCACCTTGCGCAGCATCTGGCTGATGATGATCTCGACGTGCTTGTCGTCGATCGACACGCTCTGTGACCGGTACACGTTCTGGACCTCGCGGAGCAGGTACACCTGCACCGCCTCTTCGCCCGAAATCCGCAGGATGTCGTGCGGGACGAGCGGGCCGTCCACGAGCGCCTCGCCCGCGCGCACCTTGTCGCCGCGGTGCACCCGGAGGTGCTTGCCGTGCGGCACGAGGTGCTCGCGCTCCAGCCCCGACTCCTCGTTCTTCACGATGATCGTCCGCTTCCCGCGCCGCTTCTCGCCCAGCTCGACGAGCCCGTCGATCTCGGAGATGACGGCGGGGTCCTTCGGCTTGCGCGCCTCGAACAGCTCGGTGACGCGCGGCAGGCCGCCCGTGATGTCCTGCGTGCCGGTGATCTCGCGCGGCGTCTTCGCCAGCAGGTCGCCCGGGACGATCTCGTCGCCCTGGTTGACCTCGATGAACGCCTTCTCCGGCACGACGTACGAACCCAGGATGTTGCCCGACTTGTCCTTGATGACCACCTGCGGGTGCAGGTCGCCCTTATGCTCGATGATCACCTTGCGGCGCACGCCGGACTTCGCGTCGATCTCCTCGCGCATCGTCACGTTCTTGACGATGTCCTCGAAGTGCACGACGCCGTCCTTTTCGGCGAGGATGGGGATGTTGTGCGGGTCCCAGCGGACGATCAGCGCACCCTTCTTCACCTTCGACCCATCCTCCACCTTGATGTTGGCGCCGGCCGGGATCGTGTACCGCTCGATCTCGCGCTCCTTGTCGTCGAGCACGAGGATTTCGCCGTTCCGGTTCAGCGAGACGAACTCGCCTCCGCGCGCCTTCGCGACGCGGATGCCGGAGTAGCGGATGTTGCCCGGCGTCTTGGAAAGGATCTGCGACTCTTCCAGCGTCTTCGACGCCACGCCGCCGATGTGGAACGTTCTCATCGTGAGCTGCGTGCCGGGCTCGCCGATGGACTGCGCCGCGATGATGCCGACGGCGAGCCCTTCCTCCACGAGCTGACTGGTCGAGAGGTCCATGCCGTAGCACCGGGCGCAGAGGCCGATGGGAGCTTCGCACGTGAGCGGGCTCCGCACGCGGACCTTCTGGTACCCCAGGCCCTCGATGCGCTTGGCGATCTCGTCCGTGACGACCTCGTTCTCGCGCACCACGATCTCGTCGGTGACGATGTCCACGATGTTGTCCCGGGCGACGCGGCCGTGCAGGATCTGCGCCAGCGAGACTTCCACCTTCTCGCCCTTGTACACCGTCGACTTCGTGATGCCGTTCAGCGTGCCGCAGTCCTGGATGCCGATCACCACGTTCTGCGCCACGTCCACCAGCTTGCGCGTCAGGTAGCCGGCGTCGGCCGTCTTGAGCGCCGTGTCGGCCAGACCCTTGCGCGCGCCGTGCGTGGAGCTGAAATACTCGAGGACGTTCAGGCCCTCGCGGAAATTCGCCTTGATCGGAGTCTCGATGATCTTGCCGGACGGCTTCGCCATCAGACCCCGCATTCCGGCCAGCTGGCGAACCTGGTCCACCGAACCCCGCGCACCGGACGTCGCCATCATGAAAATGGGGTTCAGAATGGCCTTCCCGTCACGGATGTCGTCGCGCAACTCCAGCATCATCGCCTCTCCAACCCGCTCGCGCGCGTTGGTCCAGCAGTCGATGACCTGGTTGTATCGCTCCCCCTCCGTGATCGCGCCCTTCTGGTAGTTCTTGTCGATCTTCGCGACCTCGTCCTCCGCCAGCTTCAGAATCTCGGGCTTCCTCGTCGGCACCTTCAGGTCGTCCTTCGAAAGCGACAGCCCCGCCAGCGTCGCCGACTTGAACCCCAGCTCCTTCAGATCGTCCAGAAGCTTGAGCGTCGCCTCCTTGCCCAGACGCCGGTGACATGTCGAAATCACCGACGACAACCCCTTCTTGTCCACCTCGTAGTTGTAGTAGGGCATCCCCGGCGGCAGGACGTCGTTGAACAGCATCCGCCCGACCGTCGTGATGTACCGCCCGAATCCCTCCGATTTCTCCACCGTGTCGCGCTTCGACCATACCTCCCGCTTCTCCCCCAGCATCACGCGGATCGGCGAGTGGATCAGGATCTTCCTGGAGTCGTAGGCGAGAAGCGCTTCCTCGATGGAGCTGAAGGGCTTCTTGAGGTCCGCCATCTTCCGGTCGTTGCCGGGGCGCCACACCGTGAGGTAGTTGATGCCCAGCACCATGTCCTGCGACGGGGCGATGATCGGATTCCCGTGCGCGGGGCTGAAGATGTTCTGCGTCGACATCATGAGCGTCTTGGCCTCGACCTGCGCTTCCCACGACAGCGGCAGGTGGACGGCCATCTGGTCGCCGTCGAAGTCGGCGTTGAAGCCGGCGCAGACGAGCGGGTGGATCTTGATGGCGTTGCCTTCGACGAGGACGGGATCGAAGGCCTGGATGCCCATGCGGTGAAGGGTCGGGGCGCGGTTGAGCATCACGGGGTGGTCCTTGATGACCTCCTCCAGGATGTCCCACACCCCCTCGTCGCGCCTCTCCAGCATCTTCTTGGCGCTCTTGATGGTGTCCGCGCGGCCCAGTTCGCGCAGCCGGCGGATGATGAACGGCTGGTACAGCTCCAGGGCGATCTTCTTGGGAAGCCCGCACTGGTTCAGCTTGAGGTCCGGTCCGACGACGATCACGGAACGGGCGCTGTAGTCCACCCGCTTGCCCAGCAGGTTTTCGCGGAACCGGCCCTGCTTGCCCTTGATCATGTCCGTCAGCGACTTCAGCGGGCGGTTGTTCGAGCCCAGCACCGGGCGGCGGCAGCGGTTGTTGTCGAAGAGCGCGTCCACGGACTGCTGGAGCATGCGCTTTTCGTTCCTGATGATGACCTCGGGCGCGTTCAGATCGAGCAGCTTCTTCAACCGGTTGTTGCGGTTGATGAGGCGGCGGTACAGGTCGTTCAGGTCGCTCGTCGCGAAGTTGCCGCTCTCGAGGAGGACGAGCGGCCGAAGGTCCGGCGGGATGACGGGCACCACGTCGAGGATCATCCACTCGGGCTTGTTCCCCGACGCCGTCAGCATCTCCACCAGCCGCAGGCGCTTGATGATGTCCTTCGAGCGCTGCGCCGAGGTCGTCTTCTTGAGGTCCTTGCGGAGCTGGTCCGACACCGTCCCGAGGTCCATCCGCATCAGCAGCACCTTCACCGCCTCCGCGCCCATGTCCGCCTCGAAGTCGTCCCCGTACCGCTCCTTGTACTCGCGGAACTGTTCCTCCGAGAGAAGCTGCTTCTCCTTCAACGGGCACGTCTTCTTGCGCACCTCGGTCACGACGTAGTCCTGGTAGTACACCACGCGCTCCAGGCTCGACGTCTTCATCGCCAGCAGCGTCCCGATGCGGCTGGGAATCGTCTTGAAGAACCAGATGTGCGCCACAGGGGCGGCCAGGTTGATGTGCCCCATGCGCTTGCGCCGCACGCGCGACAGCGTGATCTCGACGCCGCAACGGTCGCACACGATCCCCTTGTACTTGATCCCCTTGTACTTCCCGCAGAAGCACTCCCAGTCCTTCTCCGGGCCGAAGATGCGCTCGCAGAAAAGACCGTCCTTCTCCGGCCGGTACGTCCGGTAGTTGATCGTCTCAGGCTTCTTCACCTCGCCGTAGGACCAGCTCCGGATCTCCTCAGGCGACGCCAGCTTGATCGTCACCGCCGAGTAGTCGTTGATGCGGTCGTAAAAGAGATCCATTTCGTTAGATCCCCTTTCTCTTCTCGAGTTTGAGCGACAGGCCCAGGCCCTTGATCTCGTTCGTGAGCACCTCGAAGGACATCGGAGTGCCCGGCTCCAGGGTGTTCTCCCCCTTCACCATCGACTCGTAGATCTTCGTCCGGCCGTCCACGTCGTCCGACTTCACCGTCAGCAGCTCCTGCAGGATGTTGGCCGCCCCGTACGCCTCGAGCGCCCAGACTTCCATTTCTCCGAAGCGCTGTCCGCCGTACCTCGCCTTGCCGCCCAGCGGCTGCTGGGTGATGAGGCTGTACGGCCCGGTCGCCCGGGCGTGCACCTTGTCGTCGACGAGGTGGTGCAGCTTCATCATGTAGATGAATCCCACCGTCACCTTCTCGTCGAACGGCTCGCCCGTACGCCCGTCGTGCACGGTCGACTTGCCGTCCATCGGCAGCCCGGCCTGCCCGAGCAGCTCCGTGATCTCCTGCTCGCTCGCCCCCTCGAAGACCGGCGTCGTCGCCCGGAACCCCAGGTGCGTCGCGGCCCAGCCGAGGTGCGTCTCCAGAATCTGCCCGACGTTCATGCGGCTCGGCACGCCCAGCGGGTTCAGGATCATCTGGACCGGCGTCCCGTCCGACAGGAACGGCATGTCCTCGTCCGGCATGATCCTCGCGATGACCCCCTTGTTCCCGTGCCGCCCCGCCATCTTGTCGCCAACCGACAGGTTGCGCTTCGTCGCAATGTAGATCTTCACCATCTCGAGCACCCCCGTCGGCAGCTCGTCGCCGCGCTCGAGCCGGTTGACCTTGCGCTCCTTGTCGTTCTCGTGAACCTCGGCCTTGCGGAAGAACTCCCGCACCGTCGCCGTCACCTTGTTCTTCTCGCTCGGCTTGTCGAAGTCCATCCGCTCCGGATCCAGCCGCTCGCCCAGCTCCTTCAGGTCCTTCGGCCCGTTCCCCTTCGTGCCGAACTCGAGCGTCGCCGGAACCGCGCGACCCACGATCGGCTTGATCTCCTTGATCAGCCCGTCCAGCAACTCCTGGACCTTCGTCTCGAAGTCCTTCTCGATCTTCTTCTTCTCCTTGCGAACCTCCTCGCGCTCCTTCTCCGACAGGTGCACCTTCCGGCTGAACTTCTCCGCGTCCAGCACGATCCCCTCGACCCCGCTCGGCACCTCCAGCGAGTCGTTCTTCACGTCCTCGCCCGCCCGGCCGAAGATCACGTGCAGCAGCTTCTCCTCCGGCGTCAGCTCGCTCTTCGACTTCGGAGCGACCTTGCCCACCAGGATGTCCCCCGGCTTGACCCGGGTCCCGACACGGATCACCCCGTCCTCGCACAGGTTCCGCAGCTGCTTCTCCGAAACGTTCGGGATGTCGCGCGTGAACTCCTCGCGTCCGAGCTTCGTCTCGCGGATCTCGATCTCGAATTCCTCGATGTGGATGGAAGTGTACTTGTCGGCCTTGATCAGGCTCTCGCCGACGATGATGGCGTCCTCGAAGTTGTAGCCGTCCCAGGGCATGAACGCGACCAGCACGTTCTTCCCCAGCGCCAGCTCGCCCGAAGACGTCGCCGCACCGTCCGCGATCACCTGCCCCTTCTTCACCGCCTGCCCCAGCTTCACGATCGGCTTCTGGTTCAGACACGTCCGCTCGTTCAGCCCGACGAATTTCCGCAGCGGATACTCCGCTTCCTCGATCACGATCTTGTTCGCGTCCACCGCCGTCACCGTGCCCGCCTTCTTCGCCACGACCACCATCGCGCTGTTCTCGGCCACCGTCTTCTCCATCCCGGTTCCCACGACGGGAGCCTCGGTGATGAGAAGCGGCACGGCCTGGCGCTGCATGTTCGAACCCATGAGCGCGCGGTTGGCGTCGTCGTGCTCGAGGAAGGGCACGAGCGCGGCCGAAACGCCGGTCATCTGCTTCGGCGAAACGTCCATGTAGTTCACATCCTCGCGGGCGACGAAACAGAACTCGCCGTTCACCCGCGCGATCACCTTCTCGTCCACGATGTGGCTCTTCGCGTCGACCCGGAGGTCCGCCGGAGCCATGATCATGTCCATCTCCTCGTTCGCACGGAGGAGCTTGACCTCGTCGGTCACCTTGCCGTTCTTCACGAGGCGGTACGGCGTGATCAGGAACCCGTACTCGTCGATCGTGGCGTAGATGCCCAGCGACGAAATCAGCCCGATGTTCGTGCCTTCGGGCGTCTCGATCGGGCAGATGCGCCCGTAATGGGAAATGTGCACGTCGCGCACCTCGAACCCCGCGCGCTTGCGGTTCAGCCCGCCCGGCCCGAGCGCCGACAGCCGCCGCTCGTGCGTCAGCTGCGCCAGCGGGTTCGTCTGGTCCACCACCTGCGACAGCTCGCCGCGCCCGAAGAAATACTCGATCGCGCTCGATACCGTCTTCGCGTTGATCAGGCTCCGCGGCGTCAGCTGCTCCTGGTTGTCCAGGTTCAGGCGCTCGCCGATCGTCCGCCGCAGCCGCAGAAACCCCTTCCGGATCTCCTCCGCCGCCAGCTCGTCGATCGTCCGCACCCTCCGGTTGCCCAGATGGTCGATGTCGTCCGCGTACCCCTCGCCCTTCCGCATCTTCATGATGTACCGGATCGCGTTCACGATGTCCGCAGGCAGAAGCACCTGCTCCTCCGGCGCACCCTTCACCGCCGCGAACTTCCGGTTCAGCCGGAATCGCCCCACCCGGCCGAGCCGGTAGCGGGCCGCGTCGAAGAAACGCTCATTGAAGAGCGCCTTCGCGCGGTCCAGCTGCTGCGGCGTGCCGGGACGCAGGCGGGCGTAGATCTTGAGAAGGGCCTCTTCGTGCGTCTTGGTCGGGTCTTCGAAGAGCGTGTTGACGAGACACGGATCGTCCATCGTCGTGATGATCTCGAGTTCCTTCAGGTCCTCGCGGGCGGCGATGATCTTGATCGAGCCCTCGCCCAGCTCCTTGCCCGCCTCGACCAGCACCTTCTGCGACTCCGGGTCGAGGATCGGGTCCACCAGGAACTTGCCCTTGAACTGCTCCGCGTCCTTGCCGACCTTGATCTTCTTCGTCTCGTGGAACAGCCGGATCAGGTCCGCGTTCGTCGAGTACTCCGGCGACATCGCCCGCAGGAACGTCGTCGCGGGGATCTTGCCGCTCTGGTCGATCCGGACGTACAGCGAGTCCTTCTTGCCGACGGAAATCTCGATCCAGGAGCCGCGCTCCGGGACGATCCAGCAGCTGTGCAGCTTCTTGTCGCCGCTCTTCTCTTCCGTGAAATCGATGCCCGGCGACCGGTGAAGCTGCGACACGATCACGCGCTCCGCCCCGTTGATGATGAACTCGCCCCCGCCGATCATGAGCGGGATCTCGCCGAGATAGACGTCCTCCTCGATCGGCTCGGGCTTCTGCAGCCTCAGGCGCACCTTGAGCGGCGCGCCGTACGTCAGCCTCAGCCGCCGGCACTCGTCCGGCGTGTAACGCGGCTGCCTCAGCTCGTACCCCAGATACTGCAGCTCCATGCTTCCGTCGTACGACGGGATCGGGAAAATCTCCTGGATGAGGGCCTCCAGACCGATTTTCTCCCTTTTGTTGGGCGCCATCTCGGCCTGCAGAAACCTCTCGTACGCCTTGGTCTGAATCTCGACCAGGTTCGGGATCGGCGCGGCTTCGCCCACCTTCCCGAAACTTCTGATTTCCATCGGTGCTCCCTTGGTGTTGTGGGGAACCTCAGGACTCCACGGTCTCCCGGGACACGCGCCCGAAGCCCCTTTCGCCTACTCCGGCACCCGGCCGGCCCCACGGCGAACGGAAACCTCGGAGACGACGCCGCGCCGGAGGGCGGAAACCACCCCCCGGCGCGCCGAATTCCGGTCTGGCCCTACTTGATCTGCACCGATCCGCCGGCCGCCTCGATCTCCTTCTTGATCTTCTCGGCGTCCTCCTTCGACACCCCCGTCTTTAGCGGCTTCGGCGACTCGTCCACCAGCTGCTTCGCTTCCTTCAGCCCGAGGTCCGTCATCGTCCGTACCACCTTGATCACGTTGATCTTCTTGTCCGATGTCACCGGCTGCAGAATCACGTCGAACGTCGTCTGCACCTCGGCCGCCGGAGCCGCAGCCACCGCCGCCGCGGGACCCGCCGCCACCGCCACCGCCGCCGTCACCCCGAACTTCTTCTCGAACTCCTTCTTCAGATTCGAAAGCCAGATCACCGAACCGCCGGCAATCGTCTCCAGCACCACCTGGCTCTTCTCCTCGTCCGACAGACCCTTCACCCCGTTCAGCACCGCAGCTACGTCGCCCATCTCGACTCTCCTGAAAATCCTTCGGTTTTTTGGGTTGGTTTCCGGGAAGCGCCCGCCGCTAGGCCGCGCCGCCTTCCTTCGACTTCTTCTCCTCGAGCGCCTGGATCAGCCCCGCCGTGTCCTGCAGCAGCGCGTTCAGGCAGCACGCGAAGTCCGACATCGGAGCCGCAATCAGCCCCGCAATCTGCGACAGCATCGCTTCCCGCGACGCCATCCTCGAAAGCTCCTTGATCTGGTCCACCGTCAGCAGGTCCGATCCCAGGATCCCGCCCCGGATCTCCAGCTTCTTGTTCTTGTCCTTCCACGCCAGCAGCTTCTTCGCCACCGTCACGGGATCCGGCCCGTGCACGAGAGCGATCTGCCCCTTCAGATGTTTCTCCAGCGTCGCCAGCCCCGATTCCTTGAAGGCCAGCTTCGCCAGCGAGTTCTTGATCACGTCCATCTCGACCTTCGCCGAGCGCAGATCCTTCCGAAGCGAATCCGCCTGCCCGGCCGAAAGCCCGCGGTAGTCCACCAGGACGCCGGCCTTCACGCCGCTGAACCGCCGCCCCATCTCCTTCACCATCCTCGTCCTGAGCGCCTTGGACATCGTGGTCTCCCTTTACTGGACGTCCAGGGCGATGCCCGGAGTCATGGTCCCGGAGAGAACGACCCTCCTGAAGTAGTTCCCCTTCAGGCCGGCCGGCTTGATCGACCGCACATGGTCGATCATGAAGTTCACGTTGTCCCTCAACTTCTCAGGGGGGAACGACACCTTGCCGACGGCCACCTGCACGTTGCCGCCGGCGTCCGCCCGGTACTCGATCTTGCCCGCCTTGAACTCGCGCACGGCCTGCGTCACGTTCTCCGTGACCGTGCCGTTCTTCGGACTGGGCATCTTTCCCTGCGGGCCGAGCACCTTCCCCAGGCGGCTGATCTTCTTCATCATGTTGGGGACCGCGATTGCGACGTCGAAGTCCATCCAGCCGCCCTCCACCTTCTTCGCCAGATCGTCGCTCCCGACCTCGTCCGCCCCCGCCGCTTTCGCCGCGTCCGCCTCGTTGCCCTCGGCGAACACGACGACCTTCCGCGCCTTGCCGATCCCGTGCGGCAGGCTCACCGCGCCGCGAAGGGCCTGTTCGGCCTTCTTCACGTCGAGGAAGAGCGCGAACGACACGTCCACGGTCTGGTCGAATTTCAGGCCCTCGAACTTCTTGAGGATCCCGACCGCCGTGTTCAGGTCGTACCGCTTGTTCGGATCGACATGCGCGGCGTTCCGACGGTACTTCTTGCTGCGCTTTTTCATCCGTGTCTCCTGCCGGCCCGCTGCCTCCGGAGAGGTCGCCATTCCCCGCGCCGCGGTCCGGCATCCGCGCGGGGTATCCGTAATCAGCGAGCGCGGGGCATGCCCCGCGCCTGCATTCAGAAGTTATCCTTCCACCACGATCCCCATGGACCGCGCCGTGCCGGCGATCATCTTCGCCGCCTGGTCCATGTCCGCCGTGTTCAGGTCCGCCACCTTGCGCTGCGCAATCTCCTTGCACTGCGCCAGCGTCACCTTCCCTACCTTCTCTTTGTTCGGCACCGCCGATCCCTTCACGACACCCGCCGCCTTCTTCAGCAGCACCGAAGCCGGAGGCGACTTGATCGTCAGCTCGAACGTCCGATCCTTGAAGATCGTCACGATGCACGGATAGATCGTGCCGGGATCCTTCTTCGTGGCGTCGTTGAAACGCTTCACGAACTCGCCGATGTTGACGCCGTGCTGGCCCAGCGCGGGGCCGACCGGCGGCGCGGGCGTCGCCTGCCCGCCGGGGCACTGGACCTTGACCTTCGCCATCACTTCCTTGGCCATGACCGTTTCCTTTCGCGGATGGTGCTCTTTGGGGAAAGGGGTTTCCGTCCCCCAGCACCGACCTGTTTCCTTTGCCCTTCGACTGCCCTTCGACTGCGCAGGCGCGGAGCATGCCCCGCGCCTGCATTCAAGAAATCAGATCCGTTCGATCTGCCAGCTTTCCAGTTCGACCGGCGTCGGCCGGCCGAAAATCGTGATCGTGACCCTGACCAGCCCCTTTTCCGGAATCACATCCTCCACGACGCCGTCCATGTTCTCGAACGGCCCTTCCTTGATCCTCACGCTGTCGCCCTTCGAGAAGTTGATCACCAGCTTCGGCTTGTCCACGCTCGCGGTCGTCGCGAGCAGGATCTTGTCGACCTCGTGCTGCGCCATCGGGACGGGCTTTTTCGAGCCGAGGAAGTCCCCGATTCCCGGCGTCTCGCGGACGAGATACCAGGCCTGCTCGGGAATGTCCCCGGCGTCCTTCGAGTCCGCCTCCACCAGGAGGTAACCCGCGTACAGCTTGCGGTCCCGGACGCGCTTCTTGCCTCCCTTGATCTCCGTGACCTTCTCGCTGGGCACGAGCACCCGCGTGATCACGGTATCGAGGTTGGCGGCCTTCACGCGCCGCTCGAGCGAGTCGCGGACCTTGTCCTCGCGGCCGCTCTGGACCCTGACGACGTACCACTGTTTTGCCACGGAGTTCACGATCCCCTAGATAAGGCCCGTTTTGGTGAGGATGATCTGCAGGACGGCGTCCACGAGTGCGACGTAGCCCCCGATGATGACGACGGACACCATGACGACGATCGAGGAGCCGACGTACTCGTGGCGCGGGGGCCACGAGACCTTGTGCATTTCGGCCTCGGTATCGATCAGGAAGTTCGCGGCGCGCTTGCCGTTGACGACGAACAGGTACAGCCCGATCAGACCGGCCGCGAAGACCAGCACCGCGATGATCAGGCCCGGCGTAATCCCCCGCTCGACCCCGGGGAGATCCGAAAGCCTCTTCCCCCAGAACGACTCACCCACGAGCTTCCCGCTGACGTACTTGTCCATGTCGGGGAAGTTGTAGAGGGAATGGGCGCCGAAGAGGACGAGGAAGCCGAGGAGGATCCCGGCGGTCCAGCGTGCCCAGGTCCCCTGTCCCGGCTTGTAGTACGCGAATTCCACGAGCTTTTCTGCGTCGGCCATCGGTTTCGCCTGAAAAAGCCCGAACCGCCCGCCGGAGCGGGCGGTCCGGTTTGCTGGTCTATGCAGGGCTGGAGGGACTCGAACCCCCAACCGGCTGATTTGGAATCAGCTGCTCTGCCAAATTGAGCTACAGCCCTGTACGACGAACTTCACGGATCCTGTACCGCGCCAGGACTCTTGCGGCTCCCTTGCCCTGAGGGGGCGAAGCGAGTCGAAGGGCCCTGTACTTCCTACTTCTTTCTCTCCTTGTGCGGGCGGTGAAGCCGGCATTTCGGGCAGAATTTCGACAGCTCGAGCTTTCCGGCCTGCTTCATGGTCGACGTCGACTTCGTGGTGCGGTAGTAACGCGTCCCGCACTCCGAGCACTCCAGGAATATCCACTCGCGCGGAGGCATGGCTCTCCCTTATTCGATGATCTCGGTCACGACGCCCGCGCCCACCGTGCGGCCGCCTTCACGAACGGCAAAACGCTGTTCCTTCTCCATCGCGATCGGCTGGATCAGTTCGATTTCGAACTGCGCGTTGTCGCCGGGCATGACCATCTCCACGCCGGGCTTCAGCTTCACCGATCCCGTCACGTCGGTCGTGCGGAAGTAGAACTGCGGGCGGTAGCCCGTGAAGAACGGCGTGTGGCGGCCGCCTTCCTCCTTCTTCAGCACGTACACCTCGGACTTGAATTTCGTGTGCGGCTTGATGGACCCGGGCTTGCAGACCACCATGCCGCGCTCCAGCTCTTCCTTTTCGATGCCGCGCATCAGGAGGCCGACGTTGTCGCCCGCCATCCCGAAGTCGAGCGTCTTGTTGAACATCTCGACGCCCGTGCAGACCGACTTCTTCGTTTCCTTCTTGAGGCCGATGATCTCGATTTCCTCGCCGACCTTGACCTGCCCGCGTTCGATGCGGCCCGTGCCCACCGTGCCGCGGCCCTTAATCGAGAACACGTCCTCGATCGCCATCGCGAACGGCTTCTCCGTCTCGCGGATCGGATCCGGAACGTAGGTGTCGCAGGCGTCGACCAGCTTGAAGATCGGGCCGCACCACTGGCACTCCTTCTTGGCGCAGCCGCATTCGTGCGCCTTGAGCGCCGAGCCCTGGATGATCGGCACCTGCTCGCCGGGGAACTTGTACTTGTTCAGCAGGTCGCGCAGTTCGACCTCGACCAGCTCCAGCAGCTCCTTGTCGTCCACCAGATCGCACTTGTTCATGAACACCACGATGTACGGCACGCCCACCTGGCGGGCCAGCAGCAGGTGCTCGCGCGTCTGCGGCATCGGGCCGTCCGCGGCCGACACGACCAGGATCGCCGCGTCCATCTGCGCCGCGCCCGTGATCATGTTCTTGATGTAGTCCGCGTGACCGGGACAGTCCACGTGCGCGTAGTGCCGCTTCACCGATTCGTACTCGACGTGCGCGATGTTGATCGTGATGCCGCGCGCCTTCTCCTCGGGAGCGTTGTCGATCGAGTCGTACCCGCGCACCTTCGACAGGTTGTGCTTCGACAGCAGCTCCGTGATCGTCGCGGTGAGCGTGGTCTTTCCGTGGTCGATGTGCCCGATCGTGCCCACGTTCACGTGCGGTTTGGTCCGCTTGAAGACGTCCTTCGCCATCGTGGCTCTCCTTTCGGTCCTCGAATTTGGTCCCGTCAATTCTCTGTCAAGCTGGCGATGGGATTTGAACCCACGACCTCCTCCTTACCAAGGAGGTGCTCTGCCGACTGAGCTACGCCAGCCTACGCCTAAACAAACGCCCCTCGTTCACCGCGAGGGGCGGGGAGACTTTCCCCCTGCCGGCACGAAAAGAGGCGGAATTATGTTGAGCCCCCCTGCCAAGGTCAAGGTTTATTTGGACTTCCGCCGGCAGGACCGCTTCCTGAGCCTCCCACAAACTGCCTCGCCTGAGAGATTTACGGCCGGCGGTTCCGGGAAGCGCTTCGCGCGGCACACTCTTTGATCGCTCCCGGACCCGGCGGGTTCAAGGCAGGCCCCCTTCCGCGACGATCTTGGGGATGTGCTGAAATCCCTCGCCTGGACCCCCTCCGGGGGCCTCGTCGCCGACCCGAGCCCCGACCGGTTCGCCGAGTTCATCGCGAACCCGGAAGCCGTCCTCTGGGTCGACATGGAGGCCGCCAAGGCGAAGGAAATCGCCATCCTCCGCAAGCCGTTCGGAGTCGCCCCCACCGCCGTCGACGAGTGCCGCGACTACACCGCGCTCCCCAAGGTCGAAGACTACGGCGCCTACATCCTCGTAATCCTCCACCGCATCCAGTTCGACGAATCCTCCCGCCGAATGAACCTCCGGGAAATCGACTTCCTCGTCGGCAAGAACTGGATCGTCACCGTCCGGGAAGACTCCTCCACCAGCGTCGCGGAAGTCCACAAGCGCCTCGTCGGCACCCCCGACATCTTCCGCGAAGGCCCCGGCCGCGTCATGGCCGACATCATCGAGGCCATGACCAACCGGTACTTCCCCACCATCGAGTTCCTCGAAAAGGAAATCGACGATCTCGAAGAGTCCATGATCGAAAAGCGGGACGCCGGCGATCCGTTCGGGCGCATCCTCTCCCTGCGCCGCTCCGTCGTCGCGCTCCGCCGTTCCCTCGTCCCTCAGCGCGAAGTCATCAGCCGCCTCGCGAGGGAAGAATTCCGCCTGTCGGGCGCGCCCACCGCCCTGCGCTTCCGCTCGATCCACGACGAACTCTACTGGATCCTCACCGAGCTCGAAATCTACCGGGAACTCCTCACCAGCGCCTTCGAAGGCTTCGCCGCCATGGCCTCGAACCGCCTCGCCACCATCTCCAACCGCATGAACCGCGTCATGGAGAAACTCAGCCGCTTCGCCACCATCTTCATGCCCCTCACCCTCATCACCGGCGTGTACGGGATGAACTTCGAGCACATGCCCGAACTGAAATGGCCCTGGGCCTACCCCGTGCTCCTGGTCGTCATCGTCGGGCTGGGCTTCGGACTGGCCTCGTATTTCAAGCGGACGCTGCCGCCGATCGCGATCGAGCCCGAAGAAGGTCCGCCGCCGCTGGTGACGCGGGTGTGGAAGCGCGGGGAAGGGGCGAGTCGGAAAGCGGGGGGCCGCGGCTGAGGGCCAGTGACCAGTGGACAGTGGCCAGTGACCCGTGGTCAGTCACCAGTGGCCAGTCACCGGTGGTCAGGAGCCTGAAGCCAGAAACTGAGAGTCTGAGAAAAAATCGAGCTCCGGCGCGGTGGCACGGGCCGGCGCGGGCACCTGAGCGGACTTGCTTGTCGGAATGATTGCGTGCCCGCGCCGTCCCGGCCACCGCTCCTGCGCTCGCTTTTTTCTCAGACTCTC